>NZ_CP135079.1:6000000-6300000 GCF_032121415.1 Streptomyces parvus | reverse complement strand
GACGTTCTTCCACCAGTAGGCGGCGTCGAGCTCCTCGCCCCGGGCGACCCCTTCGTCCCCGGTGAGATACAGCGGCACCTGGGTGGGACGCGGCTCCAACGGTGCTAGTTCTGCCAGCAGTTCGTTCTTGATACGTTCCATGCCTCCGCTGTGGTAAGGCACTTCCACGGTGAGGAACTTCGCGAACTGCTGCTCGGCCCGCAGCTCTTCGGCCAGCAGGGTCAGCGCCGCCTCGTCCCCGGCCAGGGTGATCGCGGTGGGGCTGTTGACGGCGGCGATGGAGACCCGGTCGCGGTAGGGGCGCACCCGGCGCTCCGCCTCGTCCTCGGACAGGCTGACGGCGAGCATGGTGCCCGTGCCGGCCAGGGTCTGCTGGAGGCGGCTGCGGTGCACGACGATCCTGGCCGCGTCCCGCAGGGAGTAGACGCCTGCCGCGTGGAAGGCGGCGATCTCGCCGGTGCTGTGGCCGACCACGGCGTCGGGGCGCACCCCGTGGGACCGCCACAGGGCGGCCAGGGCGACCTGTACGGCGAAGTTCGCGGGCTGGGCGAGCCAGGTCTCGGTCATCCGGGAGAGGGATGCGTCGGCGGTCAGCTCCTCGACGAGGGACCAGTCGGCGAACTCCCGCAGCGCGCGGTCACACGCGGTGACGGCGTCCCGGAAGACCGGTTCCGCTTCCAGGAGTTGCCGGCCCATGCCCCACCACTGGGGGCCCATGCCGGTGAAGACCCAGACCAGCTTGCGGTCGGCGGCGTCCCGGGCCCGGCCGTGAACGACCCGGGGGTGCGGCTCGCCCCGCTCGTGGGCGGCCAGGGCCTCGTCGAGAGAGGCGCGGGAGGAGTGGACGACACACAGCCGTTCGGGCAGGTGCTGGCGGCGGTGGGCCAGGGTGTGGCCGAGGTCGTCGAGGGCCACGGCCGGGCCGTTGTCGCCCGCCAGCTCGGCCCGGATCCCGGCCGCCATCTCCGCGAGGGCGCCCGGGCGGCGGGCGCTGAGCGGCAGGATGCTCCAGCGCCGCCCGGAAGACGCGGTGCTCCCGGGGGCCGGGGGAACCTGCGGCGGGGCCTCCTCCAGGACGACGTGGGCGTTGGTACCGCCGAAACCGAAGGAGTTCACCCCGGCGCGGGCGGGCCCATCGTGAGCGGGCCAGTCGGTGGGCCGGGTGGGGATCTCGTAGGGCAGGGTCGCCGGGTCGATGGCGGGGTTGAGGTTCTCCAGGTTGATGTGGGGCGGGATCGTGCGGTGCTCGATGCTCAGCACGGTCTTGATCAGCCCGGCGATCCCGGCCGCGGATTCGGTGTGGCCGATGTTGGTCTTGACCGAGCCGACATAGGCGCGGGCGCCGGGAGCCCGTCCGACGGCGAGCGCGCGGGCCAGGGCGTTCGCCTCGATCGGGTCACCGACCGGGGTGGAGGTGCCGTGCGCCTCCATGTACTGGAGGTCGCCGGGGGTGATGCCCGCCTCGGCGCAGACCCGGCGGATCAGGTCGACCTGGGCGTCCGGGTTGGGCACGGTGATGCCGTTGGTGTGGCCGTCCTGGTTGACGCCGCTGGCCAGGATCACCGCGTGGATCCGGTCCCCGTCCCGTACGGCGTCGTCCAGCCGCTTCAGCGCGACGAGGCCGACGCCTTCGGCCCGTACGTAGCCGTCGGCGGCGGCGTCGAACGTACGGGAGCGGCCCTCGGGCGACAGGAACCCGCCCTTCGTCTCGGCGACGGTGTACTGCGGGGCCATGTGCAGCAGGGTGCCGCCGGCCAGTGCGAGGTCGGTCTCCCCGTTGTGCAGTGCCTGGCACGCGAGGTGGACGGCGACCAGGGAGGAGCTGCACGCCGTGTCGACGGACAGGCTCGGGCCGCGGAAGTCGAAGCAGTACGAGATGCGGTTCGAGACCATCGTCATCATGGTCCCGGTCGCGGTGTGGGCGGCCAGCGAGGTGAAGCCCAGATCGGCGAATTGCAGGATCTTGTAGTCCAGGGTGAAGGCGCCGACGTAGACGGCGACGTTGCCTCCGGCGAGGTCGGCGGGGCGCTGGCCGCCGTCCTCCAGCGCCTCCCAGGCCACTTCGAGGAGCTTCCGCTGCTGCGGGTCCATGTGGTCGGCCTCGCGGGGGCTGATGCCGAAGAAGGCGGGGTCGAACTCGTCGAAGCCGTCGATGTATCCGCCGCGGCCGCCGACGAGGCGCCCGGGTTTGTCGCGGAACCGGCTGCCGAGCGTGCGGACGTCGTACCGGTCGGGCGGGGTGGGGACGATGCAGTCCTTGCCCGCCACCAGGTTCCGCCAGAACGAGCGGTGGTCCGAGGCGCCGCCGGGCAGGCGGCAGCCCATCCCGATGATCGCCACCTTGTCCCGTAACGCCCGGCTGTTCGCGTCGGCCATTCGAACTCCTCAGGTCGTGGTGCGGTGATTCGTGGTGAAGCACGAGGCGGGGGCGGCGGTCACTCCGGTCCGGGGCGCGGGGCGGGTCTGCGTCGCCAGGGGTGCAGAAGGGCTGCGAGGATCTCGCCGGTTTCGGGGAACGAGGCGGGATCGTGCAGGCCGACGGCGGTGGGTTCGCGGCCGGGGCGCCAGGTGAAGCTGCCGAAGAGGTGGTCCCAGCACGACAGGTCGGAGCCGTAGTGGCCGGCTTCGGACAGATCGGTGCTGTGGTGCAGGCGGTGCTGCTCGGGGCCGGCCAGCAGATGGTTGAGCGGGCCGATGCGGACGTCGATGTTGGCGTGGACGAAGTAGCCCTGCGCGGCGACGAAGAGGCCGGCCACCAGGACGGCGGGGCGCGAGAAGCCGACGAGGGCCAGGGCCAGTTGGACGAGGCTCTGCGCCAGGACGATGTCCAGCACGTGGTTGACCCCGTTGTTGGCGACGTTGACCTTCTCCGGCACGTGATGCACCCCGTGCAGGCGCCAGAGCAGGGCGTTCCGATGGCCCAGCCGGTGCACGGCGTAGCTCACCAGCGATCCGGTGAGGAGGGCGCCGGGGATCTCGGCCCAGAGGTGGCGGGCCGGTTCCTCCGGCGAGATCAGGCCGACGGCCAGAGCGACCAGCAGCTGCGCCAGTCCGCTTCCGGCCATGGTGAGCAGGAAGTAGATGCCGTACCAGCGCCACTCGTCCTTTCCGGGGTGCCAGTCCGGGTCGTAAGGAATCAAGCGCTCCAGGAGCGCCAGATAGGCGATCACCCCGATGAGGAAAAGCGGTCCCACCCATGCCGGATCCCATCGCAGACGCAATGCGAACGCCGCAACGCCCACGACCGCGAGGAGGAGGACGGGGTAGGCGACGACACGGAGAATGCGGGACGCCGAATTCCTTACCACCCCCGTCCCGGAAACCGAATAGTCGGCCGAATGGATTTCGCCATCGGCGGCGCACTCGCGCTCGTCCATACGTGACCCCCACAAGGGAACGCAACTGGGAGAGAGATCAATTGTTCCGCATCAGCGCAGGCCGCGGCCCTGAGAGCCTCGGTGAACTCCGGGGCGACCATGGCCCCGCGCTGACGCCTTTCAGACACCCGGCTCCGATGAAATTCGGCCGTGGCGTGAACTGATGCCCCCGACCCCATCAGCCCAGATCATCTATTTCCCGATCCCATGGCTTTAACCACGCCCGACCGAGATAAATCGACCGGCGCTTTTGTTCCCGGAAGCCATACGGAAAGGATCGCACAACCGAGCGAGGTCACGTTTCGGGGACATTTCTTCGTAGGATCATCGCTATGCCGGGAGACGGCGCATTACGGTGCGCCGGGAGAAGAATTCCCACGCTCGGGCGTACGTCGGAGCGGCGAGCCGCGCGCCCGCGCGCAAACGGTGTCGCCGCGCGCTCCTCACCAGCCCGTGCGCGGCGGCATGGCCCCGCGCTCCTTCCGCCGGAGGGCTCCGCCCTGCGATGATCGCGGCGAGATCCGGCAGCCATCAGCGAACCGAGGAGCCTCCTTGTCGTACGACGTCAGCGCGGTGCGCGCACAGTTCCCCGCCCTGCGCTCCGGTACGGCGCACTTCGACGGCCCCGGCGGCACCCAGACCCCGGCCTCCGTCGTCGCCGCGATCGGCGAGGCGATGAGCCGCCCGCTGTCCAACCGGGGCTCCACTCTGCCCGGAGAGGTCAACGCGGAGGAGATCGTCCGGGAATTCCGGCAGGCGATGGCGGATCTGCTGGGCGCGGATCCGGGCGGGATCGTGTTCGGCCGGAGCGCCACCCAGCTCACCTACGACTTCTCGCGCATGCTGGCCCGGACATGGCAGCCGGGGGACGAAGTGGTGGTGAGCCGGCTGGACCACGACGCCAACATCCGCCCGTGGGTGCAGGCGGCCGAGCGGATGGGGGCGGTGGTGCGGTGGGCAGACTTCGACCCGGCGACCGGCGAACTGCCTCCGGAGGCCGTCGGCGCGCAGATCACCGGGCGGACCCGGCTGGTCGCGGTGACCGGCGCCTCCAATCTGATCGGCACCCGGCCCGATATCCCGGCCGTCGCCCGACTCGCCCACACGGCAGGCGCGTTGCTGTACGTGGACGGGGTCCACCTCACGGCGCACCGCGCGGTGGACCTGGAGCGGCTCGGGGCGGACTTCCTCGTCTGCTCCCCGTACAAGTTCTTCGGCCCCCACCACGGGGTGCTGGCCGCTCGGCCGGAACTGCTCGACACCCTCCGCCCGGAGAAGCTTGCGCCGTCCACCGACGCCGTACCGGAGCGCTTCGAACTCGGCACGCTCCCGTACGAGTTGATGGTGGGGACCCGTGCGGCGGTGGACTTCATCGCGGAGCTGGGCACCGTAGCGGCCACGGGGCTCGCGGGGCGTCGCGAGCGGCTGCTGTCGGCGTACGCGGCGATCGAGTCCCACGAGACCGCGCTGCGGGAGAGCATGGAGAAGGGGGTACGCGATCTGGGCGGGGTGACGGTGCGCTCGCGGGCCGCCGAACGCACCCCCACCCTCCTGCTCACCTTCGAGGGCCGGGACGCGAGGGACGCCTACCGTGCCCTCGCCCGCTCCGGGGTGCACGCGCCCGCCGGGTCGTTCTACGCCCTGGAGGCATCCCGGCACCTGGGGCTCGGCGAGAGCGGCGGCCTGCGCGTCGGGCTGTCGGCGTACAACGACGCGGAGGATGTGGAGCGGCTCCTGACGGGCCTGTCGGACTTCCTGGGCTGACGGCGGGGACAGGGGTGTCCGGCGGGGCGAGGCCCCGGGTCCGCTGGAGCGTCCACCGGACCCCTCAGAGCGCGGCCAGGGCGTCCACCGCGTCGGCCAGCCCGGACAGGCGCCGGGCCCCCGGCGGCTGCCGCCCCGCCCAGCCGGGTCCGGCCGCGCAGACGACGGGACGCCTGCGCGCGCCCCGCACGCCCCATTCGAGCGCGTCCAACCGGGCCACGAGCGCGGGGCTCGCCGTCCTCCGGGACTGCGCCCAGAGCACCACCGCGGCGGGGCCGGTGCGCCGGACCGCGTCCTCCAGCGCCTCGGCGGGCAGGGCCGCACCGAACATGCGGACCGGCAGGCCCTGTTGGGCGAGGGTCGCGGCGAGGGCCTCCAGGGCGAGGGTATGGGTCTCGCCGGGCGCGCAGGCCAGCAGGGCGAGGCCCGCGCCGGGGGCGGGGGCCCGGCCGGCCGCGACCCCGCGCAGCGCGCCGGAGACGTGCCACGACAACAGATGCTCGACCTCGATGTACCGCTCCCCCGCCGTCTCCCACTTACGGCCCACCGCGTGCAGCACCGGCATCATCACCTCGTCCCAGGCGGCCGGGAGTCCGTAGCGGTCGAGCACCGCCGTGAGCAGCTCGTCCAGGGCCGGCGCGTCCAGCCGGGCCGCGGCCCGGGCCAGACCGCGGCACTCCTGGCGGGCCCGGCCGACCGGAAGCGGCTCGGGAGGCCGGGAAGCGGGCGCCGGGCGGGGCGCAGCCGGGACTCCGGACGACCCGGCGCCCGTCGATCCGGATCCCGAGAGTGCCCGTGGCGACGCTCCGGTGCCCGGCAGTCCCGTGCCGGACGATCGGACGCCCGCGATGCGGCCGTCCGACGGCCTCGCGCCGGACGGTCCGGCCAGGACGGTACGGGCGGCCTCGGCCGGGGCCAGACCGGCGCTCGTCAGGGCGCACATGTTCCGCAGCACGGCGATGTCCGCCTCGGTCCAGCGGCGGTGGCGCCCGTCCTCCCGTGCGGCCGGCCCGATGCCGTAGCGGCGGTCCCACGAGCGCAGCGTCGTCGGCGCGACGCCCAGGAGGCGGGCCACCGCACCCGTGGTCAGACCACCGTTACACAAGACGTGCGCAGCCATACCAGTGGATACACTCATATAGCAAACATACGGCGCAAAAACGACGCATGTTGCTCAGCGCGTACGCGCGCGGTTCGCTGTTGATCACGGACCACGTCCGCCGTGCGGCGCGAGGAAACGGGAGACGGCCATGAAACTGAGCGACGAGCTGCCCACCGATCACCGGCTGGCGGCGGTGTACCGGATCGGCGCAGCGCTCTGCGGAGCGATCCTGATGGTGTTCGGCTCTCTCGGCTTCGCGAACCAGCTGAGCTTCTTCGACACCGATGGCAGCCAGATCGCCGGGATGACGTCCAACGGGCTTCTCAGCCTGATCTCGCTGCTCGTCGGCGCGGTGCTGATCACCGGTGCGGTGGTGGGCGGCAATGTCGCCTCCACGGTGAACATGACCGTCGGCTCGCTCTTCCTGCTCAGCGGCTTCGTCCACATCTTCATCCTGGACCGGGCCGCGAACATCCTGGACTTCAGCATGGCGAACGTCATCTTCAGTTTCGTGATGGGGCTGCTGATCCTCACGTTCGGGATGTACGGGCGGGTGACCGGCGGCCTCCCGCACGACAACCCGTACTGGCGTCGGCGCCACCCCGAGCAGGCCGCACGCGAAGCCGCCGCCCGCAGGAGGGCGGCGGCGGGAGGCCCGCTGGGTGACGGGTCTGCTCAGACCTTGCGGTAGCGGGCGTTGAACCAGGAGAACACGCCGAAGGCGACCAGTCCGAGGGCGATGAGCACCAGCAGCCACGGGCCGACCGGGGTGTCGGCGAAGGAGCGCAGGGTGTCGTCCATCCCCTTGGACTTGTCGGGCTTGTGCTCGATGGCGGCGGCTATGGCGAACGCCCCCGCCGCGGCGAAGACACTGCCGCGGGCCGCTCCGCCGAACACCCCCGTGACGTCCACGGCCTGGCGGACCCGGCGGGACATCTGCGACAGCTTCAGGTGCTTGCGGTACTTGCGCATGATCGCCCGGACCGCGATCCACAGGCCCGCGCCGGCCACCACGGCGCCGCCGATCCCGACGATCCACTGACCGCCCGGCCAGCCGAGCGCCTTGGCGGTGATGTCCTGCGACTGCTGGTCGGACGAGCCTCCGCCGCTGCCGGAGCTTCCGGCGGCGAAGGAGAGCACCGAGTAGGCGACGAAGGCGTAGAAGACCGCACGGCCGGCCGCCATGGCCCGCTTGCGCGGCTTGTGTTCGTCGGGCCCGGCACCGCCGAACAGCGCTTCGGAAAGGCGCCACAGCGCCATGCCCGCCACGGCTACGCCCAGCACCCACAGCAGGGCCGTACCGAAGGGCTTCTCGGCTATCTCCGCGACCGCACCGCCCCGGTCGGCCTGCTTCTCATCTCCTCCGGGGAACGCGATCCGCAGGGCGAGCAGGCCCACGAGAACGTAGATCACCCCGCGGGCGACGAACCCGGCGCGACCCGCCGCCTCCATGGCGTCACTGTTCGCGGCCCGCCGTGCCTGGCCACGCCCCTGCGCTGTTACTGAACGGCTATTCATGTCACCCGGTTGCCCCCGTACGTCGGATCAATGCAGTGAAGGTCCCGGATCGATGCCGTGAGGATCCCGGGCCGACCCGGTGAAGTCCCCCGAGGCCCTTTCGACGCAGAAACGACGCGACAGGCGCGGCGAGAGGTCGCGGGTCAGTGTGGAAGGGACGCAGAAGACTCACGGGGCGATGGAGAAGCCCCCTCGCTCGCCGGAGGAGACATCATGACGATCACCCGCCTGCAGCGCACCGCGGCGGCCGCCGCCGCCCTCGCCTTTCCCGCCTCTCTGGCGTTCTTCGCCCCCCAGGCGCAGGCCGAGGCCCCAGCAGAGCCGTACGGGCCCGCATGCGCCTCCGTACCGAAGGAGGGTGCGGGCAGCCTGGAAGGCATGGCGAAGGACCCGGTCGCCACCGCCGCGTCCAACAACCCCGAGCTCTCCACTCTCGTCGAGGCGGTGAAGAAGGCCGGTCTGGTCGACACCCTCAACAACGCGAAGGACATCACGGTGTTCGCGCCGACCAACGCCGCCTTCGAGAAGATCCCGCAGGCGGATCTGGAGGCACTCCTGAACGACAAGGCCCAGCTCACCAAGGTGCTGACGTACCACGTGGTGGGCGAGAAGGTCACCACGCAGCAGATGGAGGACGGCACCTTCAAGACGCTGGAAGGAAGCGACCTCACGACGAAGGGCTCCGGCACCGAGTTCACGGTGAACGACTCCTCGAAGATCGTCTGCGGCAACGTGCCGACGGCCAACGCCACGGTGAACCTGGTCGACACGGTGCTCATGCCGCCGTCCTCATGACACCGCGGGCACCTGAACGGGGGTTCTATACGCTGAAGGCGTGAGACACGCCGACGACCGACCGAACCGGAGCGGCGCCTCGGATTCCGAGGCGCCGCTCGCAGACCTCCAGGCCTTCGCGGTCGAGCTGCGCCGGATGAACGGCGAGATCAACCGGATGACCCACGGGTTCGCGGTGAACCAGCGACTGCACCCCACGGACGTGAGCGCGCTCGGGGCCATCCTCGACGCCCCGTCGCCCCTGACGCCGGGGGCTCTGCGGGAGCATCTGGGCCTCACCTCCGGTGCGGTGACCGCCTGCCTGGACCGGCTGGAGCGGGCCGGGCACATCCGCCGGGCCCGGGAGAGCGCCGACCGCCGGGTGGTGCACGTGTACTACGAGCCGAGCGCCCGGACCGTCGCCCGCGACTACTTCATGCCGCTCGCCGAGGCCACGGCACGGGCCCGAGCACGGTTCAGCGAGGGCGAACTGACGACTGTGCTGCGCTTCCTCGCCGCGATGAACGAGGAAATGGCCGAGGTGCCTCCGGCGCGTCGCTGAACAACCCTCCCGCCCGCGGGCCCCTCCACCCCCCGTACGAACTCCCGGGCGAGCCGTCGCGTAATGTATTTCAACGATTGAGATTGTTCACCGATGAGACATCTCCACCCCTCGGGAGAGACATGCCCACCCCTGCACGGTCGGTCCGCTGGCTGGTCCCCGTCGTCCTGCTGATCGCCTGGCTCGGCATCGGCGGCGGACTCGGACCGTATGCCGGAAAGCTCGGCGAGGTCGCCACCAACGACCAGGCAGCCTTCCTGCCCCAGAACGCCGAGTCCACGCAAGTCATCGAAGCCCAGAAGGCGTTCCAGCAGAACGAGACCCTGCCGGTCATCCTCGTCTGGACCTCGGCGAAGAAGGACGCCCCGGTCGACGGCGAGCAGCGCGAGGCCGCCACCGGCGCCCTCGCCTCGCTCGCCGGGAGCGACGGCGTCGTCGGTACCCCCTCCCCCGCGCTGCCGGCCGAAGACGGCCTCGCGCTCCAGGGCATCGTGCAGCTGAGCCCGGACCTCGGGGACGAGCTGCCGACGGTGCTGGAGGAGGTCGAGAAGGCGGGCGCGTCCGTGTCCGGTACGACGGTCCAGCTCGCAGGGCCGGCCGCCAGCCAGGCGGATCTGTCCGACGCCTTCGCGGGCATCGACGGGCTGCTGCTCGGGGTCGCCCTGATCACGGTGCTGGTCATCCTGCTGCTGGTCTACCGCAGTGTGCTGCTGCCCTTCGTCATCATCCTCGGCGCGGTCTTCGCCCTCGGTCTGTCCTGTGCGATCGTCTACGTCCTCGCCGACCACGACATCGTGCGCGTGGACGGCCAGGTTCAGGGCATCCTGTCGATCCTGGTGATCGGCGCGGCGACGGACTACGCGCTGCTGCTCACCGCCCGGTTCCGGGAGGAACTCGCCGTTTATGGCGACCGGTTCGCCGCGATGCGGGTCGCGCTGCGCGAGTCCTTCGGTCCGATCACGGCGAGCGCCGCGACCGTCGCGGCCGGTCTGCTCGCGCTGCTGCTGAGCGACCTCACCAACAACCGGGCCCTCGGCCCCGTGGGCGCGATCGGCATCGTCTGCTCCGTCCTGAGCGCTCTCACCTTCCTGCCCGCCGCACTGGTCCTGCTCGGCCGGACCGCCTACTGGCCGGCGAAGCCCAAGCCCGCCGAGGACCAGGTGTCCGGTGGCCACGGCATCTGGCACAGGGTCGCGGCCCTCGTCGACCGGGCGCCCCGCAAGGTCTGGGCGATCACCCTGGCGGCCCTGATCGCCTGTGCCGCCTTCGCCCCGACGCTCACCTCCAAGGGGGTGCCGCTCGACGAGATCTTCGTCAACGACGCCCCGTCCGTGGCCGCCCAGGAGGCGCTGAGCGAGCACTTCCCCGGCGGCTCGGGCAATCCGGCGGTGATCATCGCCGCGGCGGACCGCCTGCCCGAGGTGACCGAGGCCGCCGAGCGTACCGACGGGGTGGACTCGGCCGTGCCGGTGAGCGCGGGCGGGCGGCCGGGCGGCGAACCTCTCGTCGTCGACGGCAAGGTCCGCATCGACGCGACGCTCGAGGACGCGGCGGACAGCGACGGGGCCAAGGAGGCGGTCGCCGCGCTGCGCACCGCGGTCCACGCGGTACCGGGATCGGACGCCCTGGTCGGCGGTTACACCGCGCAGCAGTACGACACCCAGCGCACGGCCGAGGACGACCGCATGCTGATCGTGCCGGTGGTGCTGGCGATCATCCTGGTGATCCTGGTCTTCCTGCTGCGGTCGCTGCTCATGCCGGTGCTGCTCGTGGCGACGGTGGCGCTGAACTTCCTGGCCACGCTGGGCATTTCCTCGCTGGCCTTCACCCATGTGTTCGGCTTCAGCGGCACGGATTCATCGGTTCCGCTGTACGGATTCGTGTTCCTGGTCGCCCTGGGCGTCGACTACAACATCTTCCTGATGTCCCGGGTCCGGGAGGAGTCGCTGCGCCACGGCACCCGGGAGGGCATCCTGCGCGGGCTGACCACGACCGGCGGGGTCATCACCTCGGCGGGTGTCGTCCTGGCGGCCACCTTCGCGGCGCTGGGCGTGATCCCGCTGGCGTTCCTGGTCCAGATCGCGTTCATCGTGGCCTTCGGCGTCCTGCTCGACACGCTGGTCGTCCGGTCGCTCCTCGTCCCGGCGCTGGTCCGGGACATCGGGCCGAAGGCGTGGTGGCCGGGGGCGCTGAGCCGCGGGAGGTCCTGAGGCATCAAGGCCGCCGCAGCGCGTCCCCGGGCGCCCGGCCCGGGTCCCGGTAGGCGGCGAGCGCCCAGATCACGAAGATGTCCAGGGCGATGACGATCACCGACCAGAGGGGCGCGTACGGCAGGAAGAGGAAGTGCGCGAAGAGGTTCAGGGAGGCGAAGACGATGCCGGCCACTCTGGCCCATCGCGCCCCCTTGAGCAGTCCCGCCCCGGTGACGGCGACGCAGACGCCGAGCACCAGGTGGATCCAGCCCCAGCCGTCGAGGCTGAAGCGGTAGACGTACTCGCCGACGTCGCCGTAGACGTCACCGTCGGCCAGGGCCGCGATGCCCTCCAGGGCCGCGACGGCGCCCTGGCAGAGCATCAGCACCCCGGCGAAGAGCACACCGCCGGTCACCCAGAGGCTGTCCGGGTCGGGCGCGGGAGCGCGCCCGGCCGGACCGTCGCCGCGCTGCCACGGCGTATCGCCCTGACCGGGCCCCTGCCCGAAGCCGGACGGATCAGCGGCCCGGGACGGGTCCTCGCTCATCAGGACGTCTCCTGCTTCTGGGCCGCCTGTCCCTTCGCCCGCCTGCCGACCACCGCGGCGGCCGCGGCCGCGCTGCCCGCGAAGGCCAGCGCGACCATCCAGGGCCGGTCGAAGACATGGCAGGTGACGTGGTCCACGGAGTAGCGCCCGGGGCCGGCCAGACCGATGGCCGCGGCGGTGAACCCGAGGAACGCCGGGTACTCGTAGCCGCCGCCCTGGGCGAAGAAGCCCGCCGGTGCGTGCACGGCCACCGCACCGGCCATCGCCCCGGCGGCCGCCGCGCCCGCCGCCGGAGTGGCGAGCCCCAGCGCCAGCAGCACACCGCCACCCGCCTCGCCGAGCCCGGCGGCCACGGCGCTGTGCTTGGGCGGGTGGAACCCCATCGCCTCCATCGCCGCCGTGGTGCCCTGGATGCCTCCGCCGCCGAACCAGCCGGCCAGCTTCTGGCTGCCGTGGGCGGCGAGCACCGCGCCGGTGCCGACGCGCAGGGCGAGCAGACCGAGATCACGCCGGTTGAAGCAGACCATGAGGACTCCCGGGGCGAGGGGGTGACGAGGGATTTCCGATACGGATCCCACTCTCGTGGGCGGGTGGCCGACGGGCGCGGCCGACTACGCCGTACGGGGCACGGGCCGGACGCCGCACGCCCCGGCGTGCGACGCAGATCATTGTGCAACTTGTTGCATAAGCGGTTCGGCGTGGTCTACAACTGACGCGACGACCCCTTGCGGAGGAGATCCCGGATGAGCCCGTACCCGACCCTGCTGAGCCCGCTGGACCTCGGGTTCACCACCCTGCCCAACCGGGTGCTCATGGGATCGATGCACATCGGTCTGGAGGAGGCCGAGCGCGGCTTCGAGCGGATGGCCGCCTTCTACGCCGAGCGCGCCCGGGGCGGCGTCGGCCTGATGGTCACCGGCGGCATCGCCCCCAGCGAGCGGGCCTGTTCCTTCCCCGGCGGGGCCAAGATGACGGACGAGGCGGAGGCGGAGCAGCACCGCGAGATCACCACGGCGGTGCACGCGGCGGGCGGCCGGATCGCGATGCAGATCCTGCACTTCGGCCGCTACGCGCACCACCCGGATCTGGTGGCCCCGAGCGCGATCCAGGCCCCGATCAGCGGGTTCGTCCCGAACGCGCTCACCGACGAGCAGGTCGAGGAGACCATCGAGGAGTTCGTCCGGGCGGCGGAGCTGGCGCGGTTCGCCGGGTACGACGGCGTCGAGATCATGGGCTCCGAGGGCTATCTGATCAACGAGTTCATCGTCGCCGCGACCAACCACCGCACCGACCGCTGGGGCGGCTCGTACGAGAACCGCATCCGGCTTCCCATCGAGATCGTTCGCCGGGTCCGTGAGCGGGTCGGCGACGACTTCATCCTGATCTACCGGCTCTCCATGCTGGACCTGGTGCCGGGCGGATCGACGCTGGACGAGGTCGTGACGCTCGCGCGGGAGATCGAGGCGGCGGGCGCGACGATCATCAACACCGGCATCGGCTGGCACGAGGCGCGGATCCCCACGATCGCCACCTCCGTACCCCGCGGCGCGTTCAGCTGGGTGACCGAGAAGGTCCGCGGCGCGGTCTCCGTACCGCTGGTGACGAGCAACCGCATCAACACCCCCGAGGTCGCCGAGGAGATCCTCGCCTCGGGCCGGGCGGACATGGTCTCCATGGCCCGCCCGTTCCTGGCCGACCCGGAGTTCGTCGCGAAGGCCGCGGCGGGCCGGGCGGACGCGATCAACACGTGCATCGGCTGCAACCAGGCCTGCCTGGACCACATCTTCAGCCTCAAGATCACCTCCTGTCTGGTCAATCCGCGCGCCTGCCACGAGACCGAGCTGGTGCTCAGCCCGACCCGGACCCGTAAGCGCGTCGCCGTGGTCGGGGCGGGTCCGGCGGGCCTCGCGTGCTCGGTGACGGCGGCCGAGCGGGGGCACGCGGTGACCCTGTTCGACGCGGCGCACGAGATCGGCGGCCAGCTGAACGTGGCCCGCCGGGTGCCGGGCAAGGAGGAGTTCGACGAGACGCTGCGCTACTTCCGTACGCGGCTTGCGGAGCTGGACGTCGACGTGCGGCTCTCCACCCGGGCCGACACCGGGACCCTGGACGGTTTCGACGAGATCGTGCTGGCCACCGGCGTCGAGCCGCGTACCCCGGCGATCCCCGGCACGGACCACCCGAACGTCGTGAGCTACCTGGACGTGCTGCGCGACGGGGCGCCGGTGGGCGACCGGGTCGCGATCGTCGGCGCGGGCGGCATCGGCTTCGACGTCGCGGAGTTCCTGACCGACGGCGGCGACGCGGCGAGCCTGGACGCGGACACGTTCTTCCGGCAGTGGGGCGTCGACACCGCCTACGCGGAGCGCGGCGGGCTGCGCGCCCCCGAGCGCCCCGAGTCGCCGCGCACGGTCCACCTGGTCCAGCGCAGGACGACCAAGGTCGGCGCGGGGCTCGGCAGGACGACCGGCTGGATCCACCGCACCGAACTGCGCCACCGGGGCGTCGAGATGATCGCCGGCGCCTCGTACGACCTCATCGACGACGAGGGCCTCCACCTCACCGTCGACGGTGAGCGGCGCGTGCTGCCGGTCGACACGGTCGTGCTGTGCGCGGGCCAGGAGCCGCGTCGCGAGCTGTACGAGGAGCTGAGCGCGCGGGCCGTCCCGGTCCATCTGATCGGCGGCGCGGACGTGGCGGCCGAGCTGGACGCGAAGCGGGCCATCCGCCAGGGCACGGAGCTGGCCGCCACGCTCTGACCCCACCCCGCCGGGGGCCCGTACCACCGCGCACCCCCGTCCTTAGGATGCACGTCATGTCACTGCCGCACGCGATTCTCACCGCCCTGCTGGAGAAGCCGTCCTCGGGTCTGGAACTGACCCGCAGGTTCGACCGGTCGATCGGCTACTTCTGGTCCTCGACCCACCAGCAGATCTATCGCGAGCTGGGCAAACTGGAGCAGGCCGGACGGATCAGGGCGCTGCCCACGGCGGCGCCGGCCCGGGGGCAGAAGAAGGAGTACGAGGTGCTGCCCGCGGGGCGCGAGGAACTGGCGGCCTGGGTGGCGCACCCCGAGGACCCCCGGCCGGTCCGCGATCCGCTGCTGCTGCGGATGCGGGCGGCCGCGGTCGTCGGGACGCACGGCATGGGCGCGGAGCTGCGCCGCCACCTCGCGCTGCACGAGCGGCAGTTGGCGGAGTACGAGGAGATCGAGGAGCGGGACTTCACCCCGCCGCCGACGACCGACGAGGGGCGGCTGCGGCATCTCGTGCTGCGGGGAGGCCTCGACCTGGAGACGTTCTGGATCGGCTGGCTGACCCGGGCGATCGCGGACCTGGACACCGCCTGAGGGCACGGAGCGTTCAGGGGTGCGGCCCGGGCGTCCCGCGTGCGGGCCCGGTGCGGCCCGGCGTCACGGGTGCGGCGCGCCCCCCGCGCGTACGGCCAGGGGTTCCGGGACGGCCGCGGGACGAGGGCTGCCGATGACGACCCGCGAGGGCACCGGAGCCACGGGCGCGGGCCCCCCAGGCGCCTCACCCGGGTCCGCGTTCCGCGCCTGGGCCCGACTGAGGAGGACCACCCCGCGCACGGCCGCCGCCGTACCGAGCAGAGCGGGCACCAGGCTGACCGGCCCGCCCTGGAGACGCTCACCGAGCAGGGCCAGGCCGATCGCAGCCGCGGCGACCGGGTTGGCGAGGGTGACCACGGCGAGCGGTGCGCCGAGCCCGCCCCGGTACGCGGTCTGGGACAGCAGCAGGCCGCCCATCGCGAAGGCGGAGACGAGCAGCGCCACCGTCAGCAGCCGCCAGCTGAACAGCGGGCCGCCGGAGTGGTCGGTGACGGCGACCGTGAGGGTCTGGGTGAGCGCGGAGGCGACACCGGAGGTGATCCCGGACGCCGCCGCGTGCCGCAGCCCCGGCCGGGCCCCGGGCCGGCTGAGCCCGGCGACGACCGCCATGGTGGCCGCCCCCACGCCGAGGGCCTCGGGGAGGCTGAGGGTCTCGTGCGGGGCGGAGCCTCCCGCGGTCAGCAGCAGCGCGCCGAGGCCGAGCAGGGTCAGGGCGGTGCCCCGCCACTCGGTAGGGCCGACCCGGCGCCCGGCGGCACGCGCCCCGAGCGGGACGGCGACGACGAGGGTGAGCGCACCCAGGGGCTGGACCAGGGTGAGCGGGCCGTAGTTGAGCGCGGCGACGTGCAGCAACGCGCCCGCGGCGTTGAGGCCGACCGCCGACCACCATGCACCCCGGCCCAGCATCCGCAGGACCCCGGTGCCGGGCTCGGTACGCCCGGCGAGCCGGGACTGGGCGACGGCGGCGGCCGCGTAGGCGCCGGCGGAGACGAGGGAGAGCGCGACGGCGAGCAGCGTGGCGTTCATCGCGCGCCGCCCGCGTACGTCCCGGAGGCCACAGGCACCTCGGAGATCGCAGACCGCACGCCACTCGCGTACACGGGCACCGGAACCCCGTCACCGCTTCCCCACGCGCCCGGCTCCGGCAGCCGCGCCGGGAGGGTCCGGGCCGGGAGCGGAAGCCGGAACGCGGCGAGGGCGACGGCGAGCAGGGCCACGACGACGATCGCGTCGAGCCAGTAGTGGTTCGCCGTGCCCACGACGACGAACAGGGTGAGCGCCGGGTGCAGCAGCCACAGCCGGCGCCACCGTGAGCGGGTGGCGGCGATCAGCCCGACCGCGACCATCACTGCCCAGCCGACGTGCAGCGAGGGCATCGCGGCGAACTGGTTCGCCATCGTGTCGGTCGCGGGCGTCTGCCCGTACACCGTCGGCCCGTAGACCTGGCCGGTGTCGACGAGCCCGGCGGCCGGGAGCATCCGGGGCGGGGCCAGCGGGAACAACAGGTGCAGTGCCAGGGCCGCGGCGGTGAGCGCGGCGAGTACGCGGCGGGACCGGACGTAGTGGGCGGGGCGGCGCCAGTAGAGCCAGACCAGGAAGAGGGCCGTGGCCGGGAAGTGCACGGCGGCGTAGTAGGTGTTCGCCGCGTGGGTCAGGGGCTGGCTGTGCAGCAGCAGCCCCTGGACGGCGCCCTCACCGGGAAGGTGCAGGGCACGTTCGAGGTCCCAGACGCTCCCCGCGTTGCGGAACGCCTCCTCGACATGGCCGTTGGCGGCCTGACGGCCGAACTTGTAGGCCAGGAAGAGTCCGGCCACGAGAAGGAACTCGCGGACGAGGGGCGGTCGGGCACGTATGTCCGGCTCCTGGTCCGTGGGCTCGGTGCGGGCGAGTCTCACCCGTGCCCCCTTGGATGCGAAGCGGTAGCGGGACGGCTGGGTCCTGTCGATCCACGCCGTATCGATACGCCAGTGTACCGATACGTCGGCGTATCGGTACACGGCCGTATCGGTACACTGGCATATCGAGAACCTCACCGCACCGCCGCTGGAGGTACAGCCCATGCCGTCGCCCGATTCCGTACCGGAGTCAGCCCTCTCCTCCCCCCGGTCGAAGATCACACCGGAGCGGGCGCAGGAGCTCTACACGGCGGTGCTGGAACTGCTGCGGGAGAGCGGTTACGAATCACTGACGATGGAGGGCGTCGCCTCGCGCACCCGGTGCGGGAAGTCGACGCTCTACCGGCAGTGGGGCTCCAAGCCGGAGCTGGTGGTGGCCGCGCTCCACGGCACCCGGCGGATGCGGCTCCCGAAGATCGACACCGGGACGCTGGCCGGGGACCTGATGGAGGCCGCGCGGGCGATCGGCGAAGCGTCGGGGAGCGACACCCCGCTGATGCACGCCCTCAGCCATGCCGCGCTGCAGAGCCCGGAGCTGCTGTGCGCGCTGCGCGAGGCGCTGATCCTGCCGGAGGTCGCGGCGATCGACGCGATGGTCCGGCGGGGCCAGGAGCGCGGCGAGATCGCGGCGGACCTCCCGGCGGCCGAGTTCGTGGCGGCCCAGCTGCTCGGCGTGCTGCGCGCCCGGCCGCTGCTGGAGGGGCGTTACGCCGACGCCGCGTATCTGACCCGGTTCGTGGAGCTGGCGATCCTCCCGGGCCTCGGACTCAGGGCGGGAGCGCCGGAGTCCTGACAGACGTGGACCGCCTGTCCCAGCGGATGGGGACGGTCCACCCGCGCCGCACCGTGGGGACGGGGGCGGCGCACCGCCCGGCCGGCCGGTGACCTCTGCAAAGGTCACCGGCCGGCCGTGTATCCGCCCCCTGTCACGACCCGGCCCCCGTCCGCTCCGCCAAACCAAACAAGCGCTTGGTAGATTTCGACGCAGGAGGTCCGACCATGGACGAGCAGCCCCACACGATGGACTTCACCGGACGGGCCGTGCTCGTCACCGGCGGCACCAGGGGCCCGGGGGCCACGATCGCGAGAGCCTTCCTGGCGAGCGGCGCGGGCGGCATGGTCCGCGGACGCTCGACTCCGGCCGCCCTGCCGTCGACGGGCGGGCGCGAGGCCGGTTTCCGGGTGGCAGACCTGCGGGATCCGGTAAAGGTGGTCGCGCTCAACCTCCTCACCCCCTTCTACACGGCCCAGGCGGCGAACCTGGCGATGCGGGAGCAGCAGGACGGCGGGAGCGTGATCAATATCGGCAGCGTCTCCGCCCACACCCCGCAGCCGGGCACCGCCGCCTACTCCGCCGCCAAGGCGGGCCCATGTGGCGCGGGCCTGCCTCTGGCCGGCATGCGACCTCTCCTCGTACGTCAACGGCGCCGACCTCGCCGTACACGGAGGCGGCGAGATCCCGGCCAGGTACACGGCCACCCACCGCCCCACATCCCTTTAATAGTCACCTTGACTCTAATCAGGCCCACCCTTTATCGTCTTCATGACGAAATCAAGGGGGTCCTCATCATGGCCGACATCACCCGGCGCTTCGGCTGGCGCCACCTGCGCTCCGCGCCCACCGCCCACATCCGCCACCACAAGCGCGGCAATCTGGCCCACGACGGGCAGGGGCTCAGCTTCTGGTACCGGTCGCTGTCGGCGGCGCTGTCCGAGGTGCCGGTCGACGACCGGGAGCTCGCCATGGCGTTCCACGCCCGTACGGCCGACTTCCAGGACGTCACCGTCCAGGCCACCGTCACCTACCGGATCAGCGATCCGGCCGAGGCGGCGAACCGGCTCGACTTCTCCGTCGACCCGGACACCGGCAGCTGGCGTGGCGCACCGCTGGAGCAGATCGCCACCCTCCTTACCGAGACCGCACAGCAGCACACCCTGGACGTCCTGGCCCGCACCCCGCTGGCCGCCGCCCTGGTCGACGGCGTCGCCTCCGTACGCGAACGGGTCGCCACCGGTCTCGCCGCCGAGCCCCGCCTCCCGGCCACCGGCATCGACGTGGTGGCCGTACGCGTCGTCGCGATCCGCCCCGAGGCCGAGGTCGAGCGCGCCCTGCGCACCCCGGCCCGCGAGCAGATCCAGCAGGAGGCGGACCGGGCCACCTACGAACGGCGGGCCGTGGCTGTCGAGCGGGAGCGCGCCATCGCCGAGAACGAGCTGGCCAGCCAGATCGAACTGGCCCGGCGCGAGGAGCAGCTGGTCGACCAGCGCGGCACGAACGCCCGCCGCGAGGCGGAGGAGAAGGCCGCCGCCGACGGCGTACGGACCGAGGCGGAGGCGGCCCGCAAGGTGCGCCTGGCCCGGGCGGAGGCCGAGGCGGCGCGCGAGACGGGCGGGGCCCGGGCCGAGGCGCAGGCCGCCTGGCTGCGGGTGCACGGCGAGGTCGATCCGGCCACGCTGCACGCGCTGGCGGCGACCCGCCTCGCGGAGAACCTGCCGCGCATCGAGAGCCTCACCCTCTCCCCCGACGTCCTCACCGGGCTGCTCGCCAAGCTCGGCCGCCCGGAAGGCGGAGCGAGCGCATGAGCCTGGCGCCCCGGGCGGTGCTCGTCCACCGGCGGACGGAGTACGAGGAGCTGCTCGCCCGGCACGGGACGCACGGGCAGGCCGCGTTCTTCCTGTCCAGCCGGGGCCGCTCGATCGACGAGGTGGCCCGCCGCCACGAGGACACCCGGCAGGCGCTGCGCGAGGTGGCGGCGGCGGTGCCGCTCACCTGGCGCTCGACCCGGGTGGAGCGGGCGGACCTGGACCGCTTCCTGTTCGCGCCGGAGGACGTGGTGGTCGTGGTGGGTCAGGACGGTCTCGTCGCCAACACCGCGAAGTACCTGTCCGGACAGCCGGTGGTGGGCATCGACACCGCCCCGGGGCGCAACCCCGGCGTCCTGGTACGCCACCGTCACGCCGACGCGGCGGCCCTGCTGCGCGCCGCGACCGCCGCCGGGGGGAGAGCGGATGAGCTGACCATGGTCGAGGCCGTCGCCGACGACACGCAGCGCATCATCGCCCTCAACGAGATCTACCTCGGGCCACCCGGCCACCAGACGGCCCGCTACCGCCTGGGCGAAGACGGCGAGAGCGCTCCCGGCGAGGCCCAGGCCTCCTCCGGGGTGCTGGTCGGCACCGGCACGGGCGCCACCGGCTGGCTCCGCTCGTTGTGGCGGGAGCGCGGCAGCGCGCTGCCGCTGCCCGCGCCGTGCGACGCACGCCTCCTGTGGTTCGTGCGCGAGGCCTGGCCGTCGCCGGCGACCGGGACGTCGCGGGTGGCGGGCGAACTGGGGCGCGGACAGGGGCTGCGGCTGACCGTGGAGTCGGACCGGATCGTGGTCTTCGGCGACGGGATGGAAGCCGATGCCCTGGAGCTGACCTGGGGTCAGAGCGTACGGCTCGGCATCGCGGAGAGGTCGCTGCGCCTGGTGGTCTGAGCGTGCCCGGCCCGGCGGTTTCGCTACGGTGGTCCGCACGCGTCCCCGGACGCGCACCGGACACGCCCACGCCCCGGAGAGCGGAGAACGAGCACCATGTCGGCCGATCCCGTCACCGAGCCCGCCCGCAACACCCGCCCGCCCGTGGCCCAGGCGGCCCTGGGAGTCGGGGTGATCGTCGAGGACGGCCAAGGGCGCGTCCTGCTGGGGCGGCATCACAGCGGTACGTGGGAGCTTCCGGGCGGGAAGGTCGACGCGACGCACGAGTCGATCGCCGCGGCGGCCGCCCGGGAGCTGCGCGAGGAGACGGGCCTGGTGGTCGACGAGGCGTCCGTTGAGGTCATCGCGATGGTCCACGACGTGATCGGCGGCATCAACCGCATCAGTATGGCGGCCGTCGTACGGCTCGCCGCCGGGGACCCCGAGGTGACCGAGCCGCACCTGATCAGCACCTGGCGGTGGACCGCGCCCGAGGAGCTGCCGGCCCCGCTGTTCGATCCGTCGGCTCAGATCCTGGCGGCCTGGCGGCCGGACCTGGGCATCAGCCCCCCGCCCGCGCACGTTCTGCGGATCGCCGGATGCGGATGAATCGGACCAGTTGTATGAATAAGGGACCATCCGTGCGATCGGAGTAGGCCCATGGACGATTACCCGCTGTTGAACCTCTTCCTGACCATGCTGTACCTGTTCCTGTGGGTCATGTGGTTCTTCCTGCTGTTCAAGGTGGTCACGGACCTCTTCCGGGACCACTCGCTGAACGGCTGGGCCAAGGCGGGCTGGCTGGTCCTCGTCATCCTGCTGCCCTATGTGGGCGTACTGATCTACCTCATCGTCCGCGGACGCAGCATGCACGAGCGCGACGAGAAGCTGGCCAAGGACTCCGAGGCCGCGTTCCGTGACTACGTACGCCGGGCCGCCGGAACGGAGGGCGGCTCGGGCGGCAGCGGCCACGTGAACGACCTGGCGAAACTCGCCGAACTCAAGGACAGGGGCGCGATCAACGCCGAGGAGTACGAACAGGCGAAGGCGAAGCTGCTCGCCTGAGACCGGACTCCGGCCCCGGACAACGCCGCCCCGGAGTGCGGCGTTGTCCGGGGCACGGGGCTCCGGGCCGGAGCGGCAACGCGGCTGTCAGCTGGTGCGGTTGTAGATCGCGGTGCCGGGGCAGGCGGTGACGCCCAGACGGGTCGCGCACCCGGAGTACTGACTGGCGCCGCTCGACCACAGCCAGCCGCCGATGGTGCGGCCGCTGAGCCAGGTGTACTGGCCGTTGTAGTTGGCGTCGTACGTGCGCAGGCTCCAGTGCACGTGGGCTCCGGTCGCGGCCCCGCCGGCGCACGTGTCCGTACCGATGGTGCCCAGCAGGGCACTTCGGCCGATGGACGTCCCGTTGTAGTACGTGGTGTTGAACATGTGGTAGTAGTCCGTCGAGAAGCCGCCGGGGTGGATGACCCGGGTCCAGCCTCCCCCCGCGCCACACATGGAGGTCGCGGTGCCCTCACGTGACGAACGGACCCGCCCGCCGGCGTTGCCGCCGGCGAAGTCGAGGCTGCTCCAGTAGCCGGTCGAGCCGGTGTGGGAGTGCGCGCCGCCGGTGAGGGTCATGTAGTAGTCGGGCATCCAGGGCAGCAGAAGGCCGTTGGTGTTGGCAGCCCTCACCCCCGCGGACGGCTCCTCCGGCTGAGGCGTCGCCTTGCGCTGCGCATACGCCGTCATGGTGCGCCGCTCCGCCCTGCCGACCAGCGGGGACGTGGCGACGTGGTCGGTGAACTCGCGGTCGCCTTCGAGGCCCGCGAGCCATTTCCCGGCCTTGCGGTGGGCGATGTAGAGCCACCCCTCCGGATCGCCGTGGTGCGCGCGGGACGCCTCGACGTACGCGACGCCGCGAGCCCAGTCGTCCGTGGCGGTGCGGACGTCGACGACGACTTTGCGGCCCTCGTCGACGAGCTTGTCGACGGCGGCTTTCACCGAGAGTCCCTTGGCGTCGCCCGAGCGGGCGAGGACGTCGGCGGATACGGCGTCCACCAGGGCCTGCCGGGAGGCGCCGAGGTCGTCGGCGGCCGCGGGCGCCATCTTCACGGTGACGCCGGAGGACGGTGGCGGGGCGGCGTCCGCCGCCGCTCCGGCGGATGCCCCGCCGAACTCCCGGGGGGCGGCCGTCACCTGGGGGGCGGTGACGAGCAGCCCCGTAACGGCGAGAGCGGCGACGGTGGTTCTCACGGACAGCCTGAAGAGCATGGGTGATGTCCCTTCTGCGCAGGAGTGCCTGCCGGACCGACAGGAGCGAAGGCATGACGGCATGACCATGCCTGACGGAGGACAGCAACAGATAAGTGTCATGTCTTCGTCAAGATCTATGCGCATAGATTAGCGGGATCCCGCCTCACCACAACAGAGCGGCCGGCGGAGAACCGCGGAGGACCGGCGTTCCCCTGGAGCGGAGACAGTCGGGACCGGCTGGCGGTCTGTTCGCGGCAGGCCCCGTCTGGGATGCTGAAAGCCAGGCTCGACGGGGGGCAGACGGTGTATACGGAACCTATGGCGCGAGCCGTTGTGGAACCGGCAGTACTGAAGCTGGTACGGCAATACCCCCGTGGCAGGCCCTTCGCCACCACGGTCACATTCGGCGGGGACGACTTCAGCATGTGCGCCCACGTACGGGCGCAGTGGGCGGCACCCGGGCAGGTGAAGGTCGCACTGGCCTGTTGGGTCGTCAACATGGACACCGCGCGCTATTTCGGTGACAACCCGCCTGCCAGGGAGGAGATGTGCCTGCCGCCGGAAGGCACAGCGGAGTGGGACGAAGAGCTGACCAGCCGGGTGATCGGCCACCTAGCAGCTCGTATGAACGCTCTTGCCCCCGCCCTGCCGACCGCCGATGAACACCTCACCATCACCGTGCCTCTCGTCCTGACGTAGTCAGGCACAACACCCGGGGCCCCCGCGACCTCGCCGGTGCAGCCGGATCACGATCACAGCGCGCTGAGCGGCGCGACGCCGGAGGCGACAGGGGGCCGCCTCGTGGTTGACGAGCCTCTTCGCCATGACCCGCCGGCCCGGCCGAGGACGCCGGACCCCGACCGGCCCCCGAAAATGATCAAGGGCCGGCATCGCGCGGGCGAGCCGGTGGCGGGACTCCTGCACGGTGAGCTTTCGGTTCATCAGCCGCCGGTAGGTGTTGTCCACCGGGTCGACCAGGGGCAGCAGGTGCATGGTCTTGTCGATGCGCCCGTACTCGGCGAACGCAGCGCCGACACCGAGTTCTGCAACTGCTTCACAACCGTCACGGGCGGCTCGTCAGCCCAGGCCATGTCCGCGAGCCTGGACAGCGGCGCCACCGAGTTCGGTGCCAGCAGCAACGCGGCCAGAACCCGCTGCCGCCGCGCTCCCGGCACCGGTAACCGTTCCTGACCCGTCCGGACCTCAAGCGTGCCCAGTACGCGAAAGTCCATCCCCGAATCGCCCCCGTCACCCGAGGTAACCCGTCGGAGCATGGCCTGCGCGGAAAATGGTCCCTCAACGGCCGGTGGTGACGCGGTGATGACGACATGGTGACGGCACGCGAGAAGGTCATCGACATCGCCACCCAGCTCCGGTCGTGCGGGGCAGGGGCACGCCGCCCCTGCCCCGCACGACCCCGGCCGGTGGTCGATCGCCGGTCAGGCGAGGAAGGAAGCGAGATTCCTCGCACGGAGCATCAACCAAAGGACGGGAAACCATGAGAAAGCTCATCGGCAGTCTGTTCGTCATCAGCGCCGTGCTGGTCGCGACACCGGCTTCGGCCTCACCCGGGACGGAACCCGCATCGACGGCCTCGACCGGGTCGTACTGCTCGACAAGCCTGAGCACAGGCCGGTCCGCCTGCTTCGAGAGCGAAGCCGCCCTGAAGCAGCACGTGTCGGCGTCAGCGGAGCTGGATCTGGTCTACCTCTACAACTGGTACAACTTCCAGGGGGGAGGTGGCTACAAGGTCCTGACCGGCAGCCACGCCTGTTCGGCGGAGACCAACACGGCGGAGTACTACGACGGCAACCTCGGCGACAACACCTGGTACCCCAACGGGTTGAACATGAACGACTCCATCACGTCCGTCCAGACCGCGAACCAGTGCGACATCAAGTTCTTCGAGGGGACGAACTTCACCGGAGCCTCCACCCCGTACATCGACAAGTGCTCCTTCCTCGGGGGAGGAGGAACAGGCGACTGCCCGGCCGGCAGCTGGAACGACAGGGCCAGTTCCTACTACATCAGCTGACGACAGAGCGCGCGGCACGGGCCCCTCACAGTTGGAGCCCTACGCCCCGGCCCTGACCGCCACTGCTGACGTCTCCAACTGACTCATGCGGTGCCCCCGCCGCTGGCGGTGATGCCCGAAACCCTGAAGCGTTCCGGGCATCACCGTCCCCATCAGGCTGCGCCAACCACCATCAACGAGCCACCGCTGGCTGCTCACTGGGCTGCATCTCCGGGCACATACAGAAGATCATCGACAGCCACCAACTGACCGCTACCGGACGTCACCGCTGCTCATGATCACGCGGAAATGCTCACGAGACCGCGGAACCTAGCCTCGATCGTTCATGAGTCCTCGTCGGTTCGCTGACGGGGGCTCTGTGCTTGCGAGGTACGGAATTTGGGGCTGGGGCAGGTTGGTGGCCCGGCTGTCGCGTCGCGTGGGCGCCGGGGTTCCACGGCTCCGGGATACTGCTGTGGTTCGTCGGGGCGGTCGGAGTTGCTGGTCAGCCGGGGTTCGGCAGGGCTGCGAGTCGTTGGATTGCGTGGGGGATGATGTCTGTCCAGGGCCATCGGGCGGTGAAGCGGAGCCGGCGGCCGGTGGTGACCAGCTGGGCGGCGGCTGAGAACAGCCGCAGGCGGAGCTTCTTGCGTTCCCAGCGTCGGGGTTTGCTGGTCAGGGCGAGCATCGGCATCCAGGCGAGGAGGTCGAGTGCGAGGGAGACGATCTCCAGCCAGATCCGGTTCTGCGCGGTGTCGTGCAGAGGCAGGTTGCGCAGGCCGGTGTCTCGGGCGTCTCGGATACGGTCCCTCGCAGCGAGCCCGTCGGCGGTGACGCAGTTCGAGGTCGGCGAGCTGGCCGCGCTTTGTGTTGGTCGCGAAGCAGGTAAGCCGCAGTCGGTCGAGGTCGGTGAATCGCAACTGGGCGCCGGGGTGCGGACCTTCCTTGCGAACGATCAGTCGCATTCCCTTCGGCCAGGAAGAGAGGTCGGGCATGTCGGTGATCTCTGCGACCCGGGCGCCGGGCCGCTCGGTGCCGCCGGCGTCGTAGGCCGACGTCCATGCCTTCTTCAAAATCTTCAGGACGGCCTGGTGAATGGCATCGGTGATGGTTATTCCGACGGAGTACGACAGCCACCGGCCCCGGCGGGAGAGCCGGTCGAGGAAGGCATGGGTCCCGCCGGCGGAGTCGGTGCGGATCAGCGTCTTGCAGCCCCGCCGCAGGTGCTTGGGTAGTTGGGCCAGAGCGAGTCGGGTGGTTCCGATGTGATCGCTCGCGGTGTTGGAGCCCGCGCTGCCGGGCCGCAGCAGCGCGGCGACCGGCTCGCCGGATCCGGCCTGGCCGTGGTCGACGAGCGCGACGAGCGGATGAAGGCCGAAGGTTTTCTTCCAGGTCGCGGTGGCATCCTGCTTCTCGGAGTGCGCAAGTACGAGCACGCCGTCGATGTCCACGGTCACCGAGCCGTCGGCGGCCGGACTTCCCGTCCCGGCCAGTTCCCAGACCCGGCACCGTACTTCGGCCCGAGCCGCCCGGATCGCGGTCAGCGCCTTCGGTCCGGCGGCGGCAAGGGCGTCGATGAGCCGATAGACAGTCGGGTCGGATGCCACCGGACCGAACACGTCGGGCTCGGACCGCAGCACGGCGACATCGGCGAGGCAGTCCCCGCCCAGAGCCGCCGCGAGTGCGACGTCCAGCAGGACCTTGCCCGGATCGTGCACCGAAACGTGGCTTGCGCCAAAGCTCCCGTGCCGCCGCCACTGCGGTGTCCAGACCACACCTGCGGACCGTCTCGACCACCCCCAGCGGCACGGCGGGGCGCGCCGAACCGGCCGGGGCCCAACCACGACCGACCGATCCGACGCCCGAATGACGACGGCCCCGACGCCGGGCGGGAGTCGAGGCCGTCACCCGCACGAGTCCCGCCGTGGGGCGTCAGGACACATGCATGTGTCGAGCTGTCCAATGCGTCACGGGACGGAAAGTCACTGGACCTTTTTCAACCTGATGTTGCAGGTCGCGGGGCTGGCGTGGGCCGGGGTGGAGTGCTCGGGCTGGCCGGGATCTTGATCGACAGCATGTGATGGGCCGCCGGCAGGTGGATTGCGCTGCCCCCTGGATCGTGCTGCTCTTTCGTGTGTCCTACCAGAGCGTGCCCGGTCCCGCGATGACCCAGCTGGCGTCGACAGGCTTGACCCAGAAGCTCAATGCCACCTCGATTATCTGTGCGCGGTAGGTGATCTCAACGTAGAAATGGCTGCCGGTGTCGCCCCAGTGGAAGTCTGCGAGATTGAGTTCGCCGAGCCAGGACAGATCCTGCTCCAACTCGTCGGCAGCAGGGCTTCTGCTCGCCTCGTCCCCATCGGTGCCTGCTTCGACGGACCCGGTCCACAGCGACTTGAGCACATGACGGACCGGGCTGTGGTCGATGAGCTGTTCGGCCTCAGGGAACCTTCCGGCTCGGAGCAGGCTGAAGTAGCGGCGAACGACAGCTTCGACGTCCGCCTTGGCAGGGTGCTCCGTCCAGGTCCTCACCGCGAGATCATATGAGTTCGGTGACTGCCTCAGCCTGAGCCGGCCAGTTGGAGGGTGAGGACGGCTTGGACGATGTTCGTGATCCGGGTCGTTGAACAGCGGAGTTTGCGGAGGAGCCGCCAGGACTTGAGGGTGGCGATGGCTTGTTCGACCAGTGCCCAAATCTTGGCCTGGGACCGATTGACGGCCTGCCGGCCAGTGGACAACTTCTCCCAGCGGCCTCGGAAAGGGTGACGCACCGTCCCGCCTGCGCCCCGGTAGCCCTTGTCTGCCCAGCAGGTGATGCCAGCCTGGGCGAGAGTGTCGATGATGCCGTGCTCGCGTGCGGCCCGTACATCGTGGACCGCTCCGGCCAGGGCCGGTGAAGCCCACAGCAGTCGGCCCCTCGGATCGGCTATGACCTGCACGTTCATGCCGTGCTTTCGGTATTTGCCCGAGAAGAAGGGCCGGTCGGTGGCGATCCGGTCGATCGGCAGAAGTGTCCCGTCCAGGATGAGGTACGCCTTCATCGACGCGGCCCTTACTGCTTCGGCGAGCGTGGGGGCGAGGGCGGCCAGGAGTTCGATGGCCTCGGTGATGTACCGGTAGACAGTGGTGGTACCGATCCCGAAACCGGCCGCGAGCTGGGCGTAGGGCTGGCCGTTGCGGAGGTGGGCGAGAGCGAGCAGGGCCTGTCGGCCCGCGCTCAGGCGCCGCCACCGGGTCCCGAGAGTGCGCCGGCGTTCCTTCAGACGGGCGGCGAGGAAGCGCAGGGCAGTGCTGGACACGTCGACGCCGGACGGGGTGGACAAGCATGCGAAGCCCCTGGTGGAGACGGTTCTCTTGATCGATAACCCATCTACCAGGGGTTTTCGTCCGTCTGTCAGTCCAACTGGCCATCTCACGCGGGAGAATGGAAAAGGATCAGTGGTGAGTCAGGGGCGCGGAGCGGGGAGCCACCCGTGGTCGGCGCTCACCTCGCGGGCAATCGTGAGGAATTTCAAGAGGACTGGGGATTCGCGTTCTCGGTGCCACACGAGTTCAACGTCCAGTGCGGGGAGATTACTCGTGTCGAGCGGAACCTCGCGGACGGTTCGGGGAAGGAACGGGGCCATGGACTCAGGGATCAGCGTGAAGCTGTAGTCGTCGGGTAAGGCGATGTTGCGTAGTCCTGGCGTCATATCGAGACGTACATGATGTGATCCGCCGCCAGCGTCAAGAGCCTTGGCGAGCAGCGCGTAGTGTTCGGGCGCATACTTCGGGTCGTAAAAGACGAACGTCTGCCTGTCGAATGCTTCGCCCAGCATCACGGGGCCCCCGCTTGAAGTCGCGGCATTAGAGGGGCGCGTGACAGCGACCAACGGGTCGGTGCGTAGTGCTTCGCGACGGAATTCCGATCGGGCAGGCATGGTGTGTGCGATCACAAGGTCAAGCTCGCCGTTCAGCAGGTCAGCATCGAGCTGGGCGGGCCAGAGTTCCCTGAAATCGTGTCGCATTCCGGAAAACGCGGCCTCTGCTGCCTCGCGCAGTCGCGGGATGGTGTCGTACGCCCCGGACAAGATGTAGCCGACTGCGAGTTCGCCTACCTCTCCTGTGGATGTAGCGCGCGTCGCCACGACAAGCTCGTCGACCGATGAGAGCACTTCCCGCGCATGCGCCACGAATACTGCACCCGCCGGGGTGAGGGACAGGGGTCGTCGAGTGAAGAGGGGGGTCCCAAGTCGCCGCTCAAGCTCGCGAATCTGTCGGCTGAGTGGAGGTTGCGTCATGTGGAGTGCAGCAGCGGCTCGTTGCATGCCGCCCTCATCCACTACGGCCACGACGTAGCGCAGCCACCGCAACTCGATCTGCATACCTTCAAGGTATCAGCCTCGTTCACGATGGGTCTTCGACACGTGGCGTGCGTGCACGCAGAGTTGAAGCTATGAGAAGTTCGGGACATGCGCCAGTGACCGGCTCAGCACAGCCGTTGCCTCGGTCGACCGTCGCTCTGCTCGCTATCGCTACCGCCACTGCTGTCGCCGTCGCCTATTACAGTCAGCCTCTGCTCAAAGCGATTGGTCGCGATCTCGGCATCCCTGCCTCGGTGACCCCATTGATCGTGACACTCACCCAACTCGGGTTCGCCGCCAGTCTGTTCCTGATCCTCCCGCTCGGAGACATGCTCAACCGTCGGCGGCTCATCGTTGGTCTCAGCGTCCTCTCCGCGCTGGCACTCGGGCTCACGGCCCTCGCACCAACCGGCGGCTGGCTGCTGTGGCTCGCGCCAGTGGTTGGCGCGATGGCCGTGGTAGCCCAGCTACTTGTCGCACTTGCCGCCTCGCTCACGGCCCCCGCCCAACGGGGCAGGGTCATCGGAAGCGTCATGAGCGGTCTCCTCATCGGAATCCTGCTTGCACGAACCGCAGCCGGCTTCATCGCCGATCTCGCAGGCTGGCGCGCGGTGTACGTCGCGGCGGCGGCCAGCATGCTTGGCGTTGCTGTCGCGCTTGCTCGTCGGCTCCCTTCGGAGCAATCCGTCGGTACGACCAGGAACTACTTTCACCTGCTGGGCTCTGTGTTCGGACTCGTCCGCCAGCAGAAGGTGTTGCGGATCCGCATGCTCTTCGGCGCGATCGCATTCGCTCAATTCAGCATTCTGTGGACGGCTCTCACTGGCCTGCTTTCCGGGGAGCCATACAGCTACTCCGAAAGCGTCATCGGGCTGTTCGGCGTCATCGGTGCAGCTGGGGCAGTGGGTGCACGATTCGCGGGCAAACTCGCAGACGCTGGGCGCACACAAGTTACCACCTGGGGTACGGCAATTGTGATGCTCGTGTCTTGGGCAGCCCTTGCCTTCGGAGGATTCAACCTCGTAGCGCTCGTGCTCGGTATTGTTTTCCTTGATGCCGCCATCCAGGGGATGCATATCACGAACCAAAGCCAGATTTACGCGCTCCCCGGCGACGCGCGTTCACGCATCACCTCGGCATACATGACCGCATACTTCGCGGGAGGAGCCCTCGGCTCCGCTGCGGTCATCGCTGCCAGCGGATGGGGATGGGGATGGGCGGGGGTCTGCACGGTCGGAGCTGGGTTCGCGCTGCTTCAACTCCTCGCTGCAACGCTCACGCCACGACACGCGTCCTACGAGCCAAGTCAAGCAACACGGGCCACCCCATGATCCAAAGGCGCGAACGACGCGCTTCGACCACGGTGGCGAGCTCAAGCTGGTCGGCGACCACGCCGACCCTACGGCCTCGCCGGTTCACTTGGCGCGAGACCGGTTGCTGGGCCGGGAACGCGGAAGTGCCTTCTGAGCTGGGACGATGAACCTTGTCGAGGGGTTCTGTCGGTCCATGTGCAAGACACTTTCTGCGTGCAGGGTATTGGTTCGCGTCCCAAGCTCCGCGTCTCCGCTGACGGTGTATGCCGGGGGGGCACGCCGGTGCACGACTACTGGCCGATCTCACCGATGCCACCGGGCTGACCAGCGCGGACGCCACCGCGTTGAGACCCCTCCGGCCACGCGGCACCGGCCATGACCCGGGCCGGATCGCGGCCGACCTCGCGGCGATGCTCGCTGACGGCGGCGAGGCGAGCGGGGATCTGGCCGTGCTGCGCCTAGGAAGACGTGTCGGGCTGAGCAGAGCGGCCGCGCGCCCTCTTTTCCCCGATCGGACTGGCTGCGTCCGATCGCGGTGAAGCGGAGCAGCCTAATTAGTGCAGCTGGGTCGCAGCCTGCGGCTGGCCGGGCTCAGTCAGTGTGGGGGGGGGGGAGAGATGCAGCCGCACGCCTCGTGGCCGATCGTGACAGCGTGGAAGTTCTTCAGCTGGTGGGTTACCCGCTCCGCGGTCCAAGCCCTGGCGATTTCCTCTCTCGTAGCGCGTTGGGTCGGGGCGTGCTCCGTGGAGATCTGTCGGCCCGCCCCTCATTTGTGTGCCGGCTCATTGCCTCCGGGCCGCCGGTCAGGGGTCCACTCCCTGCCGACCAAGATCCGGGCCATACACGGACCAGCCGGTTGCAGCTTAGCCGAATCGTAGCCGTTTCCGCTGGTCAGCAGTCATGCGAGGCATGTACCACCAGCACCCGAAGAACTTGCTGGAACTCTGCGCAGGTGACTGGGCGGGACCGCTCAGCACCACGAAATTCCCGGCACTTTGCCGCACCCGTACAGTCAGGAGCCCGCCTGACCAGCGACGGGATGCACCTGATGGCCCATCCGAACGAGCGTCAAGATGCCTCGGAGAGCGCCATTTCAGCGTCAAGATATCGCCCGTAACGCCCACAATGCACATAGCGCACACGACCCAAACCTGCAGGTCAGGCGCCCTTTGCGGCGGGTTCCGGAATGGCGACGCACTCCACATGATGCGTCACGGAGAAACACTCATCGACACAGTACGTGATGCTCGCCGCGTCGCAAATGAGGGCAACATAGCCGAACATCGCCGGTTAGCCAAACCGGCGCTTCTGCAGACGATTGTTGTCTACCGTTTGCCCCGAGCACCACTGCGGGTCAGTTCCAACAGAAGAGACTCACCGTTTCTGTGCATGCAGAACCCCACGGTTCTCCACCTGCGGGCCGCGTCGCTTGTCGCCGACCGCTTTCCACTGTATCCCTCTGGTGCTCCCCATACCCCCGGAGATCCAACGCCCTTGCCCATCGCACCGATAGCAGCCTCCACAGACCGTCAGACGCACACGAAGAATGAGGATGGTGCCCCTTTCGTCCAAGAGGACAGCCGGTCGTCTCTCCTGGCCAACGCCTGGTTGTCGACGCGCGACCTCGCCGGCTGCCTGCGTGCAGACACCTCGACTCTGCGCCGTTGGCGCACCGCTCGGCCGCCCCAGGGCCCGCCGTTCGTCGCCGTGTCGGACCGCGTCGTCATGTACAGCGCGGTCGACGTTGGGGGATGGCTGCACAGCCGCCGGACCGTCCCGCGCCGAGACGCATGATGGCCGAGAAGGCCGTTGTGCCGACCGGTGTCCGACTCACGACGGACATCGAGTACCGGCCTGATCGTCCCCACCCCTACCGCCCCCGGGTCCGCTGGTTCGACCCCGCTACGAAGCGGCCCTGTCCCTGTCGGAAGGAAAGGCGGACGAGGACGAAGCGCAGGAGTGGCTCCAGTCCATCATCGAAGCGGCTGAGGCAGGGCTGTCCCCGTCGCTCGCCACCATGAAGCTCGCCGAGTACGGCGACGCGCACATGGACCTCGCCCTGCACGGCCTGGAGTTGAAAACACTCGACCTCTACCTGTCAGGCTGGCGGATGCGCGTCGTGCCCGCCCTGGGCCACCTCGCGGTCCGGATGATCACCAGCGGTGCTGTCGACCGCACCGTGCAGAACTGGATCGCCGACGAGCTCAGCCGCTCAACGGTCAAGAACACCATCGCCGTCCTGGTCCGCGTCATGGAGCAGGCAGTCCGCGACGGCATCATCAAAGTGAACCCCGCCCGGGTGACCGGCTGGCAGAAGCTCTACAAGCAGGCCGAGGACGAACTCCTCGACCCCCGCGCACTCACCCTGCCCGACTGGGAAACACTCATCGCACTGGCCGACCCACTCGTGGCCGCCTCCCACGACCAGTACCGCGGCTGGGGAGACGTGGTCGCCTTCGCCGCGTGCACCGCCGCACGGATCGGCGAGATCTCCGGCTGCCGCATCGGAGACATCGACACCACCCAGTGGATCTGGACCGTGCGCCGTCAGACCACACCCGCCCCCGGCGGGCTGACCGACAAGGGCACCAAGGGCACGCGAGCCCGCAGAGTTCCCATCGTCGAGGAGATCCGCCCTCTCGTCGCCCAGCGCATCCTGTCCGCCGACCCCCAGCCGGACGCCCACCTGTTCACAGGCCCGCCCGGCGAACGTACCTCCACCGCCGTCCTGCGCGACGCCACCCACTGGGACAACGTGGCCACCAAGCTCGGCTACGAGCATCTGCGCCACCACGACCTCCGGCACACCGCACTCACCTGGTTCGCCGACGCCGGGGTCCAAGTACACGTCCTCCGCAGGATCGCCGGCCACGGTTCACCAACCACCACCCAGCGCTACCTGCACCCGGACGTCCACAAGATCACGGCCGCCGGGGCGGCGCTCTCCGCCCACTTCAACGTGCTGCGCGCACCACCCTCGCTGCCGGGCCCCGTCGTCATGACCCGTTGACACGGTCAAGGACGTCGGACCTCCAGTTGGTCCCCAACTGGTCCCCAAAAATGATCAGGGGCCGGTTTCGGATTTCCCCGAAACCGGCCCCTGATCTGCGACTGTCTCCAGTCGGGACGACAGGATTTGAACCTGCGACCCCTTGACCCCCAGTCAAGTGCGCTACCAAGCTGCGCCACGTCCCGCTGCGTTTCCCGCCGGTTGCTCCCGGTGGTCGCGCAGGACAAACATTACCTCACTCCGAGGACCGTATCGACGCACGTGCCTGTTGGGCGCGGGCGGCCAGCCCTTCGGACCCACAGGCCATGGCCTGCTTCTGGGCGCGGGCCAGCTCCCGGTGCGATCCGATCGCGATGCCGTAGTCGACCCGGGCCAGGGCGTGCTCGTAGGCGGAGGAGGACTTCTCCAGGTGGCCCACGGCCTCGGCGAGCAGTTGTGCGGAGCGCTCCGGAGGTGCGAAGAGGGCGACGCAGCGCAGGGCCTCGCCGAGGGCGGTGGGCGTGCCGAAGCGTTCGGCGTGGACGCGGTTCCGGGCGGCGAGGTGCGCCGCCCGGGCCGGGTCGTCCTCGGCCAGGGCGCGTGCCAGGTCACCGGCCCACGGAGCCCAGATGCCGTTGAAGCGTTCGCGTGACTCCAGAGCGGCACCCGCCGCTTCCAGCTCGGCGATCGCCTCCTCCTTGCGGCCCTCGGCCAGCAGCAGGCGGCCCCGCACACACGGTCCGTCGGGCAGCACCATGGCGCTGGGGTAGGGCGGGCCGAAGTCGTACCGGTCGGCGATCTTGCGGGCCTCGTCGGTGCGGCCGCGGGCCAGCAGGGTGTCGATGAGCAGGCAGGCCGCGTCCCAGTGCACGGGCAGTCCGGAGCCGACACGGTCGGCGAGGCGGAGTCCTTCGCGCAGGAAGCCCTCCGCCTCGGCGAGACGGCCGCGACGCCGGTGGACCATGCCGAGCAGGGTGTGGGCGAACGCCAGATGGGCGCCGCTCCAGCCGGAGATCTCGAAGGCCCGGACCGCTTCGCCGAAGAGGCTCTCGGCACGGTCCAGCTGGTCGACGAAGGTGTAGGTGATACCGACCATGGTGGGCAGCTCGAAGCCCCACTCGGAGTCGGTCCAGCCGAGTCCTCGGGCGGGGCTGCCGTCGACCAGGGCGCGTTCGCAGAGGTCGACGATGAGCTGGGCGTTCTCCCCGCGCAACATGGCGTCGAAGGCCCGCAGCGTGAGCAGGGCGCGCTCCGCGTTGTCACGGCCCTTGAGGTGGTCGGCGTTGCGGGTGAGCCGACGGGAGCGGGCCGGTCCGTCGTCCTCCGCGGCCTGCATGCCCTCCCACATGAAGTGCGCCGCCTGCAGACGCATCAGCCCCGGGCCGGGCGCGGTGCGCGCGGCCTCGGCGGCCAGCGACAGCGCCGCGTCCTTGAGCTGGTTGTTGTGGGCGAGGGCGGCGGCGAGCCGGAACGTGGCGTCGACCCGCAGCCCGTCGTCGAGCCCCGGCATGTCGAGCGCGGCGCGCAGGTGCTGGACCGTGGTGGGCGGGGAACTCAGCAGCGTCGCGCAGCCCAGCTCGTACAGCAGGATGGCCCGGTCCTTGGGGCGCGGCGGCTCCTCCAGGGCCCGTTCCAGGCAGCGCCGGGCGGCTTCGGGCGCACCGACGGCGAGATGCTGGCCGGCGGCTTCCCGCAGCTGCGCGACCAGTTCCTGGTCGTCGTCCGGGTGGACCTCCAGCAGGTGCCGGGAGGCCGCGGCGGCACCGAGGCCGGCACGGGTGATCGCCCAGGCGGCGCGCCCGTGCATGGCGGTGCGGGTGGCCGGCGGGATCGAGCGGTAGACGGCGGTCGCGATCAGCGGGTGGACGAACTCCAGCGGGTCGAAGCCGCTGACGATACGGGCGTCGCGCAGCCGGGCCGTGCAGTCGGCGGCCTCCGCCGAACTCATTCCGGCGAGGGTGGCGGCCAGTTCCTGGGAGATGTCGGTGCCGAGGACCGCGGCAGCCCAGGCGAACCGGTTGGCGTTCGTGCCGAGCCGCTCCAGCCGGGCGACGAGCCCGCTGCCCCGTGCGGACGCGCCAAGTTCGCGCAGTTCGCCCGCCGATTCCTCCACCGGCGGCAGTTCGCGGTCCTGGACCTTGGCGACCAGCTCGACCGCCTCGTACGGATTGCCTCCGGTGACGGCCCACACCTCGCGGCAGAACGGGTCGTCGGCATGCTCGCCGAGGCCCGCGCGGACCAGTACGGCGGTGGCGTCCGGGGTCAGGGCCCGCAGGGCTACCCGGGTCACGGTGCCGTGGCTGCCGCCTCGTTCGGCCTCCCGGTCGGCGATGTAGTTGGCGTCGCGCTCGGCCAGCTCCTGCGGGCGGTGGGCCTGCACCACCAGGACGGGCAGTTCGCCGAGGCGGGCGGTGAACGAGGCCAGCCAGGCGAGGGATTCGCCGTCCGCCCAGTGGGCGTCGTCCACGATGAGGAGCAACGGCCGGTGGCTGAGCCGGGAAGCGAGCCGGCCGACGACGAAGTCCAGGCCGTCGCGCACACCCTGCGGATCGGGCTGCGGGCCGCTCGGCTCGGCGAGACCGAGGGCCGGGGCGGTGGTCTCGTACCAGTCGCCGAACAGGGCCCGGGTCTCGTCGGGCGGGAACCGGTCGAAGGCGGGCTGCAGCAACTGCCGTACGACATGGAACGGTACGGAGGTGACGGTCTCGCCTCCCCGGGCGGACCACACGGTGCAGCGGTCGGCCGCCATCGCCTGGATCTCGGCGAGCAGCGCCGTCTTGCCGAGCCCCGCCTCTCCGCTGAAGACCAGGAGTCCACCGACGGCCTGCGCCCCGCACAGGGCGTCCACCGCCTCGGCAGCGGCGGCGAGTTCCGGTTCACGCTCGTACAACGGCCGGGACGGCTTCATGCCCACCCTTCCCACAGAGGCAGTCTTCTCGACGGTCGAGCCTAGTCGTGCGCGGGTGCTCGCCGACAGGGTTCGCACGATTCCCCGCAGGTACGGGGCACAATCGAGTAGTGAACGAGACGCGCAGAGACCGTGATGCCGAGGGACGGGCGCGCAACGCGCGCCCCCGTGACGGACTGGGCCGCCCCTTGCCGTACGGGGCGCCGGGCGTCGAACGACAGCCGGAGGGGGTCGTCCGCACGCCTGCGGAGACGCTGGCGGAGGCGCAGCGGCTGCTGGACGCGGGGATGCCGTTCCATGCGCACGAGGTCTTCGAGGACGCCTGGAAGTCGGGGCCGGATGACGAACGCGAGCTCTGGCGGGGGCTGGCCCAGCTCGCGGTGGGACTGACCCACTCCGCGCGGGGCAACACCGCCGGCGGGGCGCGGCTGCTGCGCCGGGGCGCGGGGGCTCTCACCCCGTTCGCCGAGGCCGGGCCGTACGGGATCGATGTCGCCGCGCTGTCCGACTGGGCGCGGGAGTTGGCGGCCAGGGTGGAGTCGGGCCCGACGGTGGAAGCGGCTGCCGAGGCGCCCCGCCTGCGCGGATAGAGCGAAGGCCGATGCCGGGACCGGACAGGCGACCGGAAGATCCGGGTCCGCGAACCCGGGGCCCGTACAACTACTACGATCCGGCTCCATGAGCACTTCTGACCAGGACCAGGACCGGGACCAGGACCAGCGCCGGGACGCCGACGCCCCGATAGCCGAGACCGACACCGCCGCAGAGGCCGAGGCGGCGGATACGGATGCGGAGGACGAGGGGCGCGACGCACCGGAGGGTCGGAGCGGGAAGAGACTCACCCCGCGCCAGGCCCGGCACCTGCGGATCGTGCTCTCCGCGCTGGGCATGGCCGCGATGGCCGTCGTGCTTGCGCTGCGCATCGCGAGCCGTTCCTCGGTGCTCGTCGTCGGCGTCTACGGGCTCGCGCTCATCCTGTGCGGCGTGATGATCGAGCTGAGCAGGAACGGCCGCACCCGGCTGGCCAGCTGGCTGCTGGGAGCGGGACTGCTGGCCGCCGTGGGAACGGACTGGCTACTGCTTCCTTGATCCGGACCCCATACCGAGCCCGATCCCGGCACTGATCGTTTGATCGATTGAGACCGCCCTTGATCGCTGCATTGACCCTCCTTGATCGGTCGATCAGGATTCACGCATGAACGCCTCCGCTGGTGACCTTTTCGGACTCCCTCCGGAGGACCGCGCGTCGAGCCCGTACACCGGATACACCCGCGCCCACTGGGAGGCGGCCGCCGACGCCATGCTGGAAGCCGCCTGGAAGTGGGCCACGCCGGGCGGCGCCCGGCTCGACCTGCCCGGGCCCCCGTCGCACTCGGGGGTCCGCTCCGACGGCCTGGAGGGATACGCGCGTACGTTCCTGGCGGCCGGTTTCCGGGTCGCCGGGGCGGGCGGCAAGGACCCGAACGGTCTGCTGGAACGGTACGCGGACGGGCTCGGCGCCGGTACGCGGACGCCGGGCCGGGACGACGCGGAGTCCTGGCCGCTGATCCTCGACCACCATGTGCAGGGACAGCCCATGGTGGAATCCGCCTCCGTGGCCCTCGGCCTGCGGCTCACCCGGCCCTGGCTCTGGGACCGGCTGGCATCCGACGTACAGGACCGGGCGGAGCAGTGGCTGCGGGGCGCGCTGCGGCATGTTCCGGCGGGCAACAACTGGTACCTCTTCCCGTACACCGTCGCCGGGTTCCTGGAGTCGGTGGGCCGGGGTGACGCGGAGACGGTTCGCGCCCGGGAACGGGCATTGGAGCTGCTGGACCACTGGTACCGGGGCGACGGGTGGTACGCCGACGGGGACGGGCGCGCCTTCGACCACTACAACGGCTGGGCGCTGCACCTGTATCCGCTGCTGGACGCCCATCTGGCGGGCGACGAAAAGGAGTCGGTGCTCCACGGGGCGCGGCTGCGCGAGCATCTGGAGAGCTTCTCGCTGATGTTCGGCGGCGACGGGGCCCCGCTGCACTTCGGCCGCTCGCTGACCTACCGCTTCGCGGCGAGCGCGGGGGTGGGCCTGGGCGCGGTGACCGGGCATACGCCGCTCACCCCGGGAGCTTCCCGGCGCGTGATCAGCGGCTCGCTGCGGTACTTTCTGGAGCGCGGCGCGGTCGGGAACGACGGGCTGCTGAGCCTCGGCTGGCACGGTCCGCACGCGGCGACGCTGCAGACCTATTCCGGTCCCGCGTCCCCTTATTGGGCGTCGAAGGCCTTCGTGGCTCTCCTGGCCCCGGCCGAGCATCCTTTGTGGGCGTCGCCGGAGGCGGCGGCTCCGAGCGAGGGTCCAGACCGGGTGCTGTCCGTTCCGGCGGCGGGCTTTCTGGTGCAGTCGACGGGGGCGGACGGCGTGGTGCGGTTGCACAACCACGGCAGCGACCATGTCCGCCCGGACGAAGGCGAGTCGGCGGCCGACGAGGACCCGCACTACGCGCGCCTGGCGTACTCCACCGTGACCGGGCCGACCTCGGCGGAGAACACGGCGGACAACCATCTGTCGGTGACGGTCGGCGGGGCGCGCAGTGCCCGGCGGCGTATCCGTCCGCTGGGGTCCGGGCACGGTGACGGCTGGGGCTGGGCGGCCTCCTGGCATCTGCCGGTGTTCCCGGCGGGCCCGTCCACCGTCCCGGGGCTGCGGGTGGAGAGCGCGACCGTGGCGCGGGGCCGCCACGAACTGCGGGTGCACCGCGTGCTGGGCGCGCCGGACGGGGCGCGGGCCGAGCTGACGGGCTGGGCGACCGACCCGGACGGCCCGGTGCGTTCGCTGCTGCGGGGACTGCACGGGTGGGAAGCACCCGAGGACGTACGGGCCCCGCGGGGAACGGCGTTCACACGCTGGGCGACCGTGCCGCGGCTCGGCGCCGAGGTGACCGGAACGGCGGTCCTGGTGGCCCTCGCCTCCCTCACCGCCGATCCGGAAGCCGCCCTGCCGGACCAGGACGTGGACGGGGCGACGGACGAGGTGGTGGACCGGGTGGAGCTGGCCGGTGACACCGTCACCGTTTGCTGGGCGCAGGACGGGGCGCGGACGCGTATCACCTTCGGCCGGGGCACGGTGACGGTCGATCACGGGTAGCGGATCCCCGAGCCCTCGATCACGGGTAGTGCTCCCCGGGCTCTACGCGTCTGTGCGGATCACCGCCACCAGGGTGCGGGGGCCGTGGACGCCCTCCACCCGCTCCAGCTCGATGTCGGAGGTGGCGGACGGCCCGCTGATCAGCGTCGTCGGCCGTTCGGGCGCGAGGCGTGCCACCGCCTCGGGCACGCCCGCCGCGACGGTGGAGAGGTCGACGACGCACACGTGCAGATCGGGAACGAGGGACAGCGCCCGGCGCCCCTGGCCGGGAGAACCGTCCAGGAAGATCGTGCCGGTCTCGGCGCAGCCGGCGGCCGATCCCGTCACCACCGCGTCCAGGGTGTCGAGTTGCGCGGGCGAGACGTCGGGGTGGTCCTCCCGCACCTCGCCGTCGTACCCGGTGAGCCAGTGCGCGTCCAGCCCGGCCGGAACGCCGATGCGCCGCGCGCCGTGCTCCCGCAGTGCCTCACCGATGACCTCGGCGGTGCGGTCAGCCGTGCAGAGGTGCACCCGAGCCTTGTAGTCGAGGAGCCGGTCGGTGAAGAGGGCGAGGCGTTCGTCGTCGGGCAGGGCACGGCCGGTGCGGTAGTCGCGCGGGACGACGACGGCGGGTGTCGGGGCCAGTGCGAGGGCGTCGCGGATCCGGCCCAGCACGGTGTCGCGGGCGCTGCTCATGTCGCGTCCTCCTCGTTGTGGTCGCTGTTCCGTTCGGCGGCCGCGGCCCGCAGGGTGGCCCGGCCCTCGTCGGAGGAGAACCAGGAGCGGAAGGTCTCGCGGGGCGGGGCAGCGGTGTCGCGGCTGTCGCTCCAGCCGCTCAGCGGTGGGGGCAGCCGCGAGATGGTTCCGTCCCGCCCCGCGACGACCCGGCCGAGGGCGGACGCCTTCTGTGCGGCGGCGTACAGGGCCGGGCGGCGCATCACGGCTGCGGCCGCCTTCATTGCCAGCTTCTCCGGGGTGACGCCGGTCTGCTCGGTGTGCTGGTGGCGCAGTTCCACCAGCAGCGAGGGGATGTCGATCTTGACCGGGCAGGCGTCGAAACAGGCTCCGCAGAGGCTGGAGGCGTACGGCAGGGAGCTGTTGGGGTCGTCCTTCGCCGCGTGCATGCCGGCCAGTTGCGGGGTGAGGACGGCGCCGATGGGCCCGGGGTAGGTCGATCCGTAGGCGTGGCCGCCGGTGCGCTCGTACACCGGGCAGACGTTGAGGCAGGCGGAGCAGCGGATGCAGTTGAGGGCCGCCCGTCCGAGCGCGTCGGCGAGGGCGGCGGTGCGCCCGTTGTCGAGGAGGACCAGGTGGAAGTCCTGCGGTCCGTCGCCGGGCGTCACTCCGGTCCACAGCGAGGTGTAGGGGTTCATCCGCTCCCCCGTCGAGGAGCGGGGCAGGAGCTGGAGGAAGACTTCCAGGTCCTGGTAGCGCGGGAGGACCTTCTCGATGCCCATGACGGTGATGAGGGTGTCGGGCAGGGTCAGGCACATGCGGCCGTTGCCCTCGGACTCGACGACGGCCAGGGTTCCGGTCTCGGCGACGGCGAAGTTGGCGCCGGAGACGGCGACCTTCGTGGTCAGGAACTTCTCGCGGAGGTAGCCGCGCGCGGCGGCTGCGAGGTGGGCGGGGGCGTTGTCCAGGTCCGGGTCGACGCCGGGGATGTGGTCGCGGAAGATCTGCCGGATCTCGTCCCGGTTGCGATGGATGGCGGGCACCAGGATGTGCGAGGGCTTGTCGTCGGCGAGCTGGACGATGAGTTCGGCGAGGTCGGTCTCGTACGGGGTGATCCCGACGGACTCCAGATGCTCATTGAGCCCGATCTCCTGCGTGGCCATCGACTTGACCTTGATGACCTCGTCGCTGCCCGTGGCTCTCACGAGGCGGGCGACGATCGCGTTGGCCTCGGTGGCGTCGCGCGCCCAGTGGACGGTGCCGCCGCGTTCGGTGACCTTGCGCTCCAGTTGTTCGAGCAGTTCGGGGAGCCGGTTCATGGTGTCGGTCTTGATGGCGGAGCCGGCGTCGCGCAGGGCTTCCCAGTCGGACAGTTCGCCGGTGACGCTCAGGCGTTTGGCGCGGATGGTGCCGGTGGCGCGGCCGAGGTTGCGGCGAAGCTGCTCGTTGCCCAGTTCGTCGTGGGCGGCGCGGGGGAAGGCCCGGTCGCCGCGGAGGTTTCCGGTGCCGTACGGGGAGCGGGGCGGCGGGGCGGGCATGCCGAGGAACGTGCTCATACGGAGGCCTTTGTCAGGATGTCGGGCGTGGTGCGGGTCGCGGCGAGGATCCGGGCGAGGTGCAGGGCGCGGGTGCCGGACCGGATCCGGGAGAGCCCGCCCCCGATGTGCATCAGACAGGAGGAGTCCCCGGCGGTGCACACCTCGGCCCCGGTGGCCGTGATGTTGTCCGTCTTGTCGTGGAGCATCGCGGTGGACGTCTCGGCGTTCTTGAGCGCGAAGGTGCCGCCGAAGCCGCAGCAGGAGTCGGCGCCGGGCAGCTCGACGAGGTCGATGCCCTCGACCGCGCGCAGGAGTCGGAGCGGCTTGTCACCGACGCGGAGCATCCGCAGGGAATGGCAGGTGGGGTGGTACGTCACCCGGTGCGGGAAGTACGCGCCGACCCGGGTGACGCCGAGGACGTCCACGAGGAGTTCGGAGAGCTCGTACGTCTTCGCGGCGACGGTGTCCACTCCGGCGCGGAGCGTGGCGTCCCCGTAGCGGTCGGCGACGATCCGGTGCTGGTGCCGGACGGAACCGGCGCACGAGCCCGACGGCATCACGACCGCCTCGATCGAGGCGTCACCGAACCCGTCCGCGAAGTTACGTACCAGGGGCACGGGTTCACGCTGGTAGCCGGTGTTGATGTGCATCTGTCCGCAGCAGGTCTGCCCCGGCGGGAACACCACGTCGTGGCCCAGGCGCGTGAGCAGGATCGCGGTTGCCTTCACCGCGTCGGGGAAGAGCGTGTCCCCCAGACAGGTGGCGAAGAGTCCGATGCGCATGGGGCCTCCCCGGGCGGGTTCGCCGCGGCGGTCGGGGTGAGGGGGCTCGTCCGTATCCGCCGGGTTCACTTTGAGGTTTTTATGGTCGGACCATACTAGGCACAGGCCGTCGAAGGGAACGTGCGGCAGCACGTGGCGTGGTGGGGAGTCGGACCGGGGCGGGGTCGGGTCGGGCAGCCCGGGGCCCTCTAAGGGGTGGTTGGGCCGGTGGGGCCTTCCACCAACGTCCCGTGCAGTCCGCGGATATGCCACTCCACCAGGTCCGCGGCCTCCGCGCCGCTCCCCTCCCGTACGAGGGTGAGAAGCGTCCGATGCTCGGCGTTGAGGGCACGGGCGGTGGCCGGCCAGTCCTCGGCGGCTTCCAGGGCGCGCAGGATCAGCGGCCGCACGGACTCGCGTACGGCGGAGGTCAGTGTGGACGTCAGGGCGTTGCCGGAGCTGCGGGCGATGAGCACATGGAAGCGGGTGTCCAGATCATTGAAGGCGCTCACGCCGATCCCCGGTTCCGCCATGCCCGCCACCAGCTCCTCCGCCTCGTCGAGGTCCTCGTCCGGCGCGTGGCAGGCGGCGCCCTCGAAGCTGGACCGCTCCAGGACCACTCGGGCCTCCAGAACGTCGTGGAGGCTGTAGCTGCCGAGGGCGAAGTGCAGGCGGAGCAGCCGGCCCAAGGCGTCGTCCGGGTTGCGCACGATCCGGGCCCCGGCGTCGGGTCCCCGGCCGGGCTGGGCCACCAGGACTCCGATGGTCTCCAGCACCCGCAGCGCCTCGCGCAGGGCGGAGCGGCTGACGCCGAGCGCCGGGGCCAGTTCCCGTTCGGGGGGCAGCCGGTCACCGGCCCGCAGCTCTCCGGCGAAGACCCGTTCCTCGATGCTGCGGAGCACGAGCTCATGGGTACGGGACTGCTGCACGGGCTGCCATTCGACGGGCATCCGTCACTCCCTGCCTCGGCCGGATCCGGACATGCAGCCTATGTCACACGGGGCATGTGGTCGGACCACAGAGCCATCGGGAGTCGAGGCTCGCGTCAGCGGGAGCTGAGGGCGCAGGGCGCGCTATCGCGAACTGGGGATGTCCCGCCCGTGCAGGCGCCCGCGCTGCGGGTCGAAGAGCTGGGCCGCCGCTCCGGACACGACCAGGCCCGCGGCGATGAGGAGACCGTGGCCCATGACGATGCCCATGCCCAGGGCGGCGAGTCCGACGGCGAGCCACAGCCAGGCGTTGCGGCGGCGGTACTCACGCGGCGAGCGCGGGGTCCCGTCGGACATCGCCTCGGCGAACCCGGGATCGTCGTGACGCAGCTGCTCCTCCAGATCGCGCAGCCGCTCGTCGTACGTGGGCATGGTGTCTCCCTCCCGGTACGGAAACCTCTCGGCTCCTTGAAGCCCCGGTCCCCGCGGTGCGGCACGGGGCAGGGCCCCCCGGGGCCCTGGACCTCATGGTCGTCGGGGAGGGCCTCGGGGGGCCATCAGGGACAGCACCCATATCCGGGGGTGCGCACCATGCAGACGAGGACGGACGCCCCCGCGAGGGCGGTCAATGCATGCCCCGCCGCCGGCGCCGCCGGGCGACGGTGCACACCGTGGCCCGCGACGGCATGCGACCCCGCGGCAGCGGCGATAGTGGAGGCTGTCAGCGCGCCCGTACGATCCGACCTCCGGAAGGAGCCGTTCGACCTTGTCCCTGTTCTGGCGGATCTTCCTGCTCAACGCCGCCGTGCTGGTCGCGGCCGGCGCTCTGCTGCTGCTCGGGCCGATCACGGTCTCGACCCCGGTCCTGCTGACCGAGGCCATGATCCTGACCGGCGGCATCGCGTTCATGCTCGCGGCGAACGCGGCCCTGCTCCGGCTCGGCCTCTTCCCGCTCCAACGGGTCACCCGTGCGATGACGACCACCGATCTGCTGCGCCCGAGCCCGCGCCCCGAGGTCGCGGGGCACGGTGAGATCGCCGCGCTGATCGAGACGTTCAACACCATGCTGGACCGGCTGGAGGCCGAGCGCGCCACCAGCAGTGCCCGTGCTCTCTCCGCCCAGGAGGCCGAGCGCCGCCGCGTGGCGCAGGAGCTGCACGACGAGGTCGGGCAGACGCTGACGGCGGTACTGCTGGAGCTGAAGCGGGTCGCGGACCACGCCCCGGAGCCGCTGCGCGGGGAGTTGCGGCAGGTTCAGGAGATCACCCGGGGGTCGCTCGACGAGATCCGCCGGATCGCGCGCCGGCTGCGGCCGGGCGTGCTGGAGGAACTGGGCCTGGGGAGCGCACTGACGGCCCTGATCACCGAGACCCCGACGCCGGACGGGCTGACGATCCGCCGCCGGGTGGAAAAGGACCTGCCGGAGTTGGGCGCGGAGGCGGAGCTGGTCGTCTACCGGATCGCGCAGGAAGCCCTCACCAACACGGTCCGGCACGCCCGCGCCGCTCACCTCGAACTCTCGTTGCGGCGCAGCAAGGGCGGGGTGGAACTGCTCATCCGCGACGACGGCCGCGGTCTCGGTGACGCCCCCGAGGGAGCAGGCCTGCGCGGTATGCGCGAACGCGCCCTGCTGATCGGCGCCGAGGTCTCCCTCGGCCCCGGGCCGCAGGGCGGCACCGAAGTACGTCTCGATGTGCCCGTCCCGAACGGAAGCAACGGAAGCAAGTGACCATGCCCACCTCACCGTCCTTCGCCACGCCCGCCAGGGCCGCCGCCGCCCCGACCCGCATCCTGCTGGCGGACGACCACGCCCTCGTACGTCGCGGGGTCCGGCTGATCCTCGACGGCGAACCGGACCTGACGGTCGTCGCCGAGGCCGGCGACGGCGCCGAGGCCATCGAGATGGCCCGCAGCGAACAGCCCGACCTGGTCATCCTGGACATCGCGATGCCGCGCCTCACCGGCCTCCAGGCGGCGCGCGAGCTCTCCCGCGTCATGCCGGGGCTGCGCATCCTGATGCTCACGATGTACGACAACGAGCAGTACTTCTTCGAGGCGTTGAAGGCGGGGGCGGCCGGGTACGTCCTCAAGTCGGTCGCGGACCGGGACCTGGTGGAGGCCTGCCGGGCGGCGATGCGCGACGAGCCGTTCCTCTACCCGGGCGCGGTGACGGCGCTCATCCGGAATTTCCTCGACCGGGCCAGGGACGGCGAGGACCTGCCGGCGCGGGCCATCACGGAGCGCGAGGAGGAGATCCTCAAGCTGGTCGCCGAGGGCAACTCCTCGAAGGAGATCGCCGAGCTGCTCTTCATCAGCGTCAAGACGGTGGAGCGGCACCGCGCCAACCTGCTCCAGAAGCTCGGCCTCAGGGACCGCCTGGAGCTCACCCGCTACGCCATCAGGGCCGGTCTGATCGAACCCTGACCGCCCCTGACCGGGACCGGCGGATGCGCGAAAGAGTGCGCGAAGCGGGACGTGCGCGGGCCCCGGACGAGGACGTGCGGTCGGTTCATGTGTTTCTCACCCGATCCGCATAAGGTGCCCCCGTGACCCAGATGACCCCGCCCGGCTGGCATCCAGACCCCGGGCACTCAGGCAAAGGCCCCGCTCAGGAACGCTGGTGGGACGGAGCGCAGTGGACCGGCCATGTCCGCGCGTCGTCCGGTGCGGCGCGCCGTCGCGGAATCCGCATCGGCGTCGGCGTGACGGTCGGCGTGGTGGTGCTCGCCGCCATCGGTGGCGGCGTGTATCTGCTGGGTGAGGAGCGTGGCGGCGGCGGGCCGGACACCGCGGCCTCCTCGCCGTCCGGCGCCCCCGATCTGCCGGGCGCACCGGACGGCGGTGACAAGGACGGCAAGGGGAACGACGGAGGGAAGGGCGAAGGCCAGGGGCCGGAGCAGCAGCTCCCGCCGACCGAGCCGGGCTTCGCCACGGACCTGGCCGCCGGGATCAGCCTCCCGGTGCCCAAGGGGTGGAAGGGAACCTCCGGGGCGGTCGGCGCGGGACTGACGACGGGTGAGCACGCGTGCCCCGGCGACACCGCCGAGACCTGTGTGCGCGGCGGTGTGTTCTCGGCCCCGGCGGCTGCCATGAAGCTCACCGCGGGGACCCCGGAGGAGGCGGCGAAGAAGGACATCACCGTCAACGCCACGGAGTCCTACGGTGGCGAGAGCTACGGGAAGATCACCTCGCACGAGGAGCTGAAGTCCGAGGCCGTCACGGTGGCGGGCGGCAAGGGGTACGTCGTGCGCTGGAAGGTGGCGACGGAGAAGGGCGACGACGGCTACGTGGAATCGCTGGTGTTCCCCTCCCCCGTCTCCAAGAACATGCTCGTCGTGGTCCGGTCCGGGTTCGACATCAACGAGGACGCGCCGAAGCTGTCCGTCCTGGACGAGATCACGGGCGGGATCAAGGCCGCGTCCCTCGGCGAAGGAGGCACCGGCGGCGAGGGCTGACCCGGACACCGCACCACCCCGCCCGGACCGGACAACGGCGGTGCCCGGACCGATTCCGGTCCGGGCACCGCCGTTGTCCGGTCCGTCCCTCAGTCGGTGACCGTGGCGGGGTCGCTGACCCCGGCGGCCCCCGTCTCGACATGACCGGCGAAGCGGCGCAGGAAGACGGGGTCGCCCTCGGCCGTGACGGACACGTCGTACCAGCGCTTGCCGGCCCGCAGGTCGACCGTGCGCGACACCGTGGCGCCGGGCCGGACGGTGACCGTCTGCTCCGCTCCCCCGTAGGCGGCGGCGTTGGCGACCGTGAGCCGGGCCTCGGTGTCGCCGGGGTTGGTGAGGGTCAGGTCGAGGTTGCCGCTCCCGTCGTTGTGCCGTGCGGTGACCTCGGGGCCGGCGGTCGAACCCCGGCTTCTGAACGTACGGAGGAAGCCGCCCGGGCCGTGGACGGTGAGGTCGTGAGTACCGCCGGAGTACGCGGAGTTCCAGGCGTCCGAGATCGTCCTGCCCGCCTCGGCGGTGTACGTCCACGGGGCGTCGGTGCGGTTGCCGGAGGTGACGTAGAACTGCGCGCCGGCCGCCGCCCCCGGGCTGAAGGTGAGCGCGATCTTCCCGGTGCCCGTGTCGACGGCCCCGTCGGCGTACGGGGCGTACGGAAGCGGCCGGGTGGGGCGGCTGCCCGGCTCCTGCTTCGGCATCGAGCCGACGGCGGGCGGGGTGGGCCGGTAGTCCAGGTGCCGTTCGCGGTCCGGCGGCTCGTAGGCGGTGGTGTCGGGCAGGTCTCCGGGGGCGGGACCGGTGGACGCGAAGTCGAAGGCCGAGGTCAGGTCGCCGCAGACGGCACGCCGCCACGGTGAGATGTTGGGCTCGCGCACCCCGAAGCGCTGCTCCATGAAGCGGAGCACCGAGGTGTGGTCGAAGGTCTCGGAGCAGACGTAACCGCCGGTGCTCCAGGGCGAGACGACCAGCATCGGGACGCGTGGGCCGAGCCCGTAGACGCCGGGGCCGTACGAGGAGCCGCCCGCGTACACCTCGGTGGAGGTGTCGGCCGTGGAGAGTCCCTGGTTCGCCGAGGTCGGCGGGTAGGGCGGTACGACGTGGTCGAAGAAGCCGTCGTTCTCGTCGTAGGTGATGAACAGGGCGGTACGGCTCCACACCTCGGGATCGGACGTCAGCGCGTCCAGCAGGCGGGCGATGTACCAGGCGCCGTAGTTCGAGGGGAAGTTGGAGTGCTCGGTGAATGCCTCCGGCGCGGCGACCCAGGAGATCTGCGGCAGTTTCCCGTTCTTGACGTCGGCCGCGATCCCGTCGAAGTAGTCGTCGCCGGCGGCCGCGTTCGTGCCGGTACGCGCCTTGTCGTACAGCGGGTTGCCGGGCTGGGCGTTGCGGTACTTGTCGAAGTACAGCAGCGAGTTGTCGCCGTAGTTGCCCCGGTAGGCGTCGTCGATCCAGCCCCAGCCGCCGGGGCCGTCGAGGCCGTCGCCGATGTCCTGGTAGATCTTCCAGGAGATCCCGGCCTCCTCCAGCCTCTCGGGATACGTGGTCCAGCCGTACCCCCGCTCCTCGTTGCCGAGGACCGGCCCGCCGCCGGTGCCGTCGTTGCCGGTGTGACCGGACCAGAGGTAGTAGCGGTTGGGGTCGGTGGCCCCGATGAACGAGCAGTGGTAGGCGTCGCAGACGGTGAAGCGGTCGGCGAGCGCGTAGTGGAAGGGGATGTCGTCCCGGGTCAGGTAGGCCATCGTCGTCGGCGTCTTGGCGGGGATCCAACGGTCGTAACGGCCGTCGTTGTACGCCTGGTGGCCGCCCGCCCAGTCGTGGTTGAGGCCCTGGAGGAACTGCATCCCCAGGTCGTCGGCGGTCGGGTGGAACGGCAGGGTCTCCTTGCCCGCCGCATCGGCCTGATGCCAGACGGACTTCCCGCTCGGCAGCGTCACGGGCCGCGGGTCGCCGAACCCCCGGACGCCTTTCAGCGCGCCGAAGTAGTGGTCGAAGGAACGGTTCTCCTGCATCAGGACGACGATGTGCTCGACATCCTTGATCGTCCCGGAGGCACGGTGGGCGGGGATGGCGGCAGCGCGGTCGATGCTGCCCGACAAGGCGGCGAATCCCGCCGTCGCACCGGCTATCTGGAAGAAGCGGCGCCGATTCATATCTGCCATGAGTGAGGGGCCTCTTGGAGTGTGGGGAACAGAAGCGAACAGGATGTTCCAAGAGAACCGAACAGAACGGAAGAGGCCGTGACGCATCGGTTAACGCCGGCGGTACGCCCAGCACGTGCGACGTCGCCTCACGGCAACGAGCGTGTGAGCCAGGCCACTTCACTGCTCTCCTCCGTGGAGACGTGATCCCGCCGGAATCCGAGCTTCTCCAGTACCCGGAGCGAGGGGGTGTTCCACGTGCCGACGGTCGACCAGAGCCGCTTGCGCCCGGTCGCCGCGGCGGCTTCGAGTACGGCGCCGGCCGCCTCGGTGGCGTAACCGTGTCCGTGCGCACGCCGGAACAGCTCGTACGCGATCTCGGGCTCCTCCAGGGTGGTGCGGCCGATGATCAGTCCGCAGTAGCCGATGAAGTCGCCCTCCTCGCGGCGCCGGATGGGCAGCAGGGCGATCCCGGTGGTCTCCGTCGTGGCGAGAAACTCCGCGATGGACGTACGGATGCGCTCCTGAGGGGGTTTCCCGTTGCCCCGTTCGGCGAGGAGGTCGCAGAATGCGGCGGCGTCGGACTGGGCCCACGGCCGGAGTATCAGACGCTCGGTCTCCAGATGGAACGGCATGGTCGCGTACGTGGTGGACATGGGCTCCACTCTGACCCATGGGCCGACGACGGCCGCTCGTGACCGCTCTCCCCGGAACCTTCAGCGACGCGGAGAAGAGCGCGAAGGCAGTCATGTCCGCGACGGACACCGCCTTCTGCAACTGAGCCGTCTGTACTCCGGACGCCCTTCGGGCGGAGGAGGTCCGCATCCCCCACCCTGGGGTCGACGCGCTCGCGTTCGGCCACCGCGCGCTCAGCGCGCCCCCGGAATGCGGATGGCGAGCAGGGCGACGTCGTCGTCGTTGTCGGCGGGGCGTGACCGCACGAGCAACTGGTCCACGAAGTCGTCCAGTTGCCGATGGTTCAGCTCGGCGGCCTCTTCGCGCAGCCTCTTCAGACCGGTGTCAAGGGGGTGGCGGCGGGATTCGATGAGGCCGTCGGTGTAGAAGAGGAGCGTCGAGCCCGGAAGCAGGTCGACAAGGCCCTCGGGCCGTGGGGGGCCGGTGGAGGCTCCGAGAAGAATCCCTCTGCCTTCGTCGAGGAACCGCGCCCCGCCGACGGAGTCGAGGAGCAAGGGAGGCGGGTGGCCCGCGTTGGTCCAGCGCAGGGACTGACGCCCGGCGGTGCCGGTGGTCAGTCTGGCCAGGACCAGGGTGGCCATGGAAACATCGGTGATGTGGCCCATGGCCCGGTCCAGGCGTTCGACGGTGCGGTTCGGCGGATCGTCCTGCGCCCAGGTGTAGGCGCGCAGCATGTTGCGCAGCTGGGCCATACCCGCAGCGGCTTCCAGGTCGTGACCGACGACATCGCCGATGACCAGAGCGGTGTCGCCGTCGGGAAGCGCGAAGGCGTCGTACCAGTCGCCGCCGACGTGGGAGGCGTCCGGTGCCGGAAGGTAGCGCGCCGTCATCTCCACCCCGGCCAGCCGTGGCAGCTGGGGCAGGAGGTAGCGCTGCATCGTCGCGGCGACCTGGCGTTGGCGCTGGTAGTGGCGGGCGTTCTCCAGGGCGAGGCCGATGCGCCGGCCGATGTCCTCCAGCAGCCCCAGGTCGGCGGAGGTGAAGGGGTCCTCGCCCGCGGTGCGCCCCAGTGTGATGGCGCCGAGGACCTCGCTCGGCCCCTTGACGGGGGCGATGGCCGCCGTCTCGATGCCGGTCGCGGCGAACAGCTTCCGCTGCTCCACCGCCACCGCGCTGTCGGGCGGTACGTCGTAGGTCCTGGGTCCGGCGAGGGTGGAGGCCACCCCGCGCAGGGCTTTGGACAGCGGCATGGGTGACGACGCGGGCACGGGTGGCATGGGCCCCTGGAGATCCTGGCGCGCCTTCAGTCCGTCCGCGTGGGCGTGGACCACGAGCGACCGGTTCACCTCGTCCGTCTCCGTGATCAGATCGATGACCGCCCAGTCGCCGAGCCGTGGCAGCATCAGCTTCACCACTCTGCGCAAGGCTTCGTCCACGTCGATGTTGTCGATCAGCTGGGCGGTGGTGTCGGCCAGCAGAGCCAGTCGATCCCGCTCCGACAGGACGCGCGTGGAAACGGACTCTCCGGCAGGGCGGTTCCCCGACCCGCCGTCATCGGCATCGAAGGCGCACAGGCGCACACCGCATTCGCCCTCGGGCCGGAGAGGCAGGGGAAACCACCGCACCGGCAGGGGCGACCCGTCGCCCCGCACCAGGCACGTCCGGTCCCCGGTAGGGGCGGACGGCGTCCCCACGCCGTCGCCGTACGCCCGCGGCGCCGGCACCTGCCGGCCGTCGGGGTGAAACAGCGCGTGGAGGTCCCGGCCGACGACCTCCGGGGCAGAACACGAGAGGATGGCCAAGGACGCCGCGTTGGCCCAGACGATCCGCTCCTGGCCGTCGAGCGCGAACACGCCGACGTCCAAGCGGTCCAGCGCAGCGGCCAGCTCGCGCTCAACGACCACCTGGACCGATGTGCCTGCCCCGTCGCCCACGTGGGCTCCTCGCCTCGGAAACGTAGCCTCGCAGGCACCGGCGGGACGGAGGTGCGCTCCTTCACGGCCCCTCGGCGGGCTCAAGGGGAATCGAGCACGACGATGGAGGGCCGCTTGCGGAACTGCTTCCGTCCGAACAGCCGCCGACCAACCGGCCACGAGGACCGAACGACAATTTGTAACACAGGTTCCGGCTTCCCCGCCCGGCGTCAGGTCTCCCGGTGGGCGAGGGAGAACAACCTCCCTTCGGGGTCCTGCAGGACCCGGGAAAAGCCCTCCGGAGTCCAGGTGGAGGAAGGCCGGGGCCTCTCGCCCCCCGCTCTCATGGCCGCCGAGACGGCCTGCTCCATGTCGTCCACGACGAAGCTGACGAGCCAGCGGGGGCGCAGATGAGGTTGCGGCGCAGTCTGCACACTGCCGCCCTGGAGGGAGCGAACCACCCGGCCCTTCAGCGTCACCAGAACATGGTCGCCCCGGTAGAGGATGTCGATGGCCTCCAAGGCCCAGTCGAGGACGTCGCCGTAGAACATGGCGGCGTGGAACACGTCGCGGGTCTGCAGATCGAGCCGCGCCGGCGCCCGGCCCTCGCCCGGGAGCCAGGGCGACGTGGGGCCCTCCTAGAACCCGAACGTCGCCCCGTCGGGATCCGCCGCCAGGCCGACCCGCCCATTCCCCAGCGCCATGGGCCCCGCCGCGACCGTGGCGCCGCGTTCCTGGATCCGTGCCGCCGTGGCATCCACGTCCCGGACGGCGAAGTAGGGCGTCCACACCGACGCGGCGGGGAAACCCGGCCGGTGCGCCGCCGGACCCGCCACGGGCTCCCCGCCTGCCGTCGCGAGCAGGAACCGGTCGCCCAGCGAACCGGAGCGGAAGGTCCAGTCCAGCACCTCGCCATAGAAGGCACGAACCCCGGCCAGGTCATCGACCATCGCGTTCACCCAGCACGGAACGCCCCGTACCGGCGGACTCAGCGATTCACCGCCCCTGAGATCCGCGCTCTCCACTGGTCCGCCCCGTTCGGCATGCGGCCCCGGCCCTCCCGACACCATCGAATCCTCTCGTCGTCGAGGGGTGGGTACCCACGAGGCGGGCTTCACGCTTCGCCCGGCCCTCCGATCCGCGCTCGGCAGCCGAGTCATCTCGTCGGATACGGGTACCCGGCGCAGCAACCCACCACGAAGGAGAACCATGACTGCGACATCGAAGGAAGAGGGCAAGCGGCATTTCTGCATGGCATGCGGCACTCCCGCGGGAACGGGGCCGCTGTGCGAACACTGCGGTGCCGTGTTTCCGCCGGCCGACGGCGGCCTCATCGATGACGAGGGCGCTGTCGCACGCCGGGTGTTCGAAGGCCGGGAAGATGCCCCCAAGGAGTGACCCCGCCCGCGCGTCGGCTCCCCGAGGAAGGCATTAGGGGGATGGGTCGACTACCGGAAGGCGGGCTGGGTACCCGCCGCCCGTGAAACCTCCCTTCCCCCCGTCTCCGGCCGCGGAGTCGTCGACACCGCTCAAGAAGGCCTTGACCACCCCGCTGCTCTACTTCTTCATTCTGGGAGACGTCCTGGGGGCGGGCGTGTACGTCCTGGTGGGCCAGGTAGCCGCCGAGTCCGGCGGCGCCATCTGGGTCCCCCTGGTCGTGGCCCTGTGCCTGGCCCTGCTGACAGCCGCCTCGTATGCGGAGCTGGTCACCAAGTATCCGCGGGCCGGCGGCGCCTCCCACTACGCGACTCTGGCCTACGGGCCGTTCCTGGGGTTCCTCGCCGGCTTCTGCATGCTGGCCGCCGGGGTGGTCTCGGTGGCCGCCCTCGCCCGAGGGTTCGGCGGTGACTATCTGACCGAGTTCGTCACCCTCCCCGTGGTGCTGGTGACGGTCGTCTTCCTCGCGCTGCTGGCGCTGCTGAACGCGCGAGGCATCAGCGAGTCGACCCGGGCCAACGTCGTCGCCACGGTCATCGAGGTCAGCGGGCTGCTCCTGGTGATCGGCCTCGGCGCCTGGATCGTGCTGCGGGGCGACGGAGATCTGGGCCGACTCACCGACCTGGGCACATCAGACGAGGGCCCGGTGGCTGCCGTGCTCAGCGGTGCCGTACTCGCCTATTACTCGTTCGTGGGGTTCGAAACCTCTGTCAACGTGGCCGAGGAGACCCTCGAACCCCGCCGCTCCTACCCTCGGGCGCTCTTCGGCGCGCTCCTCACAGCGGGCGCGGTGTACGCCCTGGTCGGGGCAGCCGCGTCCGCGGCCGTGCCGACGAAAGCGCTGACGGAGTCCAGCGGGCCCCTGCTCGAAGTCGTCCGCGCGGCAGGAGGCGTGCCCACGGAGCTGTTCGGCGCCGTGGCTCTGGTGGCCGTCGCGAACGGAGCCCTGCTGACGGGGATCATGTCCTCACGTCTGGCCTACGGCATGGCGCGGGACGGTCTCCTCCCCCGCTTTCTGACGAAGGTCCTTCCCGGACGGCGCACCCCGTGGGCCGCCATCACGACGACCACCGTGCTCTCGTTGCTCCTCGCGCTGACCGGCGATGTGTCGACGCTCGCCTCCACGCTGGTCCTGTTGCTCCTGGTGGTGTTCTTCCTCGTCAACACCGCGCTTTTCGTGCTCCGCCGCGACGCGACAGGTCGGGCGCACTTCCGGGCGCCGACCGTCGTTCCGGTGCTCGGTGCCCTGTCCTGTGTGCTGCTCGCGACCCGGATCGAGCAGGACGTCTGGCTGAGAGGGCTCGTCGTGCTGGCCGTCGGCGCCGCCCTGGGGGCCATCGCCTCGGTCCGGTCACGTCGGGCATCGTGAACAGGGCTCACATCGTCCCTGGCCACCTGATCGACCGCCAGAAATGATCAAAGGGCCGGTTTCGGATTCACCCGAAACCAGCCCTTGATCGACGACTGTCTCCAGTCGGGACGACAGGATTTGAACCTGCGACCCCTTGACCCCCAGTCAAGTGCGCTACCAAGCTGCGCCACGTCCCGCTGCCCGTCTGACCTGGGGTTTCCCCTGGCCGAACGCGCATGAGAACAATACCGCACTCCGGCAGGTGGTCACCAACAGCATTCCCCGCTTGACCTCAACCTTGGTTGATGTTGAACGCTCGGGGCCATGACGAACACGACAACCGCACCGGCCCACGACCGCCAGGCCGCACCCGCACCCCTGCCCTCGCCCGACTTCCTGGATCTGCCCCGGCTGATCTCCCTGATGACCGGGGCGGAGAAGCACGCCCCGGCCGCCCACTCCACGCTCGACGCCCTGTGGGTCCTCTACAACCGGGTGCTCCGGGTCACACCGGACACGGTCGACGAACCCGGGCGGGACCGCTTCCTGCTGTCCAAGGGGCACGGGCCGATGGCCTACTACGCCGTCCTCGCCGCACACGGCTTCTTCGACGAGGGGCTGCTGCCCGGCTTCGGGTCGTACGACTCGCCGCTCGGCCACCACCCGGACCGGCTGCTGGTTCCGGGGGCGGAGATCGGCAGTGGGTCCCTGGGGCACGGGCTGCCGCTCGCCGTCGGGACAGTGCTGGGCCTACGCGCCCAGGGCCTCACCGACCCCCGGGTCTGGGTTCTGATCGGCGACGCCGAGCTGGACGAGGGCAGCAACCACGAGGCCATCGCCCACGCGGGCCCTGCCGGGCTCGACCAGCTGCACACCCTCGTGATCGACAACGCGTCCGCCACCCACGGCTGGCCCGGCGGGATCGCTTCCCGGTTCGCGTCCGCCGGATGGGACGCGGTGACCGTGGACGGCCGCGACCACGAGGCCCTGTACGAGGCGTTCACCACGCCCCACCCGGGCAGGCCGCTGGCCGTCGTCGCCCGCGTCGAGCCCAAGAACTGACCGCAGCAGACCGAGAACCCGGGAGGGACCCTTCATGGACACCATGCGTGACCGATTCATCAGCACCGCCTCGCAGCTCCTGGACGAGGAGCCGCGGCTGGCCGTCGTGCTCGCCGACATCAGTGCCGACGGCTTCGCCCCGGCCCGGCGCGCCCACCCGGACCGAGTGATCAACGTCGGCATCCGGGAACAGCTGCTGGTCGGAGCCGGCGCCGGCATGGCGCTGACGGGAATGCGGCCGATCGTGCACACCTTCGCCAGCTTCCTGGTCGAGCGACCGTTCGAGCAGGTCAAGCTGGACTTCGGGCACCAGGGCGTCGGCGGCATCCTGGTGAGCGCCGCCGGCTCGTACGACTGGCCGGCCGGAGGCTTCACCCATATGGCACCCGGCGATGTCGCCCTGCTCGACACGCTCGACGGCTGGACGGTGCACGTGCCGGGCCATCCGGACGAGGCCGAAGCCCTGCTGCGGGAAGCGGTCACCGGCGACGACCGGGTGTACGTACGCCTCTCGCTCCAGGAGAACCGGGTGGCGCGGCCGGTGAGCGGCGGTTCCGGGTTCTCCGTGGTGCGCGAGGGGCGGCGCGGGACCGTGATCGCCGTCGGCCCCCTGCTCGACAACGTCCTGGCCGCCACCGAGGGGCTGGACGTCACCGTGCTGTACGCGACGACCGTGCGGCCCTTCGACGCGGTGGGGGTACGCCGGGCCGCCGGGGCGGCCGCGACCGCGGACGTGGTGGTCGTGGAGCCGTATCTCGCGGGCACCTCCTCCGCTGCGGCCGGCGAAGCGCTCAGGGATCTGCCCCACCGGGTGCTGGGGCTGGGGGTGGGCCGCGCCGAGCTGCGGCGGTACGGGCAGATGGAGGACCACGTCACGGCCCACGGCCTGGACCCGCAGGGCCTGCGCGAGCGGATCACCGGATTCCTGCGCCCCTGACGTGGGTGGCGGGTCTGGCCCATCGCCCTCGCGAGCCCTAGCCGCGGGCCGCGCCGTCCGGGCGCCCGCCTCTGGGCCGTCCCCCTCCCCCGGCCCGGCCGGCTCCGGATGTGCCGCCGCCAACCGTCGCGGGGCGACCTGCCGCCAGGAGTCGGCGAGGATGGCGGCCACCTCGTCCGCGTCCTCCAGCGCCGCCGGCCGGACCCGCATCCAGGCGCAGTGGTCGTCGTGCCCCTCGCGGATGAGGAACTTCTCCGGCTCGGCGGCGATCAGCTCGGCACGGTCCCCCGGGGGCACTTCACGCCCATCGACGTCTCGTCGTCGCCGAGCGAGGCGAAGATCTTGCCCGCCGCCCGGAAGCCCCCAAGCGGGCTTCTCGGTGGTGTCGGGCAGGGAGAGCGCGGCCGAGCGGACGTCGGCGGCGGTGATGGTGGCGTCGGCGGCCATCCCGGACTCCGTTCGGCGGGCCGGCGGGCCCGGCGGGTTCGCCGTGCCGGCGGCTTCGCGGCTTCGGCACATATGCGGACTCAGCGCTCCCGGCGCGGACCGCCGCCGGGAGTCCGACCGTAACCCCCGCCACCGACCTCCACCCGCGACCATGCGCCTCCCGTCGCCCGGCCCGACCGGTCGGCCGGACCCTCGCAGCCCGGGCAGACCGGCCGCGTCCCGCCCGGCGCCGTGGGCCCTGCAGACCCATTGACCGCGTCCGAGAGCTGAACCTACTCTGAACGGCGTACTTCAGAAAGCGCTTTCTATACACCCCACAGTCGGCTTCTACCGCACAGGGAGCGCCCCATGAGACGCCCTTCGTTACACCGGGCCGGCCGCGTCGGCCGATTCCCCGGCGGCCCGTCCCCCCTCATCGCCGTCACCTCGCTCCTGGCGCTGGTCCTCGCTCTGCTGGTGGCGTCGCCGACCGGCGCGCAGGCAGCCGATGCGTACCGGGTGCTCGTCTACTCCGAGGTCACCAACTCCGACCACCCCTCGATCCCCGCGGGCGTCGCGGCCGTCGAGAAGCTCGGAGCCGAGCACGGCTTCGCGGTGGAGGCCACAGCCGACTCCTCGGTCTTCAACGACGCGGACCTCGACCGCTTCCAGGCGGTCGTCTTCAACAACACCAACTCCACACCGGAGACGGGTGACTTGCTGAACGCGGAGGAGCGGGCCGCGCTCCAGCGGTACATCCGGGCGGGCGGCGGCTGGGTCGGGCTGCACTCCGCATCCGCCAGTGAGCGGGACTGGGAGTGGTACGAGGGCCTGGTCGGCGCGATCTTCGACAAGCACCCCACCCCGCAGACCGGCCGGATCAAGGTTCTCGACCACGCGCACCCCTCCACGCAGCACCTTCCCGACCTCTGGGAGCGCAAGGAGGAGTGGTACAACTGGCGCACCAACCCCACGTCCAAGGTGCACACCCTCGCCCAGATCAAGGTGCGCGACGGCATCGACGGGCTCGACGAGGGCGTCGACCACCCGTTCTCCTGGTGCCAGAACTACGACGGGGGACGGTCCTGGTTCACGGCGGGCGGGCACGACAAGGCGGCCTTCGAGGAGGAGGCGTTCGTCCAGCACCTGCTCGGCGGCATCCAGTGGGCGGCCGGTGCGGCGGAGGGCGACTGCACCGCGACGCGCACCGGTTCGTTCCAGCGGACCCCGCTGGCCACGAGCGATCTGGCCGACCCGTTCGAACTGGCCGTCGCCCCCGACCGCCGGGTGTTCTTCGCCCAGCGGACCGGGAAGCTGAAGGTGATCGACCAGGAGACGATGAAGGTCTCCACCGCGCTGGACTTCGCGTACACCCCGGAGATGACCAGCCAGTCGGACGGCCTGCTGGGGCTGACGCTAGACCCCGGGTTCGCCGAGAACAACTGGCTCTACCTGCTCTACTCCGACAAGGTCGAGAAGCGGCTGAACCTGTCCCGTTTCACCGCTGACGGCAACACCGTCGACCCGGCCTCCGAAAAGCGGCTGCTGACCGTGCCGACGTTGCGCGGCGAGGGGCGGGCCAACTCGCACATGGCCGGTTCGCTCGCCTTCGACAAGGACGGCAACCTGTACGCGGCGACCGGCGACAACACCGACCCGTTCGCCTCCGACGGCTTCACTCCGATCGACGAAGGCGGGGGCCGCCGCGCCTGGGACGCGCAGATGACCGCGGGCAACACCAACGACCTGCGGGGCAAGATCCTGCGGATCACCCCGAAGGACGACGGGACGTACTCCGTCCCCGAGGGGAACCTCTTCGCCCCGGGTACGGAGAAGACGCGGCCCGAGATCTACGCGATGGGGATGCGCAACCCGTTCCGGATCACCACCGATCCGATCAGCGGGGCCCTGATGGTCGCGGACTACGGCCCCGACGCCCGCCAGGCGAAGGCGGACCGGGGTCCGGAGGGCACGGTCGAGTACACCCGTATCACGGAGGCGGGCAACTTCGGCTGGCCGTACTGCATCGGGGACAACACCCCTTTCAACGACTACGACTTCGCGACGAAGACGTCCGGCCCGAAGTTCGACTGCTCGGCCCTGGTGAACGACTCCCCGAACAACACCGGTCTGCGGGAGCTGCCGCCGGCCCAGCCCGCGACGGTCTGGTACGCGTACTCCGCGTCGGTGGAGTTCCCGGAGGTGGGCGCCGGGGGCGGCGGTCCGATGGGCGGCCCGGTCTACGACTACGACCCGGACAACGCCTACCGCACCAAGTTCCCCGAGTACTTCGAGGGGAAGGCGTTCAACTACGAGCTGACCCGGCGTTGGTTCAAGACGTTCTCGTACCAGAGCGAGGACCAGACGTTCACCGACCCCCGGTTCGGCCCGGTACAGGCGGGCGACCTCCAGTCGATCAACGGCATCTTCGAGGACATGGAGTGGAACCAGCCCTTCGACGCGGACTTCGGTCCCGACGGGGCGCTCTACGTCATCGACTTCGGCCTCGGCAGCGGTACCGGCCGCGGGGGCAGCAACGAGGGCGCGGGCATCTACCGGATCGACTACGTGGGCGACGGCCGGCTGCCCGACGCCAAGATCTCTGTCGACCGGGACAGCGGACCGGACCCGCTGGCCGTGAAGTTCTCCAGCCAGGGTTCGGGGCTGCCCGGAGACCAACCCATCACCTATGCCTGGGACTTCGACGGCGACGGCACCACCGACTCGACCGAGGCCAACCCCTCGCACACCTACACCGCGAAGGGGCTGCACACCGCGCGGCTCTCGGTGACCGGCCCCGACGAACTGACGGCCCTCGCGGTGCAGGACATCACGGTGGGCAACACCCGTCCCGAGGTGACGATCCAACATCCTCCGGAGGGCGGGATGTTCAGCTTCGGTGACACGATCCCCTTCACGGTGAAGGTGACCGACGCGGAGGACGACGAAAGCGGGCCGATCGACTGCTCGCGGGTCGTGGTGCAGTCGCAGCTCGGCCACGACACCCATCTGCATCCGCTGGACAACTACACCGGCTGCGCGGGGGAGATCGTCACGGACGCGGGAGACAGCCACGGCCCGGGGCAGAACCTCTACTACGGGATCACCGCCCAGTACGAGGACAAGGGCGCTCCGGACGCCCCGGCGCTGACCGGCTCCACCTCGCTGACCCTGCGCACCTCCTTCCGTGAGGCCGAGCACCGCACGGCGACCGGTGGTTCCAACGGAGGTGTGGAGATCGGGAGCCGGGCCGACGCGTCCGGTGGGAAGCGGCTGATCGAGATCGAGGCCGGGGACTGGGTCAGTTTCGACCCGGTGAACCTGAAGAAGGTCGACTCGGTGACGGTCGGCGCGTCCTCCGGCGGTCTCGGCGGCACGGTGGAGTTCCGGGCCGGCTCCCCCACCGGCGAGCTGCTGGGTTCGGTGAAGATCCCGAACACCGGGGGCTACGAGAAGCTGACCTCCCCGACGACGGAGCTGAAGGATCCGGGCGGTTCGACCACGCTGTACGCGGTCTTCACCAACCCGGACTGGGCTCCCGGCAAGGCGGATCTGCTCTCGGTCGACTGGCTGCACTTCAACGGTCCGGGTGTGGAGAAGAAGGGCGGGACCAAGGTGACGGTGAAGGCCGGACCCGCGTCCGGCACCGCTCCCCTCGCCGTGTCGCTGAGCAGCGCGGTCAAGCCCGCCGAGGGCCGCACGATCGCCTCGTACCACTGGGACTTCGGCGACAACGTGAAGCCTTCCGGCACCGAGGGGCCGACGGCGGCGCACACCTACGACCGCAAGGGCGCCTACACCGCGCATCTCACGGTCACCGACAACAGGGGCGACACGACCACCGGCGCCGTCCGCATCGACGTGAAGTGAGGAGTCCCGTGGGAACGCAGCAGGCGAACGGAGCCCGAAGAGCCTTTCTCGGTACGGCGTTGGGGGCGGTGGCCGCCGTCGGCCTCGGCGCGGCCCCGGCTGCCGCGACGGCCCGGCGGGGGTGCCGGCGGATCCCGCCGTCGGGGATCGGTATGCACCTGTACACCATGCGGACGCCGCTCGCGGCGGACTTCGCGGGGACATTGGAGCAGCTCGCGCAGATCGGGTACGCGACGGTCGGCGTGAGCGGCCGGCACGGCAACTCCCCCGCCGCGATCCGGCAGATGCTGGATCGCGCCCGGCTCAAGGCGGTGCTGGAGCATGTCGGCTACGGCACCGTGACCGGCTCGGGGCTCTCGCAGGCCCTGGAGGACGTCCACACCCTCGGCGGTCGGTGGATCGTGGTGCCGAGCCTGCCCGGTTCGCTGCACTCGCCGGACGGATACCGGGAGGTGGCACGGCAGTTCAACCGGGCGGGCCTGGCCGCCCGGGAGTCCGGGCTCAAGCTGCTCTACCACAATCACGGCAGCGACCATGAAGTGGTGGACGGCGTCAGCCTGTACGACATCCTGCTGAAGGAGACCGATCCGGAACTGGTCGGCTTCGAGCTGGATCTGTACTGGGCGGCCGACGGTGGCTCGTCCGACCCGGGCGAACTGTTCGTCCGGCACCGGGGGCGCTTCCCCGCACTCCATGTGAAGGACATGGCGCCCAACGGGGACTTCGCGGACGTCGGGTCGGGGATCCTGGACTTCCCGGCGATGTTCGACACCGCGCGGCAGGGCGGGGTGAAGCAGTGGCTGGTGGAGCACGACGCCCCGGCCGACCCGTTCGCCTCGGCGCGGGCCAGCTACCGGTATCTGTCCCGGCTGCGCTACTGAGCAGTCGTAGCAGCGGTCCGGCCCCGGGTGTGCGGTACGGCGCCCGGGGCCGGACCGCGCCTCGGCGGCGGGCGGCGAGGCACTCCCCCGAGCGCGAGGATCTCCCGGGTGGTGCGGGCCGGTGCGGGGGGAGGTGCCGGACGCGACCGTCGGCGTCCGGGTGTCCGCCGAGGGTGGCGAGGCCGACCGCGACGTCCTCGATGTACGGGTAGCCGTGCGGCAGGTCGATGTCGCCGAGCGCGGGGCCGCTCCCCGACCGGTCGACCAGCCGTACGGGGTGGCCTCGGCGGCGCTTTCGTTGGACCCCGTAACGCGAAGGTCCCGGGCAGGAGGCCCTGCCCGGGACCGACACCCCCACCGCGAATCGCCCTCAGTCGTGCGCGGACACCGCCCCCAGCAAGTCGCGGATGTGTGCCGCCGCCGCCCGGAACTCCGGGCGGCCCAGCGTCTCGCTGTAGTCGCGCTCGGCGGGCAGGCCCACCTCGATGATCTCCGTGACGGTGCCGGGGCGCGGGCTCATCACCACCACCCGGTCGGCCAGGTAGACGGCCTCCGAGATGGAGTGGGTGACCAGCAGGACCGTGGTGCCGGTGGTGCGCCAGATGCGGTTCAGCTCGGTGTTCATCTGCTCGCGGGTGAGGGCGTCCAGCGCCCCGAAGGGCTCGTCCATCAGGAGGACCGGCGGTTCGTGCAGCAACGCCCGGCAGAGCGCGACGCGTTGCTGCATGCCGCCGGAGAGCTCGTGCGGGTAGGCGTCCTCGAATCCGCCCAGTCCGGTCATCCGGATCAGCTCGTCGGCCCGGCCCCGCGCCACGGCCGGTTCCATGCGGCGGATCTCGGCCTGGAGCAGGATGTTGCGCTGCGCCGAGCGCCACTCCAGCAGGGCCGCGCGCTGGAAGACGTAACCGATGTCGTGCCGGGGACCGGTGACGCGCTCGCCACCGAGCAGGACATCCCCCGAGGAGGCGGTGAGCAGACCTGCCACCAGCTTGAGCAGGGTGGACTTGCCGCACCCCGACGGTCCGACGATGGCGACGAACTCCCCCGGCGCCACGTCCAGCGAGACATCGCTGAGCGCGGTGACATCGCGCTTCTTGCTCCGGAACCGGACCGCCACGTCCGTGAGCCGGACCCCGGCCGCCGGGCCCGCCCCTGCGGCGGCCGGAACGCGCGGTGTCGTCTGCTGCTTCGGCATCGTCATCCCTTCAGCGCCGTCTTCGTGTCCCAGTACTCACCGACGGCCTTCGGCTCGGTGACCATGCCGGCCTCGGCAAAGACGTCGATGGTCTGCTGCCAGTCCGCCTCGGTGTTGACGCCGGGCGCCTTGCCCTCGGTCGCCGCCGTGTGGAGCAGCGTCAGCGTCGTCGCGAACTGCTCGGACAGCACCGTTTTCGGCGGCAGTTGCTCGGACGCCCCCTCCATCGCCGCCACCGCCGGCTCGGGCGCCTTCGCGGCGGCCGCCCAGGCCTCGCTGACCGCCTTCACCATGCGCTCCGCCACCGCGGGCTTCGAGGCGAGGATCCTCTGTCCGGCGAGCAGCCCGTTGGAGTAGAAGTTCAGGCCGTGCTCGGAGAAGCGGAGGTAGGAGACCGGCTTCTCCGCCTTGTCCTGCATGGTCGGGCCCTGGTCGCTTGCGTAGCCCAGGAGGCCGTCGGTCTTTCCGGAGATCACCGCGGCGATCTTGCCCGCCGGGTCGGTGTTCTGGACGGTGACGTCGGACTCCCCGATGCCGTTCTTCTTCAGGAAGATCGGGAAGGTCTTGGACAGCGCGTCCCCGGCCGTCCCCGCGATCGTCCGCCCCTTCAGATCGCCGGGCCCCTCGATGCCCTTCGCGTCGAAGGACTGCACGGAGGCCGGGGTCGTCTGGAGGAAGACACCGAGGCTCTTCACCTTCACCCCCTGGTCGACGCCCGCGAGCAGGGCCGGGGTGTCGGCCCAGCCGAAGTCACTCTGCCCGGCGGCCGTCGCCTGGACCGTCTTCTGGGAGCCCTGGCCCGCGCGGATGTCCAGGTCGATGCCGTGCTTCTCGAAGATCTTCTGCTGCTTGCCGTAGTAGAACGGCGCGTGCTCGCCGTACGGATACCAGTTGAGCGTCAGCGTGACCTTGTCCAGCTTCTTGCCGGAGTCGCTGGTGCTGGTCGACGTGTCCTCGCCGCCGCAGGCGGTGGCGAGGAGGACGAGGGGTACGACACCGATCAGGAGTCTGCGCGCATGCATGGGCTGGCCCTTCTCACGAGGAGGTCGGTGCGTGGTTCAGAACGCGGTGGTGGCCGAGGTGTCCCGGCGGCTGGCGTGCCACGGCAGGAGCAGCTTCTCGGCGATCTCGACGACGACGAACAGCACGACGCCGATCAGCGACATCACCAGCAGCCCCGCGAAGAGCATCGGTGTGTCGAGGTTGCCGTTGGCCTGGAGGATGACGTAGCCGAGCCCTTCGTTCGCTCCGACGAACTCGCCGACCACCGCACCGGTCACCGCGAGTGTGACGGCCACCTTGAGTCCGGAGAACAGATGCGGCAGGGACGCGGGGAAGCGGATCTTCACGAAGGTCTGCCAGGGCTTCGCCCCCATCGTGGCGGACAGTTGGAGCATCTCCGGATCGACGGCCTTGAGTCCGGTGACCATCGAGATCACCACCGGGAAGAAGGCGATGAGCACGGCGATGAGGATCTTGGGCGCGATACCGAACCCGAGCCACACGACGAACAGCGGGGCGATGGCGATCTTCGGCACGACCTGGGCGAAGAGCAGGATCGGGTAGAGCGTGCGCTCGACCGTCGAGGAGTAGACCATCACCACCGCGGCCAGCACCCCGACGACGACCGCGATGGCGAAACCGAGGAGCGTCTCGTACGTCGTCACCCAGGTGTGCTGCCAGAGATAACCGGTTTTCGAGGTCAGGACGTCGAGCGTCGCACCGGGCGACGGCACGAGATAGGCCTCGATCAGCTCGGTGGCCGCGATCGCCCACCAGACCACCAGGGCGGCCAGCAGCAGGGCGAGGGGCCGCCAGCTCTGTTCCGCCGCGCGGGCGAGCCGCTCCCCGGTCGTGGGACCGGCCCTGCGGGCGACCCCCGCCACATCGGCGGGGCGCTTGCTGAGCGCGCTCTGGCTCACGGTGAACTCCCTGAACTTCGGGGGCAGTTGTGGAGAGCTGTGCAATGCTGCGATGCTGCGGGCTGTTCGTGAAGGCGCTTTCAGAAAGCGCTTTCTGGTAAGGTGCCGCCACGCTAATGACTGCTCCCGCGCACGGTCAAGAGGTCGTCCCGAAGTTTCGGGGCCCTGCCACCACCGCACCCCTGGGGGTCGAGTTGAGTGAACGGGAAACACCGGTCCACCCCGATACGCGACGGCGGGCGTCCGCCGCCCATGTGACGCTCGACGCGGTGGCGCGCGAGGCGGGCGTCTCGCTCGCCACCGCGTCCCGGGCCCTCAACGGCACCACCCGGGTCCGCGACGACCTGCGCGGCCGGGTGCGCGCGGCGGCCGATCTCCTCGGCTACATCCCCAACGCCCATGCCCAGGCCCTCGCGAGCGCCGAGGGCAACCGTACGGTGGGGCTGATCTGCCACGACGTGGGCGACCCGTACTTCGCGGGCATCGCCAGCGGGGTGATGCGCGCGGCCGCCGAGCAGGACCTGCTGGTGATGCTCGCCTCCACCTTCCGGGAACCGGCGCGGGAGATCGCGTACGTCTCGATGCTGCGGGCCCAGCGGGCGCGGGCCATCCTGCTGATCGGCTCCGGCTTCCAGGACCGGGCCTGGGAGCGGGCGATGGAAGCCGAGTTGGAGCCGTACGTCCGGGCGGGCGGCCGGGTCGCGGTGGTCAGCCGGCACCGGTCCATGCGGGTGGACACCGTCCAGCCGGAGAACCGGGCCGGGGCGGCGGCGTTGGCGGCCTCGCTGGTGGCGCTGGGGCACCGGGACTTCGCGGTGCTCAGCGGTCCGCCCGAACTGACCACGGTGGCCGACCGGTTGGCGGGTTTCCGCGAGGGGCTCGCCGCCGCGGGCATCACCCTTCGACGGGTGGTGCGGGGCGCGTTCACCCGGGAGGGCGGGCACGCGGCGGCCCGTCAGCTGCTGGCCGCCGAGGGCTCGCGGCCGACCTGTGTGTTCGCCGTGACCGATGTCATGGCGGTAGGCGCGCTGGCCGCGCTGCGGGAGGCCGGTGTGCGCGTCCCCGAGGACATGTCGCTCGCGGGGTTCGACGACATCCCCGTCGTACGGGAGGTGTCGCCGCCGCTGACCACGGTGGCGCTGCCGCTCACGGAGATGGGCGAGCAGGTGATCGCCCTCGCCCTGCGGACGCCGTCGAGGGCGGGGCGTTCCCGGGTGCTGCGGATCGAGGGGAACGTGGTCCTTCGGGGCAGTACCGGTGCGCCGCCCGGGGGTTGATCGCCCGCGCCGCGCTGACGGGCAGGGCGGCGGTGTCAGACGGCGCGGTGGCCCTCCCGGTCGTCGATCTGGCGGACGAGTTCATGGGCGAGCGACTTGATGGTGTCGAGGCCGGCCCGCCCCCAGGGGCGTGGCACGGTGTCGACGGCACAGACGGTGCCCAGCGCGATGCCGGTGCGGTCGATCAGCGGCGCCCCGAGGTAGGAGCGGATGCCTATGTCGTCCACCACCGGATTGCCCGCGAAGCGTGGGTAGTCGCAGACGTCGTCGAGGACGAGGGCCTTGCGCCGGACGAGGACGTGCGGGCAGTAGCCGTGGTCGCGGGCCATGTAGCGGCTGCTGCGGTTGCTGCCCGCCGCGGCCGAACCGAGGTCCCGGCCACCGCGGTTGCCCGCCGGGGTGTGCAGTCCCGCGAAGAACTGGCGGTTCTCGTCGATGAAGTTGACCATCGAGAAGGGCGTGGCGGTGACTTCGGCCACCTTGTCGGCGAAGGCGTCGAAGTTGTCGTAGGAGGCGTCGGGGCGTTCGCCGAGGTCCAGTTTGCGCAGCCGCTTGGCGCGGGCCGGGCCGTGCCGGTCGGTGGGCGTGAGGAGCATCCGGCCGGTGGCGAAGGATGTCACAGGTGGGCTCCGAACGTCTGGAGTGGGGCGGGCGCCGAGGTGGCGTTGATGAGGTGCTGGACCAGGGTGACGAGGGCGCCCGTGCCGGAGCTGGCGATCCGGGCGTCGCACAGGACGACGGGCACCTCGGGCCCGAGGTCGAGCGCGGCGCGGATCTCGTCCGGCTCGTAGCGGTAGGCGCCGTCGAACTCGTTCACGGCGACGATGAATCCGATGCCGCGCCGTTCGAAGAAGTCCACCGCGCCGAAGCATTCGGCGAGCCGCCGGGTGTCGGCCAGTACCACGGCTCCGAGCGCGCCCTGGGAGAGTTCGTCCCACATGAACCAGAAGCGTTCCTGGCCCGGTGTGCCGAACAGGTAGAGCACGTGCTGCTCGGAGAGGGTGATCCGGCCGAAGTCCATGGCGACGGTGGTGGCCGTCTTGGACTCGACCCCTTCCAGGTTGTCCGTGCCCACACTGCTCTGGGTCAGCAACTCCTCGGTGGAGAGCGGAGCGATCTCGCTGACCGCGCCCACGAACGTCGTCTTGCCGACGCCGAATCCTCCGGCGACCAGCACCTTGAGGGCCACGGGAAAGAACTCGGCGGTTCCGGTGCGGTCAGAGCTGTCGTCGTAAACCATCGAGCACTGCCTCCAGCAGGGATCGGTCGGTGGGCATGTCGTGGAAAGCGGGAGCGTGCGCGGTGACCGCGCCGCAGGCGACCAGGTCGGAGAGGATGACCTTGGCGACGACCGCGGGCAGCCGGAGGTGTGCGGCGATCTCGGCGACGGACATCGGCCCTTCGCACAGGCCGAGGGCGACGGTGTGTTCCGGGCCGAGCGGGATGTCCGGCTCGATGCCCGTGGCCATGATCAGGGACAGCAGGTCGAACGCGGTGGACGGCCGGGTCCGGCCGTTGCTGATCGTGTACGGGCGGATCAGCCGGCCGGCCGCGTCGTCGAGCAGGGGCCCGTCCTGCGGGGCCGGCATCCTCAGATCCCCGGGGTGAACGGCGCGCCGGCCGGCTGCCGCAGCGGGGTCGTCAGATAGGGACGGACGCTCTTGACCAGCATCGCCATCTCGTAACCGAGCACCGCGGCGTCCGCCTCGCGCCCGGAAAGGACGGCGAGACAGGTGCCGGATCCGGCGGTGGAGACGAACAGGAGCGTGGAGTCCAGTTCGACGACCACCTGCCGGACGTCGCCGTTGTCCCCGAACCGGGCGCCGGCGCTGCGGCCCAGCGAGTACAGACCGGCGGCCAGGGCCGCCATGTGGTCGGCGCTGTCGGGGTCCATGCCGTGCACGGATTTCACCAGCCCGTCGGCGGAGAGCAGGACCGCGCTGCGCGTGTAGGGCACGCGCTGGACCAGCCCGCTCAGCAGCCAGTCCAGGTCCGAGACCTGACCGGACGGCATATCGCTCGTCATGGTTTCTACTCCTTGAAGGTGGTGTCTTTGCGGGGTTCCGGGACGGCCTGGCCCGGCAGGAAGGGTTCGGCCGTGATCGCTCCGGGCTCGCCCGTGCCGCGGTCGGGGGCGCCTTCGGCGTAGCTGCCGCGCGGGTACGCGGCGGTGTCGTGCGGGTACGCGTCGGGCGGGTAGCTGTCCGGTACGGGCAGACCGCTCACGGGCAGCGCGTGGTCCGGCCGCGACGCCCGGGCCGGACCCGGCCGGTCGTGCGGTCCGGTGGTTCCGCGTACGGGGAGGGGTGAGAGAGATTCCAGAGGGGCGTCGAGCGCCGTCTGCCCCCCGGTACCGGTGGCGCCGCGGGGGTTGCCGTATCCGCTCTCGGGGCCCTCCTCCTCGGCGGTCTGGGCTTCGGCGAGGTCGACGCCGCGCCGGAAGGCGGCCATCAGGCCGGGGTCGTGCAGGGCGTGCTCGTCCTCCACACGCGGGGCGGGTGCCTCGCGAAGCTGCGGGACGAGGCTTTCCTGGTTCGTCCGCTTGGGCAGTTCCGGCCGGGCGGGAGAGGGAGCCGCGTGGTCGCGCTCGGATGCGGCGGCCGGGGCCGGCCGGTCGTCGCGCTCGTGGACGGCCGCTGCGGACGGGTCCCCGCGCTCGGGCGGGGAGGCGGACGGTGTCGGCCGGTCGACGCGCTCGGCGCGCAGCGGGAGGGGCGGGGCCTCGCCCGCGGGCGGCCCGGGACGTCCGTTCCGCGCGGGGCCGGGCGCCTGGGGCGACGGTTGGGCGGCGGAAGCCTGGTCCCTCGATGTCCGGGCCGGGGCCGCGGCGCGGGAGGTGCCGCCCCGCGGTGGAGCGGCGGGGCTCCCGGCCTCGACGGGCGGCCGGTGCACGGCGCCGGGGGGCGGTACGGGCACGGCGTCGGGCGACGGCGGCGCGTCGGGATCGGCCCCGAGCAGCGACTGGGGAAGGACCAGCACCGCTTGCGTGCCGCCGTAGATGTTGCTCTGGAGGCGGACGGCGATGCCGTGGCGGCGGGCGAGGGCCGAGACGACGAACAGGCCGATCCGGCCGTCCTGGAGCAGATGCGCGACATTGACCTGGTCGGGGTCGGAGAGCAGGGCGTTCATCCGCTTCTGCTCGTGGTCCGGCATCCCGAGACCGCGGTCCTCCACCTCCAGGGCGAGCCCGGCGGTGACCTGCTGGACGCGCAGCAGCACCTGGGTGTGGGGGGCGGAGAACACCGTGGCGTTCTCGACCAGCTCGGCCAGCAGGTGGATGACGTCGGCGACGGCGTGGCCGCGCAGGGTGCCGTCCATCGGCGGGACCAGCTTGACCCGGGGGTACTGCTCGACCTCGGCGATGGCCGAGCGGAGCACCTCCGTCATGGTGACGGGGTTGCTCCACTGGCGCCGGGAGACGGCCCCGCCGAGGACGGCGAGGTTCTCCGCGTGGCGGCGGATCCGGGTGGCGAGGTGGTCGACCTGGAAGAGGCCCTTGAGGAGGTCGGGGTCCTCGACCTCGTGCTCCAGCTCGTCGAGGATCTGGATCTCGCGGTGGACGAGGGATTGCAGACGTCGCGCGAGGTTGACGAAGACCTCGACCTTCTGTTCGTTGCCGGCGCTGCTGAAGAGCTGGGAGGCCTGGACGACGGCGGCTACGGAGGCTTCCTGGGCCCGGGCCATCTCCTGTCCGAGCAGGTCGAAGGCGTCGGCCCCGGGCGTGGGGGGTGGCGCCGGCCGCCGCGCGGCGACGGGCTCTCCGTTGCGGAGCTGTTCCACCACGCGTTGCAGCTCGGCCCGGCCCTGGGCGCTGGCCCGCCGGAGCGCGAGGGCCCGGTCGAGCACCTGGCCCGCCATGCGGTTTGCGCCGAGGTAGGCGGCCGCGACGGCGGCGACCGCCAGGGCCCCCGATCCGCCGAGCGCAGCCCAGAGGCTGGGCGAGGAGCCGACGCCTCCGGCGCGGACGGTGAAGATGACCGCTGCGGCGCCGCTGAGCACCGCGGCGACGGCCGGGAGCAGCGCGGTCCGCAGCAGCTGGGGGCGGATGCGGGCGTCGGGGGAAGGCCCTGCGGCGCGCGGCCGGCTCGGGGCCGAGTGGCCGCGCGCGCCGGGGCGGCCGTGCCGCCCGCCCTCACGGCGGTCCGGTCGCGCGTCGGGTGCGCGAAGTTGAGACATCAGCGTCCTCGGTACAGGGGGCACCGGGGATCGGCGGTCGTGCCGGCGTCCATGCGGTGGCCCCTACGGTGGTCGGTCAGGCGCGGGTCATCGGTCGGGCAGGCCCGAACGTTATGAGCCCACCGTTGATCACCGAGCACACACGGTAGTCGTCAATGACGTATGCGCGACGGGCAGTTGTCGAACTTGCCCGCCATCCGTCCCACTCTGGTATGAGCCCTCGCACGCGCGCCCGATTGCGCGGCTCCGGCCCGGGGTTCACCCGCAGGCAGGGCACCCCCCGAAGGGGCAGGAAGGCGGCCGGTTACCATATGAGCGCCGCCTAGCTCGAAAGATAAACTTGTGACTGTCAATGACGACTCGTTCACCAACTGGATGCACCGCGAGGAGATCGCGGAGTCGATGATCCCGATCATCGGGAAGCTGCACCGCGAGCAGGACGTGAACGTCCTGCTGCACAGCCGCTCCCTGGTGAACAAGTCGGTGGTCAGCATCCTCAAGACGCACCGCTTCGCCCGGCAGATCGCGGGCGAGGAGCTCTCGGTCACCGAGACGATGCCCTTCCTCAAGGCTCTGACGACGCTCGATCTCGGCCCGTCCCAGATCGACATAGGCATGCTGGCCGCCACCTACCGGGCCGACGAGCGCGGACTCTCCGTCGAGGAGTTCACCGCGGAGGCCGTCGCCGGGGCGACGGGCGACAACAAGATCGAGCGCCGCGCCTCGCGTGACGTGGTGCTCTACGGCTTCGGTCGCATCGGCCGGCTCATCGCCCGCCTGCTCATCGAGAAGGCCGGTTCGGGCAACGGCCTGCGCCTGCGGGCCATCGTCGTCCGCAAGGGCTCCGGCCAGGACATCGTCAAGCGCGCCTCGCTGCTGCGGCGCGACTCGATCCACGGCCAGTTCCAGGGCACGATCACCGTCGACGAGGCGAACAACAAGATCATCGCCAACGGCAACGAGATCCAGGTCATCTACTCGGACGACCCGACGACGGTCGACTACACGGCGTACGGCATCAAGGACGCCATCCTGATCGACAACACCGGCCGGTGGCGGGACCGCGAAGGCCTCTCCAAGCACCTCCAGCCGGGCATCGCCAAGGTCGTGCTCACCGCGCCGGGCAAGGGCGACGTCCCGAACATCGTGCACGGCGTCAACCACGACACGGTCAAGCCGGACGAGCAGATCCTGTCCTGCGCGTCCTGCACGACCAACGCGATCGTCCCGCCGCTGAAGGCGATGGCGGACGAGTACGGCGTTCTGCGCGGGCACGTGGAGACCGTCCACTCGTACACCAACGACCAGAACCTTCTGGACAACTACCACGGTTCCGACCGTCGTGGCCGTTCGGCGGCGCTCAACATGGTCATCACCGAGACCGGGGCCGCGTCGGCCGTGGCCAAGGCGCTGCCCGAGCTGAAGGCGCCGATCACCGGCAGTTCGATCCGCGTCCCGGTGCCGGACGTCTCGATCGCCATCCTCAGCCTGCGGCTGGAGCGGGAGACCACCCGCGAGGAGGTCCTCGACTACCTCCGCAATGTGTCGCTGGCCTCGCCGCTCAAGCGCCAGATCGACTTCATCAGCGCGCCCGACGCGGTCTCCAGCGACTTCATCGGCTCGCGCCACGCCTCGATCGTCGACGCGGGCGCGACCAAGGTCGACGGCGACAACGCGATCCTCTACCTCTGGTACGACAACGAGTTCGGCTACTCGTGCCAGGTCATCCGGGTCGTCCAGCACGTCTCCGGCGTGGAGTACCCGACCTACCCGGCCCCGGCGGTCTGACGCCCCGGTACGCCCTCCCGTACGACGCCCGGTGCCCGGCAGGTCCGCCTGCCGGGCACCGGGCGTGAGGTGGGGGCGTCAGGCCCCGGGACGGTCGTCCGCCGGACTCAGCCGTTCGGTCGGCCCGGCGAAGTCGAGGAAGAGCTCCCGCCCGGCAAGGAGCCACCGGGCGTCGACCTTGCGGAAGGTGTCCTCGTAGCGCCCGACCTGAACGGGGAGGCGCGGCGGCAGCATGCCGCCGGTGTGGCCGTCCACGCGGAACGTCGTGAAGTACGTGCTCGCGGTCGCGGTCGCGGCGGACGTCAGGGTCACCAGGATGTTGGTGCACAGGCGGCGCGAGAGCCGGTCGGCGGGACGGCCGGCGAAGTAGGCGCGCAGGGCCTCCCTGCCCTCGATCCGCCGGTCCCCCGCGGCCCATTCCCACCACCCGTCCGGGGTGAACAGATCGGCCACATCGCCGGGTTCACCCAGATCGAGCCGATGGACGAACTCGACGATCAACCGCTCGCAGTCACGCTCGGCGATCAGACGGCCCACGAGATCCAGGCGGTCCAGGGGATCCAGCGCATCAGTGCCCATCGCTCTTTCCTACCAACGCGCTCCGGGGCCGCGCGACTTGTTTTCGGCCCCCCGAGGCGCGTCGGACGGCATCGGCGTCCCGCCCGGTCAGCCGGGCCGACTCGTCCCACAACGCCCTTGCCATGAAGGGGTCCTGGGCACGGTGCGGCTTCGGGCGGGTGCCAGCACGAGAGCGGTCACCGCACCGAAGCCGCTGTTGGCACCGGTGGCCCGTGGCAGTGGCGCCGCCGAGGCCGCGTATGTCATCGAGAGTCCAGGAGTGCGTGGGGCACGCCTCCCTCAGGTCGACTCCGCCACACGCGCGGTCGGGGATCAGACCTGGCCGAGGTCCGAACTGACCCAGCGTTCGGGGCGCAGGGTGATCACGACCTGCTCGCCGTGGTTCTCCCAGGAGAAGTCCACGTAACCGGCGACCTTCTCCGCCGGGAGGTAGCGCGCCGACACCTGCTCCAGGTCGGCGCGCGTCGCGGGGCGGGTGTCGACGACGGGTCCCTCGACCGAGACGTACCGGACGGTCGGCTCCAGCCGGTCGACGAGGAGCGTGAACCGGCCCGCCGCGGCGATCAGTTCGGCCTTGCGCGAGGTGCGGCCGGTGAGGATCCGGACGTCGCCGCCGGCTTCGTACTCGTACCAGATGGGCACGGTGAGCGGGGCCCGGTCACCGCTCCCCGAGGCGACGGCCAGGGCGGCGACATGGGGTTCGGCGAGGAACTGTTCGCGCTCTTCACGGGTGAGTGCCACGGGAGGCTCCTTCTCGTACGCGGATGCGGGGGCTGCCCCAGTGTGCCCTGCGCGCCGGGCCCGGCCCCCGGCCCCGCCGTCGGCGTGTCCTAGGCGGTTCCCCGGGGGCGGGGGACCTCCTCGCTCCGCCGTACGACGGCCGCCCCACGCAGGGCGACGGCGCACCAGACGGCCACGAGCAGCAGTCCGGCGGCCGCGAGACCGGCGACTTCGAGGGGCTCCGGCCGCCAGCCGAGGGACAGCCGCGTACCGATCATGACGACGCCGATGGCGGCCGTCTCCGGTTCGTGGACGGGCACCTTGGCGGCCACGGAGCGCAGGATGGCTGCCAGCGCCAGACCGATCGCGGCCCAGGCGAGCAGATAGGGCCAGAGCGCTCCCGGAGCGGCGGGCGGCAGGCCGAACTCCTCCGGCCCGATGCGGAAGAGCGCGCCCACCCATCCCAGCGCCACACCAGCGGTGGTGACGGCTACGGCCCAGACCGCATGGCGCCGGAGGGGTCCGGGCCGCACCTCCGCGTCCTCCGAGTCGTCGGAGTCGAAGGAGGTGACGGGGCCCTCAGGGAGATCGTTCATGCTCGATGAGACGCGTACGGGACGACGTTCGTTGCGCGACGCCCTCCACGTGGCCGTCCGTGGCCTCGGGGCAAGGACGTCGACGCCGCGCTGCGCCCGAACGTGTCTCCGCCGGAACCCGAACCGGCACCGGCGAGTATCGAGGTCGGCCTCTCCCTCACCGTCGTGGAGGGCGGTACTGAGCCCGACCGGCGCGGATCCGGGCTTGAAGTTGCCGCTGCGGCAGCTTCTACGGTCATGACCAGGGCCGGAGAATCCGGCCTGGTGAGGCACTCGTGAGGGAGTGCTCGTAAGGAGCGAGGAAGTGGCGATGGACTGGCCGATCTCCGAGGTCGCCCGCATGTCGGGGGTGACCGCCCGGACCCTGCGGCACTACGACGAGATCGGTCTGCTGCCGCCGGCCCGGATCGGCCCCAACGGCCACCGCTACTACGAGGAGCACCAGCTTCTGCTGCTGCAGCAGATCCTCGTGCTGCGGGAACTGGGCGTCGGGCTGCCGGAGATCGGCAGAGTCCTCGCCGACCAGGTCGACACGGTGGAGGCCCTGCGGGGCCACCACCGACGGCTGCTCGCCGAGCGGGACCGGCTGGACGCCCTGGCCGGGACCGTCTCCCGCACGATCGCCGAGCTGGAACAGTCAAGAAGGGACGGCAGGGCCATGACCGCGATCAACCGACCGGAGAACCTGTTCGAGGGCATTCAGCCCGCTCAGTACGAGGCCAATCTGCGCGAATTCCCCGGGCTCGCCGGGGAGGCGGGCCGACGGGCGGCCGCCATGACCCCGGCCGAGGCCGAGGCGGGGCAGCGCGAACGCACGGCGCTGATGATCCGGCTGGCCGAGCACATGGTCGGCGGCACCCCTGCGGACGCGGAGCCCGTGCGGGCGGAGATCGACGCGCAGTACCGGGCGCTCACCTCCCTGCACGCCGTGTCGGCCGAGGAGTACCGGGCGATCGGGCGCTCCTGTGCGGAGAACGAGGACTGGCGCGCGGCGTACGAGGCCATCGCGCCGGGCCTGGCGGAGTACCAGCGGGACGCGATCGAGGCCTACGCGGTGTCCCGGCTCTGCTGAGTCTGCGCGCCGAAGGGCCGCCGCCGGGCGATCCCGGCGGCGGCCCCGACCGTTGGTCCTGCGCGCGGTCAGCGCTCCCCGGCGAGGTCGAGATCGCCCCGCGCCGCCGGTGCGGGGCCGCGGCCGGAACCGGTCTGTTCCCCGGAAAGGCGCCACGGGCGGGCGAGCACGGGCGACAGGGCCCGCCACCAGGGCTCCACGGGCAGGATCCCGGCCGGCTCGAACGGCTCGCCCGGGCGGGGGAACGCCACGGGCTGGTCCGCCTCCTCACCGGCGTCCTTGGTCCACTCGCCCGGCTCCGCCCAGGCGTGCGGCGCCAGGTTGAACGTGCCCCAGTGGATGGGGAGCAGCACGCCGTGCGGGCGGCCGCCCTGGAGGTCCAGGTGGGCCCGCATGCCTTCGGCGGGGGTCATGTGGATGTCCGGCCAGTACTCCGAGTACGCACCGATCTGGATCATGGTGGCGTCGAAGGGGCCGTGCTCGGCGCCGATGTCCCGGAAGCCGGGGAAATAGCCGGTGTCCCCGCTGTGGTAGATCCGGTGCTCCGCACCCGCGACGACCCAGGACGCCCAGAGGGTGTGCTGCCCGTTGCGCAGCCCGCGCCCGCAGAAGTGGCGTGCGGGGGTGGCGGTGAGGCTGGTACCGCCGACCGTCGCGGTCTCGTTCCAGTCGAGCTCGTGCATCCGGGCGGCGGGCACACCCCAGCGCTCCAGATGGGCTCCGACGCCGAGCGGCACGGCGAAGACCGCGTCGGTGCCGGCCAGGGCGCGGATCGTCGGCAGGTCGAGGTGGTCGTAGTGGTCGTGGGAGATCACGACCACGTCGACGGGTCCGAGCGCGGCCAGCGACAGCGGAGCGGGGTGCAGCCGCTTGGGTCCGGCGAACGGGAACGGGGAGCAGCGCTCGCCCCAGACCGGGTCGAACAGGATCCGTCGGCCGTCGATCTCCGCCAGCACGCTGGAATGGCCCATCCAGGTCAGCCGGAGCCCGCTGACGGGCGGTACGGCCAGATCGGCGAGCGTGGTGGGGTGGACGGGCACGGAGCCGTTCGGCGTCCTCAGGGCCCGCTGCTCCTTCTGGACATAGGTCTTGGCGAATTCGACGGTGGACCCGGAGGGCCTGATCCGGGCCCCCACCGGGTTCTGGAACGCACCGTCGACGAAATGGGGCGAGCGGCGGATGCGCTCCATCCGCGCTCCGGCCGGATCGGCCCCGAAGGACTCGGTGCGCATCGAGCGCAGTTTCGTGCGGAGCGGAAGCAGGTAGTCAGCGCCGGTCACAACATCTCCTGGGGGAGTCGGTGTCGTTTCATTATGGTCGGCCCGTACGACAGGGCGACCAGAAGATGCTGAACGGGGCAGCCGGCCCGGCCGACGGGGGCGTCAGCCACGCGGCTGCCCGTAGACGTGGTCGATGTGCAGGGTGAGCAGCACCCGGCGGTCCTCGACCATGACCCGCCGGTAGTCGTCCCAGTCGGGGTGCTCGCCCCTGACATCCCGGTAGAGCGTGATCAGGGCCTCCACAGTGGCGTCGTCGGGCGCCTCGGCGGGCGGGGTCAGCTCGGCGGTTCCGTCGGCGACGGTCCACGCCCAGCGGTCGTCGCTCGTGACGTGGTAGCTCGCCCGGGGGTCGCGCCGCAGGTTACGGGTCTTGGCCCGGCCCTCGGTGACCGAGACGCGGACCACCTGTTCCTCGGGGTAGAAGGCGTGATTGACGTTGGACAGCTGGGGGCGTCCGTCCTGCTTCAGGGTGACCAGAACACCGCCGTCCTGCTCGCCGAGGAGACGGAGCAGCGCTTCCTGAGCCGGTTCGATTCGCGTCATGCACAAGGCAACGTCCGGGCAGGCCGGAGGATTCCGGTCCCCGACCCGGTCCTGTCACATCCGTGGGCCCCCGTTACGTCCTCCTGGTGAACGTCCGTTTCCCAGGTCGCCGCCGGTCACCGGCGCTCGTCCGTGCCGCCGCTGACCTGGCCCATTCGTTAGGGTGTCCGGGTGGCAAGAGTCCGGTTGAACGTGGCGGAGCGCCGCGAGGAGCTGCTGCGCGCCGCGGTCGAGCAGATCGAGGCCCGCGGGGTCTCGTCCGTGCGGATCGCCGATGTGGCCTCGGTGCTGGGCGTGAGCAACGCGCTCGTCCTCTACCACTTCTCGACTAAGGAGAAGCTGGTCGCGGCGGCGTTCGCGTACGCGGCAGAGGCCGATCTCGCCCACCTCCGCAAGCTGCTGGCCCGCCGCACCACCGCCGTACGCCGACTGCGGGCGGCCGTGCGATGGTACGCGCCGACGGGAACGGCCAAGGGCTGGCGGCTGTGGATCGAGGGCTGGGCCGCCTCGCTGCGCGACCCCGCCCTCCGTGAGGTCGCGGGCGACCTCGACCAGCAGTGGAAGACGGAGCTGGCCCAGGTCATCGAGGAGGGCGCCGCCGCCGGAGAGTTCCGGTGCGAGGATCCCCGGTCGGCGGCCTGGCGGCTGACCGCCCTGCTGGACGGGATGGCGGTGCAGACGACGTCGTACGCGGGTCCGCTCTCCCGGACCATGATGCTGCGGTGGACCGACGAGGCGCTCGCCCGCGAGCTGGGCGTCGACCTCGCCGATCTGGCCGGTGCGCCGGTCGCCGGCCCCTTGACCGCCCCCCGGCCGACGGCTGACCGCCCGGCCCCTTCACCGCCGCCGGCCCCCGGCCGGGACTGACCGGCCTCCGGGTCAGGTCTGGCGCACCGGTGCGTAGGCCGCCCCCTCCAGCCCGAACGTCCAGGCCACCCCGTCCTTGGCGGTCCAGGTGGTGGGCGGCACGCGCAGCCAGTAGGTGCGGTACGTGCCGTCCGGCTCGGGAGTGGAGTTGACCACCTCGACCATCACCACGTCCTCGTCGCCGTCGAGGGCGATGCGCCAGAGGATGCCCGTCTCGTCGCGGTGGACGGGCTCGGCGCCCGACTCGGTGAGATACCGGTCGTAGCCGTAGTACTCCAGCATCACGCGGCGCAGCTCCGCGTTCTCCTCGGCGCGGATCCGCTCCGGGGTGAGGGAGGGCAGCTCGTCCAGGAACGCGGCGGGCACGGGCATGCCGCGCCAGGCGTGCAGGGCGAACCCGTCCCCGTACGCGAGTGCCGGCCCCTCCCCGTGGTCGAGCCGGCCCGCCTCGTCGCGGTGGAGGACGTCGGGCCGCTCGGTGATGACCACGGCGTTCTCGTAGGGCCACCACCAGCCGGCGTTGCGGGCCACCTCGGCGAGGCCCGCGAGCCGGTCGCCCTGCCCGTCGAAGGCTGCGAGCCAAGCGGCGTCGTGCTGGCCGAGCACCGCGTCCAGGAGCACCAGCCGCACGGCCTCCTCGTCCTGGGGCCGGGGCGCCAGGTCGGCGACGATTCCGGTCCGTATCCGTTCGGCGAGCGCGGCCGTGGTCTCCCACAGCTGGGCTCCGGTGGCGGACCAGAGCGCCGACCAGCCGGCCGGGCCCAGCTCGTCGTACATCCGGCGGCGCTCGTCCGCCCAGGGGCGGGTGCGGACCTCCTCGCGCACCGACCGTCCGGCGTCGGTCAGCTTCTCCACCGTCCCGACGGCGGCCCGGGGCGATGCGGCCCAGATGATCCGGTCCGGCCCGGCCAGTCCGGCGGTGCGGTAGGCGCGCCGGACCCCGGCCTCGGCCGCCGCCCGGTCCGCCCGGCCGGTCGCCGCCGCCACGCTCCGCCAGGAATTCACGTTCTGCATCGGTTGTCCCCGTCCCCTGCTGTGCTCGATCTGTTCTGGAAGGCTGTGCTCGCTCTGGATGTCCGTGCGTGCTCCGGCACGGCGGAACGGTCAGTCCGCCACGATGCGGACCGCACCCGGTGCGTACTCCCGCTGGCGCACGACGCGGAACCAGCCCTTGGGCAGCGGGATCACCGCGTGCTCCTCGTGCACCACCCGGCCGCCCTCGGGGAGATGGAGCAGCATCGGGCCGAACCGGCCCGCTTCCCTGATGAGCCGGCCGGGGCCCTGCACGGCGTGCGCGTGTCCGGTGACCTCACCCAGCGCGAGCACCAGTCGCCCCCGCCCGTCGCGCAGTTCGCCCGGGGCCTCCAGGAAGGGGGCGGGCACCGCCGACTCGTCCAGCTCCATGATCAGTACGTCGCCCTGCCGGTACACGGACGTCTCCCCTCGTCGCGGCACCCGCTGTGCCGACCCTGCGGAAAACGCTACGGGCAGGGTCTGACAACGGCGCCCGGCCACGGCCGTGGACGGGTCCCGGTCGCGGCGTTGTCAGTGCGGCTTGATAGACCTTGCGAACAACAGCCGTCCCCAGGATCAGGAGCTCAGGGCCATGTACGGTGCGCAGCATCTGCACGAGTTCGGCGGCCTTCCGGCCGTCGACTTCCAGCACACGACCGACGGGGGCTCCCGACCCGCCGCGGACGCCGCGGCCTGGCGCGTCTTCGTCGATCCGTACGGCGGCGACGAAGGCCGGGACCGGCCCTGGGAGGAGGAGTTCGCCCACTTCCTGGATGCGGTCGACCCGGCCGGGGTCCGGGCCCTGATCATCGGTCAGTGGGGCGAGGCCTACGAGGAGAACTCCTCCGTGCCGATCGACCTGGTGATCGCCGCCGCCGGCCGGCTGACCTCGCTGGAGGCGGTGTTCGTCGGTGATCTGGAGGCGGAGGAGGCCGAGATCACCTGGATCCAGCAGTCGGATGTCACGGCGCTGCTGGCCGCCTTCCCGGCGCTGACCGAGCTCGGGGTGCGCGGCGGCTCGGATCTCGTGTTCCCGCCGACGAAGCACGAGCGGCTGCGGTCGCTGACGATCCAGGCGGGCGGGCTGCCGGTCGAGGTGGTGCGCGGGGTGCTGGACAGCGAACTGCCCTCGCTGGAACGGCTGGACCTCTGGCTCGGGGTGTCCGCCTACGAGGGCGATACCGATGTCGCCGACCTCGCTCCGCTGCTCTCCGGCACCCGCTTCCCCCGGCTGAACCACCTGGGCCTGCGCAACAGCGAGATCCAGAACGAGATCGCCTCGGCCATCGCCTCGGCTCCCCTCGTCGCCCAGCTGCGGGTGCTCGACCTGTCGAACGGGACGCTGGGCGACGAGGGGGCGGCCGCCCTGCTCGAAGGGCAGCCGCTGACCCACCTGGAACTCCTCGATCTCCACCACCACTTCCTCAGCGAGGCCATGGAGGAGCGGGTCCGTTCCGCTCTGGAGCCGCACGGGGTCCGGGTCGACCTCTCGGAGAAGTGCGAGCCGTGGGGCGACCGGGGCGCCGAGGGCCGCTACACCGCCGTATCGGAGTAGGGCGACATGACATACATCGGCATTCAGCACTTCGACCGCTTCCACGGGTTGCCGGTCCACACCCCGGCGCCGTCGGCCGGCCCCCTGCCCGCCCCCGACACCGTGGCCTGGCGGCTGGAGTGCTCGTACGACGACGAGGACACCGACTTCACCACCCTGTGGGGCCAGTTCGTCGACACGGTGGACACGACGCGGGTCCGGGCGCTCGTCATCGGCCCCTGGTGGCGTGGGGACTACACGCCGTTCGACGAGGTGAGAGACCTACTCGTCAACGACGCGCCGCGCTTCCCGGCGCTGCGCGGGCTCTTCCTCGCCGATGTGGTGAGTGAGGAGTGCGAGGTGTCCTGGCTGCGCATGTGCGACATCACCCCCGTGCTCGAAGCGCTGCCCTCGCTGGAGGAGTTCGCCGTGCGCGGCTGCGGCCAGGCGGGGCTCGCCATGTTCCCCCTGCGTCATACGGCGCTGAAGTCGCTGCGCTTCGAGTCCGGCGGGCTGCCCGGCGCGCTGGTGCGGGCCGTCGCCGCGAGCGAACTGCCCGCGCTGGAGCGCCTGGACCTGTGGTTCGGCAGTTCGTGGTACGGCGGCGACGCCACGGTCGACGACATCCGGCCGCTCCTGTCGGGCGGCGTGTTCCCCCGGCTGCGCCACCTCGGACTGCAGAACAGCGAGATCCAGGACGAGATCGCCCTTGCCCTGGGGTCCGCTCCCGTCGTCGCCCAGCTGGAGACTCTGGCGCTGTCCATGGGCACCCTGAGCGACACGGGCGGCGAGGCCCTGCTCAACGGCCAGCCCCTGAACCACCTGTCCACACTCGACCTGCGCCATCACTACCTCACGGAGCCGGTGCTGGACCGCATCAGAGCCGCCTGCGCCCCGGCCGTGGTCGAGGGCGGCGAGGCCGAGGAGGACTACGCCGACCCGGACGACGAGGACGACGAACCGGAACGCTATGTCGCGGTCAGCGAGTAGCGGCGGGGGCGGCCGGGAGCCGCGCTTCGCCGTCGTCGGCAACCCGGACAACCGGCGGGTCGCCTTCTTCGAGGAGGCCGTGAGGTCCGCCGGTCTGCCCGCTGCCCGGGTGGTGCCCTGGCTCCAGGTGCTGCGCGGGGACGCGGCGTTCGCTCCCGGCGAGAGCGTGCGGATCGATTCGCCCGGTGAGGACGCCGAGGTGGACCGGCTGCTCCGCGGGGTCGACGACCCGACCCGGGTGGAGGGCTCGGCCCGGTGGTATGCCCACTTCACCGCGGCGGTGGAGGCGGTGGCCGGTGCGGCGTCCGCAGCGGGCGCCGAGGTGCTGGGCTCCCCCGCCGACATCGCCGTGCTCTTCGACAAGCGGCTGTGCCACGGGCTGCTCGACCGGGCGGGGGTCCCCGTGCCCGCTTCGCCGACTTCAGGACCGGCGGGGACCTTGGTGCGCGGCTGGTCCGACGTACGGGAGCTGCTGCGTGAGCACCGCATGCCCCGGGCGTTCGTGAAGCTCGCGCACGGCTCCTCCGCCTCGGGGGTGCTGGCGGTGGAGACGGCGGGTCCCGGCCGGGTCCGGGCGAGCACATCGGTGGAACGGGACGCGTCGGGGCGGCTGTTCAACTCACTGCGGGTCAGGCGCTACACCTCGGAACGGGAGGTCGGCGCCGTCGTGGACGCGCTGGCCCCGGACGGGCTGCACATCGAGCGCTGGCTCCCGAAGGCGTCGCAGCGCGGTCGGGCCGCGGACCTGCGGATCGTGGTGGTCGGCGGCCGGGCGACCCACGCCGTGGTGCGGACGAGCACGAGCCCCATGACCAATCTGCATCTCGGCGGCGCGCGTGGTGACCTCGACGAGGTCCGGGGAGCCGTGGCGGCGGCGGGCGGCTGCTGGCGTGAGGCGCTGGCGATGTGCGAGCGGGCGGCGGCCTGCTTCCCCGGGACGCCCTGTGTGGGTGTCGACCTCCTGCCCACGGCCGGCTGGCGGCGCTTCGCCGTCGGCGAGGTCAACGCCTTCGGCGATCTGCTGCCCGGACTGACCGGTCTGCCGGGCAGCGGCGCCGAGGGCCTGGACACCTATGCGGCGCAGGTCGCCGCCGTACTGGACCGAGCAAGGAACCACCGTGCCGTCACCGCTTGCTGACCCCGCCGTCTTTCCCGCGCCCGCCGGGCCCGACCGGCCCGACATGGGCGACGTCGTGGGCAGCCACGACCTGTTGCTGGTCACCCTGGACACCCTGCGCCACGATGTCGCCGTAGAGCTGGCGGCCGCCGGACGCATCCCCAACCTCGCCCGGCATCTGCCCGGCGGCGGCTGGGAGGAGCGGCACGCCCCGGGCAGCTTCACCTACGCCTCGCACCAGGCGATGTTCGCCGGGTTCCTGCCGACGCCCGCCTCCCCCGGGCCGCATCCCCGGCTCTTCGCGGCGCGGTTCGCGGGCAGTGAGACGACGGCGGACGGCACGTTCGTGTTCGACACGCCCGATCTGGTGTCGGGGCTGGCCGCCGAGGGATATCGCACGTTGTGTATCGGCGGGGTCGGCTTCTTCAACCGTCAGGGGCCACTCGGTTCGGTGCTGCCCGGCATGTTCCAGGAGAGCCACTGGGAGCCCGGCTTCGGCGTCGCCTCACCGACCTCGTTCGAGGAGCAGGTGGCGCGGGCGGAGGAGGTCGTCGCGGCGCTCCCCCGGGAACAGCGGCTGTTCCTCTTCGTCAACGTGTCCGCCCTGCACCAGCCGAATTGGTTCCATCTGCCCGGCGCGACCCGCGCGGCGGGCGACTCCCGGGCCACGCACGCGGCGGCCCTGGAGTATGTGGACCGGCACATCGGCCGGCTCTTCGCCGCCGCGAGCAGCCGCCGCCGGTGCTTCGCGATCGTCTGCTCCGACCACGGCACCGCCTACGGCGACGACGGCTACACCGGTCACCGGCTCGGCCACCCGGCCGTCTGGACCGTCCCCTACGCCCACTTCTTCCTCGAACCACCCGCAGCGCCGGGGCCGGAGGCCGCCCGATGACGATCACCACCAGCACTCCGGCGCCGCCCGCCCTCCGGCCGTACGAGAGTTACGTCTACGCCTATCCGCACAAGACGGCCTACCGGCCGCTGGCGGACCGCCCGGCCCTGCGGTCGCTCTGGGCGGCGGAGCCGAAGGACGCGCTCTCCCTCTATCTCCACATACCGTTCTGCGAGGTCCGGTGCGGCTTCTGCAATCTCTTCACCCGGATCGGCGCGCCCGATGAGCTGACGACGCGCTATCTGGACGCGCTGGACCGGCAGGCCCTGGCGGTGCGGGAGGCGCTGGGCGACCAGGAGCCGGTGCGGTTCGCGGCGGCGGCGTTCGGCGGCGGGACTCCGACGTTTCTGACGGCGGGCGAGCTGGAGCGGCTCTGCGACATAGCCGAGAAGCGGATGGGTGCCGAGCTGAGCGCGGTCCCGTTGTCCGTGGAGACCTCACCGTCCACCGCCACCGCCGACCGGCTGGCGGTGCTGGCCGACCGGGGCACGACCAGGATCAGCATCGGCGTGCAGAGCTTCGTGGACGAGGAGGCCAGGGCTGCCGTCCGTCCGCAGCGCCGCGCCGACGTGGAAGCGGCGCTCGGCCGGATCCGTGATGCCCGGATCCCCGTGCTGAACGTCGACCTGATCTACGGCATCGAGGGGCAGACCGAGCGCAGCTGGCTCGCCTCGCTGGACGCGGCACTGGCCTGGCGGCCGGAGGAGCTGTATCTCTATCCGCTGTACGTGCGCCCGCTCACCGGCCTGCACCGCCTCGGGCCGACCGTGACCGGCCCCACGGCGCGGGCACTGGAGGACGCCGCCTGGGACGAGCAGCGGCTGCGGCTTTACGCGGTGGGGCGGGACCATCTGGTGGCGCACGGCTACGAGCAGGTGTCGATGCGGATGTTCCGGCGGACCGACGCCCCGCGTGAGCAGGAGGGCCCGGAGGATTACGCCTGCCAGACCGACGGCATGATCGGCCTGGGCTGCGGTGCCCGTTCGTACACCTCCGCCCTCCACTACTCCTTCGACTACGCGGTGGACATGCGGGAGATCCGGTCGATCATCGACGACTTCACCGCCACCGAGGACTTCTCCCGCGCCGAGGTCGGCCGGTACGTCGACGCGGACGAGGCACGCCGGCGGCATCTGCTGCAGTCGCTGCTCCAGGCGGCGGGGCTGCCGGTGGCGGAGTACCGGGCCCGCTTCGGCACCGATCCGGCCGCGGACTTCCCGGCCGAGCTGGCGGGGTTCGCGCGGCGGGGCTGGCTGGACACGTCGGCGCCGGACGGTCTCCTCAGGCTGTCCCCGTCCGGCCTCGCCCACTCCGACGCGCTGGGTCCCGCGCTGTTCTCCCCCGGGGTGCGGGCGGCGATGGCCGCGTACGAGCGGAAGTGAGCCGGAGATGGACCTGACGATTCTCTACCGGGGACCGCTCGCCTCCTGCGACTACGACTGCCCCTACTGTCCGTTCGCCAAGCGGCGGGACAGCCGCGCCCAGCTCACGGCTGACCGGGAGGCGCTGGAGCGGTTCACCGGCTGGGCCGCGGCGCAGAGCGGCGACCGGCTGTCGGTGCTGTTCACACCGTGGGGTGAGGGGCTGGTGCGCTCCTGGTACCGGCGGGCGCTGACCGAGCTGTCGCGCCTTCCGCACATGAACCGGGTCGCGATCCAGACGAACCTGAGCGGCCGCACCGACTGGCTGGCGGACGCCGATCCGGAGCGGATCGCGCTCTGGTGCACGTACCACCCCGGGCAGACCCCGTACGACCGTTTTCTGGGCAAATGCCGGGACCTGTCGGCGAAGGGCATCCGCTACAGCGTGGGGGTGGTGGGGTTCGACGAGCATCTCGACGAGGCGCGGCGGCTGCGGGCCCAGCTGCCGGACGCGGTCTATCTCTGGGTGAACGCCGCCGAGGGGCGCTCGTACACCGATGAGGAGGCGGCGCGCTGGACGGAGCTGGATCCGCTGTTCCCCTACAGCCGCGATCCGCACCACTCGGCGGGACTGCCCTGCCGGACGGGCGAGTCGGTGATCTCGGTGGACGGGGACGGTACGGTGCGGCGCTGTCACTTCGTCAAGGCGGAGCTGGGCAATCTCTACGACGGCAGCTACCGGCGGGCGCTCGGCCCGCGGGCGTGTCCGCTCGCCGTGTGCGACTGCCACATCGGCTATGTGCATCTGGAGTCGCTGCCGCTGTACGACGTGTTCGCCGGCGGTGTCCTGGAGCGGATACCGGCCGGGTACGGCACGGGCACGCCGCCGGACGGGCTCGTCGTGCCGGACCCGTCCCGGCGTGCCCTTCCCCTGCTGGAGCCCTGAGGGGCCTGCTACAGCGGCAGCAGGTCCGGGCGCTTGGCCGCGACGTGGTCGCCGGAGGACTCGCCGCGCAGCCGTCGGCCGATCCAGGGCACCAGGTACTCGCGGGCCCACTGGATGTTGTCGCGCCGCGCGTCGAAGGGCCTGCGCTGGGCCTGCGGCGGCCAGGGCTGGTCGGGATCGGCGGGCACCTCGTGGCCGAGGATCTGGGCGGCGCGGAGCGCGACGCGGGTGTGGCCCTCGGGCGACAGGTGCAGCCGGTCGGCGTCCCACGCGCGGCGGTCCTGGACCGAGCGCAGCGACCACAGGTCCAGCACGGGGCACTGGTAGCGGTCGGCGATGGCCCGCAGGTGGACGTTGTAGGTGGCGATCTTGCCGCGCATGTGGCGCAGCACCGGAACGCCCCGGGTGTCGAAGCCGGTGGTGACCATGACCGTGCCGACGGCGTTGCTCAGATCGGCGACGGCCCGCTCGAAGCGCTCGGCGAGATCGTCGGGGTCGGTGCCGGGCCGGATGATGTCGTTGCCGCCCGCGCAGAAGCTGACCAGGTCGGGGGCCAGTTCCTTGGCGCGCGGGACCTGTTCCTCCACGATCTGGTCGAGGAGGCGTCCGCGCACGGCGAGATTGGCGTAGCGGAAGTCCCCGTGCGGGGAGTCCTCGTACGGGGCGTCCTCGGGGCCGGCCGGATCGGGGGCCGGGAGCCGGTCGGCGAGGAGCACCGCGAAGCGGTCCGCCCAGCCGACGAAGGTCCCGTCGGGGCCGGGGTCGCCGACGCCCTCGGTGAAACTGTCGCCGATCGCCGCGTACGACCCGATGGTGTGCTGCTGGTTGTTTCTCGAATCGTCTGCCACAAGGACTTATCCTGCATCGTCCGATGTGACCTACGCGACCGTAATACGGGGTTGACGGGTGGTGAGATAGACCACCCGGTCAGTTTTCGGTAAACCCGGAATAAAGCGAGGGGCGGTGCGCCGCCGCGCACCGCCTCTCGGACACTTCTCGTCGCCGATCGGTCAGACGGAGACGCCGTGCTGACGCAGGTAGGCGATCGGGTCGACGTCCGAACCGTAGCTCGGGCCGGTGCGGACCTCGAAGTGCAGGTGCGGGCCGGTGGAGTTGCCGGTGGAGCCGGAGAGGCCGATCTGCTGGCCGCCGGTGACGCTCTGGCCGACCGAGACGTTCAGCGAGGACTGGTGGGCGTACTGGGAGTACATGCCGTCCTCGTGCTTGATGACGACCTCGTTGCCGTACGAGCCGCTGTTGCCGGCCGAGACGACGGTACCCGGACCGATGGCGAGGACGGGGGTGCCGGAGGCGGCCTGGAAGTCCGAACCGGTGTGGTAACCGCTGGACCAACTGGCGCCGGAAGCGCGGTACTGGGTGGTGACGTTGGCGTTGGCCAGCGGGGCGGACCAGCCGGAGCCGGCGGCCTCGGAGGAGCCGGTCTGCGCGGAGGCGCCGGAGCTCTCGGAGTCGTCGGCGGAGATGGTGTCGCCCTTGGGGGCTTCCTTCGGCGCGGCCTTCGGTGCCGGTTCGGCCTTCTTCGGGGCGGCCTTGGGGGCGGCGGACTTCTCGGCCGGGGCGGAGCCCTTGGCGCCGAGGGTCAGCTTCATGCCCGGGTGGATCAGGCTGGGGTTGTCGCCGACGGTGGAGCGGTTGTCCTGGTAGAGCTTCTCCCACCCGCCCTTGAGCTGGTGTTCGGCGGCGATCTTCGACAGGTAGTCGCCGGCGACCACGGCGTACGTCTTCGGGGCGGCCTTCGACGCGGCCGGAGCGGTGTGCGCGGCTGCGACCGAGGCGACGGCCGGCTTGGCGGCCGGGGCGGCCTGGCCCGCGGCGTTCGCGCCGGTGGCGCCGATGAGCGGGAGGGCGAGTGCGGCGCCGCCGGTCCCTGCGGCGAGGAAGCCGCGGGAGATCGGGCCGGACTTCGGACGACGGTGCTTACCCTTTTCGGGCATGGGGAAGTTCCTCTCCGGCGCCTGCGAGGTGAGCTGTCGGGTTCGGGCTGGAGATGCCCGGTCGCGTTGCGGCGACTTCACCCCTAGCCGGTCCGGATCTCCGGATCGGCGGCTTACCTGGTTCCCCCGCTCCTGCCACACGTGAGTGGGTGGGTGCGAATTCCGGGCGGCGGCAGGATTAGGCGATCCGTCCGGATTGACGGTGACCGTAAACCGGTCGGGACGGGCGGAACAAGCCATCGGTTGCGCGGCGGAATCATCGATTCGATATCGCTCCGGATTTCCCGTCACACTCCGTGGATCACGGATCTTGGATTTCCGTACGGGCAACGGGAAAGCTCGACGGTGCGCTCACCACGGACCGTCACGGATATGATCCCGCTCACCTCCGAAATCCCATCTCCCCCATTAGCGGGGCATGTTCTGCGAAATGCACCAATACGGACATGTCGCGAGCGGCGCTCCTGACACCGGGTCAGCCCACCCTCCCCGGCACCCGTCGCCGGGGAGGCGGCCGTGATGATTTTCCGTCGAATCGATGTCGTATCGTCACGGGAGCGCCCTCGCCGGAGAGCCGCGCCGACGCCCGAGATCCCAGGAGCCCCCGTGACCCAGCAGGTGCCGCAGGTCCCGCCGACAGAGACCGTGCTGACCGGAGTCCGCAACTTCCGCGATGTGGGCGGGCTCCCCACGACGGACGGGCGGCGCACCGCCTTCGGCCGGCTCTACCGCAGTGGCCATCTGGCGCACGCCACCGCCGAGGACGCGGCCTTCCTCGACGGGCTGGGACTGCACACGATCTTCGACTTCCGCCACTCCGCCGACCACCGGCTCGACGGTTACGACATCGAGCTGGCCGGTGTCCGCAATGTCAGCATTCCGCTCTCGGACCCGGCCGACGGCGCGGAGTTCTGGCGGCTGGTGGGCAGCGGCAACATCGAGCAGCTGCGTTCGGTCCTAGCGGGCGGCAAGGGCGTCGACCGCATGATCCGGATGTACCGCGCGACGATCGAGGACCGCACCGCCGAGCACAGCCGGGTCCTGCACGCCCTGGCCGAGGACAGCGTCCCGGCGCTGATGCACTGCGCGGCGGGCAAGGACCGGGCCGGCCTCTCGATCGCGGTCGCCCTGCTCGCGGTCGGCGTCGTACGAGAGGCGATCGAGGAGGACTACCTCAAGTCCAACGATCTCCACCGCCGGTACAAGGTGAAGCGCTCCGATCCGTCCGGAGCCGGCATGTCGCCCGAGGTGCTGGAGCTGCTGGACCCGCTGTTCGGGGCGCGGCCCGCCTACCTCGCGGCGGCCTTCGCGGCCATCGAGGAGAACTGGGGAACGACGGACCGCTATCTGTCCGAGGGGCTGAAGATCTCCCCCGAGACCCGGGAGCGGCTGCGCGAGCGGCTGCTCGACGCGGGCTGACCCCTCCGGTGACAGTTCGCCCCGGGACGGCGCGTCACTTGCTCCCGGCCACCACGAAGAGCAGGTAGAGGAAGCCAGCGACGATGTGGCCCGCCACCAGATAGGCGAAGAGCCGGATGATGACGCCGCGCGGCATCCGCTTCTCCTGCGGGTCCTCGTTCGCGCGGCGTCCGGGGCCCAGCGGGTCATAGTGCTCGGAATCGGACATGACGGTCCTCTCTGTCGGCCTCGCGGCCGGTGGAGTGAAGGGTGGAGCCGGCGGGAACGGCCGGTCAGCGCGGGTGCAATCCGCTGCCGAGGCAGAGTTCGGCGGCGGGGCTCTGCAACAGGGAGTGGACGAAGAGCAGCTCCGCGCCGCAGCGGTCGACGGCCGCGATCCGGTGCGGGGTGAGCGAGTCGAAGTGGGCACTGTCGCCGGGTTCGAGGTCGTGGACGGCGTCGCCGAGCCCGACCCGCAGCCGGCCTTCCAGGACGTACAGCCACTCCTCGCCGGGGTGGACCCGGACCAGGTCGCCCTGGGCGCCGTACGGGACGCGTACCCGCAGCGCCTGCATGGCGCGGCCGGAGCCGCCCGCCTGCCGGTACATCCAGCCGTCGGCCTTGGCCCCCTCGAAGCCGCCGCCGCGGATGATCGCGTCCCGTTCGGGCGGCTGCTCGCCGAGCAGCTCGGAGACCGTCGTACCGTAGATGCGGGCGAGCCCCAGCAGCATCGGCAGCGAGGGCTGCCTGCGGCCGGTCTCCAGCCGGGAGAGATGGGCCGGGGAGAGCCCGGCCCGCTGGGCCGCGGTCTCCAGGGTGAGGCCGCGGGAACGGCGCAGATCGCGCAGTCGGGGTGCGACGCCGGGGAGCTCGTCCGGCACCCCTTCGTCCGGAGGGTTCATACCTCTATTGGGCCAGGATCTTTCCTCTGAGGCAAGTAACTTGCCTCAGAGGCAAGTGCCAGGTCAGCGGTTGGCCACGGCCTGCTTGACCAGCGTCCGGCCGAAGTCCCACATCAGCCCGCCGCCGCTGTGCGCGTCCTCCATGACGGAGGTGAACGCCTCCACGAAACGGTCCACCTCCGCGTCCCCGATGACCAGCGGCGGAATCAGTTTGATCACTTCCAGGCGGTCGCCGGAGACCTGGGTGAGGATCCGGTGCTTCTGGAGCAGCGGCACCACGACCATCTGGGCGAAGAGTCCCTTGCGGGCCGCCTGGAGCATGGTCCAGCGGCTGCGGAGCTTCAGCGACGACGGCCTGCCGAACTCGATGCCGATCATCAGCCCGCGGCCGCGCACCTCGTGCAGCAGTTCGTACCGGTCCACCAGGGCGGCCAGCCGCTCGCGCAGGCGATCGCCGGTGCGCCGGGCGTTGGCGACGGTCTCCTCGTCCTCCATCACCGTCAGGACGGCGAGCCCGGCCGCCATCGCCTGGGCGTTGGAACCGAAGCTCGCGGAGTGGACGAGGACCCGGTCCATCGCGGAGTAGACCTTGCGGAAGATCCAGTCCTTGCCGAGGGTCGCGCCGACCGGCACATAGCCGCCGGAAAGGGCCTTGGCCACGCACACCAGATCGGGCTCGACCCCCTCCTCGTGCTGGTAGGCGTAGAAGTCCCCGGTACGCCCGAGGCCCGTCTGGACCTCGTCGGCGATCAGGAGCGCCTTGTGCCGGTGCAGCAGCTCCTGGGCCCCGCGCAGATAGCCGGGCGGGGCGGCGTGCACGCCCTTGCCCTGGATCGGCTCGACGACCAGGGCCGCGACGTCGCCCCGCTTCAGCTCGCGGCGCAGCGCGTCGAGGTCGCCGAGCGGGACGGCCGTGTCGGGGAGCAGCGGGGCGAAGCCGTCGCGGAAGCCGCGCTCCCCGTTGACCGAGAGGGATCCCGTGGTGAGTCCGTGGAAGGCGTGGTCGCAGTAGAGGACCCGGGGCTTCCCGGTGGCGTACCGGGCGAATTTCAATGCCGTCTCGACCGCCTCCGTGCCGCTGTTGCCGAAGAAGGCGCGGTCCAGGTGCGGGCTGTGGGTGAGCAGCTTCTCGGCGAGCAGTCCGGGCAGCGGCTGGCAGTCGAAGCGGGTGAGGTCGGCGAGCTGGGCGTCGAGCACGTCGTGGAGGGCCTTGCGGACGACCGGGTGGTGCCGGCCGATCCCCATGACGCCGAACCCGGCGAGCATGTCGAGGTAGTCGTTGCCCTCCGCGTCCCAGAAGTACGCGCCCTCGGCCCGCTCGTAGACCTTGTCGAAGCCGATGGTGTGCAGCATGCGCGGCAGTTGGTGGTTCAGGTGGCGCTCATGCAGCTCGTACCGTTCGGCCCCGCGCTCGGCCAGGAGCCGTCCCAGGTCGAAGCCGCCCGGCCCGCCGTCCGTCACCGGTTGCCGCCCACGCTCTCCCGCGCCGCACGCAGGGATTCCTTGAGCGATCCCATGGTGGCGAGCACAGCCGTGGGCTCGTAGCCGCAGTGCGCCATGCAGTTGGCGCAGCGCGGGTCCTTGCCCCGGCCGTACTTCTCCCAGTCGGTCTCCTCGATGAGCTGACGGTACGTCGGTACGTAGCCGTCGCTCATCAGGTAGCAGGGGCGCTGCCAGCCGAAGAGGGAGTAGTTCGGGATCGCCCAGGCGGTGCACGGGAAGTCCGCCTTGCCCTCCAGGAAGTCCAGGAAGAGCGGCGAGTGGTTGAGCCGCCAGCGGGAACGGTTGCCGCCCGCGAACGCCTTCTTGAACAGTTCGCGGGTCTGCTCGACGCCGAGGAAGTGCTCCTGGTCGGGGGCCTTCTCGTAGGCGTAGGCGGGCGAGATCATCATCTCGTCGACCTGCAGGTCGTCGTTGAGGTAGTTGAGGACCTCGATGATCGTCTGCGGGGTGTCGGTGTTGAAGAAGGTGGAGTTGGTGGTCACGCGGAAGCCGCGCCGCTTGGCCTCCTTCATCGCGGCGACGGCCTCGTCGAAGACGCCTTCCTTGGCGACCGACTCGTCGTGCCGCTCGCGCAGTCCGTCGATGTGCACGGCGAAGGCGAAATACGGGGACGGGGTGAACTTGTCGAGCTTCTTCCGCATCAGCATCGCGTTGGTGCAGAGGAAGACGTACTTCTTCCGGGCGACGAGCTGGCGCACGATCTCGTCGATCTGCGGATGCATCAGCGGCTCACCACCGGCGATGGACACCATGGGGGCCCCTGATTCGAGCACCGCGCCCACCGCCTGGGCGACCGGCATGCGCTGCTTCAGGACACCGGCCGGGTGCTGGATCTTGCCGCATCCCTCGCAGGCGAGGTTGCAGGCGAACAACGGCTCCAGCTCGACGATCAGCGGGAACTTCTCACGCTTGCGGAGCTTCTGTTCGAAGAGATACGTCGCAACCTTGATGGTCTGGCGGAGCGGCATGGCCATCTAGCTCACCTCCTGGGGAGCAGTAAAGATCGGTGCCATTCATAGAAAGCCGGTAGGACGACACGAAGTACGCGGAACGCCGATATTCCACCGCGGACCGTGCCGATACGGACGAGCTCATGCTCAGGAGCGTCCACGACCACCCGGACGGCCGCAACCGGGCGCGGTCCGTGACACAGGGCGGTACGCAGTGTCGCGGCGGACTCCATGTCGACCGCGATGGCCCCGCTCGCCCTCAGCGCGGCCCGCTCGGGCCCCCGTACGACATGGTCGGAGCCGGTCAGCGGGCCGGTGTGGACGCCGCGCCCGGGGAGGGCGCGGGTGAGGGCGGCGATTAGGACGCCGGTGCCGGCGCAGGGGGTGGTGCCGTCCGCGTCCCGGGTCTCCTCGGCGACGACCAGGTCCCCGGGGTGCATCCCCGGGGCGAGTCCGGCGCAGAAGCCGGAGGCGATCACAGCGGCGTCGGGGAATCCGCCGGGGCCCAGGAGGCGCGCCACGGCCGCCTCCGCCGCCCGGGGGCCCATTCCGGTACGCAGCACCCGGACCGGCCCCGGGGCGCCCCTGCCGCTGCGCAGGGCCACCTGCTCGATGCCGAGGGCGCAGGCGACCAGCAGCGGCGTCACGGGGTTCCCGGGCCCCCGCGGATCGTCCATCAAACCCCCTCGGCGGCGTCCGCGCGGTCCGCGAACGGGTCGCCGTGCACGTAGCGCCCGAGTGCGGTGAGGGGGAAGACCTGGCGGTAGAGGTGGTAGTTGATCGAGAAGTCCCAGGGGAATCCGGTGCCGGTGAAATACGGTTCGTCCCAGGAGCCGTCGGCCTGCTGCGCCTCGGTCAGCCAGGTGACGCCTCGGGTGACCGCGGCGGTGTCCCGGCGTCCCGCGGCGAGGAGGGCGAGCAGCGCCCAGGCGGTCTGGGAGGCGGTGGACTCACCGTGCCCGATCCACTTCTCCTCCTGGTAGGAGCGCAGATCCTCGCCCCAGCCGCCGTCGTCGTTCTGGACGGACTCCAGCCAGTCGACGGCCCGGCGGATGGCGGGGTGTCCCGCGGGCAGCCCGGCGGTGATGAGGGCGGGCACCACGGACCCGGTGCCGTAGACGTAGTTGACGCCCCAGCGGCCGAACCAGGCGCCGCACGCCTCCTGTTCGGCGAGCAGCCACTCGATGCCCTCACGGGTACGGGGGTGGCTCGCGAGCCCCTCGACGGCGAGCATCTCCACGACATGTCCGGTGACGTCGGCCGACGGGGGGTCGATGACCTCGCCGAAGTCGCAGAAGGGCAGACGGTTGGGGAAGGGGCTGGTGTTGTCGGCGTCGAACGCGCCCCAGGCCCCGTTGCGGGACTGCATCCCGAGGTTCCAGCGGACCCCGCGGGCGATGGCGGCCTCCAGCCGGGCGGGGTCGGGGTGGCGCACCCGACGCAGCGCCAGGACGACCTCGGCGGTGTCGTCGATGTCCGGGTAGTTGTCGTTGTGGAACTCGAACGCCCAGCCTCCCGGGGGCAGTCCGGGTCTGCGGACCGACCAGTCGCCGGGGCGGGTGATCTCCTCGGCGAGCATCCAGTCAGCGGCCTTCACCAGGGCGGGGTGGTCGGGTCTGAGCCCGGCGTCGGCGAGTGCGATGGTGGCCAGGCAGGTGTCCCAGACGGGCGACTGGCAGGCCTCGATCATGCGGGCGCCGTCCTCGCGCCGGACGGCGAACCGGTCGAGCGAGGCGAGGCCCGCCTTCATCACCGGGTGGTCGAGGTCGTAGCCGAGGAGGTGCAGGGCGATGATCGAGTAGACGGCCGGAGGCTGGATTCCGCCCCAACAGCCGTCGTTCTCCTGGCGTTCGATGATCCAGCGGGCGGCCACGTTCATTGCGATACGGCGCAGCGGGCGCGGGGCGACCTTGTGGTAGAGGTGCAGCCCTTTGTCCAGGCGCTGGAAGAGTCCGTCCCAACTGGTGGGCGGGGCAAGCTTCCTGGGCGGGTTGGGCTGGTCCGGATCGGTGTGCAGCTCGTCCAGGGCGAAGGGCGCGGGGCGTACGGGGCGCTTCGCGGAGACGATGGTGAGCGGCACGATGGTCTGACGTGCCCAGCAGCCGAAGTCGTAGATGTTGAGCGGGACCCACTTGGGGAAGAACATCAGCTCGGGCGGGAGTTCGGGGAGGTCGTCCCATTTCCACCAGCCGAACAGGGCCAGCCAGATGCGGGTGAAGACACGGGCGGCGGCGATGCCGCCCTGTTCCCGGATCCAGCCGGAGGCGCGGGCCATGTGCGGCTCGTCGGGGCGGTCCCCGGCCAGCCGCAGGGCGACGTACGCCTCGATCGTGGCGGAGAGGTCGCCCGGTCCGCCGTAGAAGGTGTTCCAGGTGCCGTCGCCGAGCTGTTCGCCGCGGATGAAGAGGGCTGCGGCCCGGGTGGTCCCGGGGTCCTGGATGGAGAGGAACTGGCGCAGGAGCAGGTCCTCGGCGTCCATCGTGACGTTGGTGGCGAGGTCGCCCTTCCACCAGCCCTGCTCGTCCTGTCTGCCGAGGAGGTGCTCGACGGAGCGTTCCGCGGCCTGCCGCGCGGCGTCGGTGACGTCGTCGGCGGCGGTTCTCGTCTCGGTCGGATCGCCCGCGGGGGCCCCGGTGATGTTCGAGGCCCCGGCCGATCCGTCGGTCGTCGCTGTCATGAGCTTCCCCTTACGTGCAGTCGGTTCTCTGCTGTGCTGGGGTCTCCGTCGGCCGGCGCCCCGGTGAGGGCGCCGGCCGGCGACTGCGAGTCATATGGAGAAAGTGATCATCTCTTCCGTACCACCACGAAGTCGGCGAGCTCGGTGAGCTGCTCCCGCACCCGGTGCGGCATGTCGACGGCGTGCAGCGCCTCGATGGCGATCGCGTGCTGACGGCGGGCTTCCTGGGCGGTCCACTCGCGGCCGCCCGCCTCCTCGATGAGCGCCGCGCGGGCGGCGAACTCCTCTTCGGAGAAGCTGTCGAAGTCATTGCTCTTGGCGTCGGCGGCGAGCAGTTCGCCGAGGCGCTCGGAGGCCTCGCCGCCCGCGGCGAGCGCGGCGACGACCGGCAGGGACTTCTTGCGCTGGCGCAGGTCGCTCCAGGTCTGCTTGCCGGTGGACTCCGGGTCGCCCCAGATGCCGAGCAGGTCGTCCACGGCCTGGAAGGCGAGGCCGAGGTGGTAGCCGTAAGCCTCCAGGGTGTCGGCGGTGCGGTCGTCGGCGCCGCCGAGCACCGCGCCGATGGAGACGGCGCAGGCCAGCAGGGCGCCGGTCTTGTTGCCCTCCATCTCCAGGCACTCCTCGACGGTGACCCGCTCGCGGTGCTCGTAGGAGATGTCCTGGGCCTGCCCGTCGATGAGCTTGCGGGTGGCGGTGGTCAGCCGGCGGGCCGCGCGGCCCGCCTCGACCGTGCCCAGCTCCAGCAGCAGGTCGTAGGCGAGGGCGAAGAGCGCGTCGCCGACCAGGATCGCCTGTGCGGGGCCGTGCACCTTCCATACGGTGTCGCGGTGGCGGCGCTGTTCGTCGCCGTCCATCAGGTCGTCGTGCAGCAGCGAGAAGTTGTGCACGAGCTCGACGGCGACGGCGCCGGGGATGCCTGCCTCGGCCGGGGCGCCCGCCGCCTCGGCGGACAGCAGGGCGAGCGCGGGGCGTACGGCCTTGCCGCCGTCGCCGTCCGAGGGCCGGCCCTCGGCGTCGATCCAGCCGAAGTGGTACGCGGCGACGGTGTCCATGGGCGGCGCGAGCCGGTCCACGGCAGCCCGCAGGACCGGCGCTGACAGGGCTCGTCCGCGCTCCAGAAGCGCGGTGACGTCCGCGGTGTCCGCCACGGTGTCGAAAGCCGGATTCGCCGGGGTCACAGACTCTCCTCTTGTTCCGGTGGTACTGCTCATGCCGCCTCCTGCAGCGGATGTCCTGGGGGGCGGCCGAGGTCGTGGAGGGCCGCGTCGGCGGCGGCGCCGCCGCTGCGCACGGCACCCTCCATCGTCGCGGGCCAGCCGGTGTCGGTCCAGGCCCCGGCCAGTTGGAGGCCGGGCAGCCGGGTGCGGGGGCCGGGGCGCAGCCGCCCGACGCCCGGGGCGGGCGCGAAGGTGGCGGTGCGCTCCCGGGTGACGAAGAAGTCGCGGATGCCCGCGCCGCGGGCGGCGGGCAGCAGCCGCTCCAGCTCGGGAAGGTAGCGGGAGCGCAGTTCGGCGACGGGAAGGTCGATCTCGGCCTGGGCGGCCGACTGCGAGACCGCCAGATACTGCCCGGGGCCCTTCAGCCCCGAGGAGTGGGTGCGGTCGAAGACCCACTGGACGGGGGAGCCGATCGCGGCGAAGAACGGCCGGCGCAGCACCTTGCGGTCGTAGATGACGTGCACGTTGAGGATGGGCGCGTTGTCGATGTCGAGCAGCAGCTCCGGCTCGTCCAGCGCCCCCGCGGGCAGCAGGCCGTGGGTCTCGGTCTGCGGCACGGCCAGGACGACGGTGTCGGCGACGATCCGCTCCCCCGCGCTCTCGACGCTCCAGCGGCCGTCCTCGGTGCGGGTGAGGGAGCCCACCTTGGCACGCAGTTCGGTGCGGACGCCCGCGGTGTCCAGGGCCTTGCGGGCAAGGGTGTCGTGCAGGTCGCCGAGCGGGACGGTCGCCCAGCCGATGTCGGCGGCGCCGGGGTCGGAGAGCAGGCCGGTCTTGAAGACCTTCGCCGCGAGCGCCATGGAGGCGTCAGGGGCGGTGGCGTTCAGGGTGGCGACGCCGACGAGGTCCCAGAGCGCCTCGATGGCGCGCTCGGACTGGCCGTGCCGGCGCAGCCAGGTGGCGAAGTCGATCCGGTCCAGCTCGGGGTCGGCGGGGTCGAGGCGGCCGAGCGCCAGGGCGGCCCGCCCCACGGCCGCCTTCTCCGCGAGCGAGAGGTGCGGATAGGCGGCGAGGCCGCCCGCCAGATGCAGCGGTACGGGCAGGGCGGTGCGGCGGATCCGTCCCAGGCGCGGCCCGGCGGCCCGGCCGACGTCGAGTACGGGCACGTCGAGGCGGTCCTGGAGCGGGGCCAGGTGCGCGGCGTCGATCCGGTCGAGGAACCAGCGGTAGCCGGTGCAGCAGCGCAGGTAGACGTGCTGGCCGTTGTCGACGGTGAGGTCGCCGCGCTGGAAGGAGAAGGCGAGGCCGCCGAGGCGTGGCCGGCCTTCCAGGAGGGTCACGTCGAGTCCGGCGTCGGCGAGGCGGAGCGCCGCCGTCACCCCGGCGAGGCCGCCGCCGACGACGACGCCGACGGGGCGCGGGCTCTCGTCGCTCATGCCTGGCCCTCCCGCCGGGTCGTGGCTGTCTGCCGGGTCGTCACCCTGCAGATCGTCGCAGTCGGTGACGCGTCGGGCCACCGGAGGGTTGCCCCGGGGCCGGGGCTACGCGGACGCATCAGGCTCGCCCCCTGGCGGTGAGACGCGAGATGTGGCGGGCGTCGAGGCCGGACAGGCCGCGCGCCGCGACGTAGGCCTTCTCGTGGCCGGGCAGGGAGACCCGGCCCCGCAGGACGGCCTCGGGGTCGCGCTCGATCCGGTCGAGGAGGCGGCGGTAGATCCCGGCCATCGCGGCGACGCAGGCGCCGCTGCGGCGGTCGAGCATCGGCAGCAGCCGGTAGCCCTCGGCGAACAGGGCGCGGGCGCGGCGGACCTCGAAGTGGATGAGGCCGGCGAAATCGGACCCGGGGGGCGGAGTGGCCCGCTGGAACCCTGCCGAGCAGCCGAATTTGGCCAGGTCGTCGGCGGGCAGGTAGGTGCGCCCGTTGCCCGCGTCCTCGCGGACGTCGCGCAGGATGTTGGTGAGCTGGAGGGCGAGGCCGAGGGTGTCGGCGTACTCCGCGGCGCGCTCGGCCCCGCGGGCGCCGGGCGCGGTGCCGAAGACGCCGAGGCTGAGGCGTCCGATGGCTCCGGCGACGCACCGGCAGTAGGCCTTCAGGTCGTCCCAGGTCTCGTAGGTCGCCCCCCGTACGTCCATCAGGACGCCGTCGATCAGCTCGTCGAGTCCGCCGAGCGGGAGCGGGAAGCGGCGGGCGGCGTCGGCGAGCGCGACGGCCACCGGGTCGGTGTCGTCCTCCTCGACCTTGCCGTGCCGGACCCGGTCGAGCAGCTCGCGGGTGCTCTCCAGCCGGGTCCGCTTGGTCCCCGCGTCCAGTTCCCCGTCGCCGATGTCGTCGACCCGACGGGAGAAGGCGTACAGCGCCGACATGGCCTGCCGCTTCTCGTTCGGCAGCAGCCTGATGCCGTAGGCGAAGTTACGGGCCTGCTGTCCGGTGACCGCTTCGCAGTAACTGTATGCGGCCTGCACCGGCGGCGACATGTACGTCGTCTGTCCCTCCACGGTCCGGCTCACCTCTCTCCACGCGCTCTTCGCAAGACGGTTCCCACTTCACGCAGCAGGCTGGGCTTGGTGGCCTTGGGCGGTCCGGGCAGGACGTCGAACCCGGCGGCCGAGATCGCCGTGAGCGCGCTGCGGCCGCCCCCGACGAATCCGGCGAGGAGCAGTTTCAGCCTGCCGTCGACGCTGCCCACCAGCGGGGGGCCCTCGTCCAGCAGGTCGCTCGCGCGCTGGGCCTCGTACGCGATCAGGGCGCGGACGGAGGCTCCGGCGGAGGGCGCGGCCAGGTCGGATTCGGTGACCCGGAAGCGCTCCATGTCCTCGGCGGGCAGATAGATCCGGTCGCGTTCCAGGTCCTCGGCGACGTCCTGGAGGTGCTCGACGATCTGGAGTGCGGTGCAGACCGCGTCGGAGCGGCGGACGCGGTCGGGGCTGGTGGTGCCGGTGAGGGCGAGGACCAGGCGGCCGACGGGGTTCGCGGAGAGCTCGCAGTAGGCGGCGAGCTCGGCGTAGGTGCCGTAGCGGCGGACCTTCTGGTCCTGGCGGTTCGCCTCGATCAGGCCGAGGAAGGGGTCGGGGGTGAGCGCACGGCGCCGGACGGTGGGGCGCAGGGTGCGCAGCAGGGGGTGGTGCGGCTCCTCGCCGGTGGTGGCGAAGACCCGGCGGAGGTCGGTCTCCAGGGCGTCGAGCATGGCGAGGCGGTCGTCGCTCCGCTCCGGCTCCAGGCCGAGGTGGCGGGCGTCCGCGCCGCCGGGGGCGAGGTCTCCGTCGCCGATGTCGTCGACGAGCCGGGCGAATCCGTAGACCGCCATCAGGTCGCCGCGCCAGGCGCGGGGCAGGAAGAAGGGCGCCACGGGGAAGTTCTCGTCCGCGGCTTTGCCGAGGGTGGCGTCACCGGTGCGCGCCGCGGGGGTCGAGGTCACTGCGGACCGCCCGGCGCGGGGACGGCGAAACCACGTCGGAGCTGGAGATCTTCCGTCATTGCCGTCACATATCCCGTTCTACACTGCCGACCCAAAACAACCCTTTTCGGACACGCCGCTCAGTCTTCCGAGTGCACTGCGGCAGAGCGTCGGTGCCGCGGCGTATCGCCCTACTTGCCATGAATCAGCACCGCTTCAGCTTACGTCGTACAGCTCACCGGGGGTCGGCGGGGTGGAGAGCCCGCCACCGCGGCCCGGCCGTCCCCGTCAACCTTCCCCGCGCACGGCTGACTTGACGTCATCCGCCGGGAGGAGATCGCCCCCGGGCCCCTACTGCGCGGGGCCTGCCCGGCACCGGGCACCGCACGGCCCCCGCCGGACCGGTCCGGCGGGGGCCACGGGAGAGGCTCGGGCTACTTGCCCGTCTCGCGCTCGTACGCCTTGAGGACTTCCTCGGTGGGGCCGTCCATCAGCAGCTCGCCCTTCTCCAGCCAGAGCGCACGGTCGCAGGTGTCCCGGATCGACTTGTTGTTGTGGCTGACCAGGAAGACCGTGCCCGCTTCCTTGCGCAGCTCGCGGATCCGCTCCTCGGAGCGGATGCGGAACTTGCGGTCACCGGTGGCCAGCGCCTCGTCGATCATGAGGACGTCGTGGTTCTTGGCCGCGGCGATCGAGAAGCGCAGCCGCGCCGCCATACCGGAGGAGTACGTCCGCATCGGCAGGGTGATGAAGTCGCCCTTCTCGTTGATGCCGGAGAAGTCGACGATCTCCTGGTAACGGGAGCGGATCTCCGCCTGGGTCATCCCCATGGCCAGACCGCCCAGCACGACGTTGCGCTCGCCGGTGAGGTCGCTCATCAGGGCCGCGTTCACGCCGAGCAGCGAGGGCTGGCCGTCGGTGTACACATGGCCGGATTCGGTCGGCAGCAGCCCGGCGATGGCCCGCAGCAGCGTCGACTTGCCGGAGCCGTTGGTGCCGATGAGGCCGATGGCCTCGCCGCGGTAGGCGGTGAAGGAGACACCGCGTACGGCGTGCACCTTCCGGACGCCGCGGGGCTCGCCCTTGCCGCGCCGCATCATGCGGCTCAGCGCGGCGGTGGCGCTGCCCCGCCCGCCGCCCGCGCCGTTGACCCGGTACACGATGTGCACATCGTCGGCGATCACCGTGGGGATGCGCCCCTGCGCGTTGTCGTCAGCCACGGCCGTACCGCTCCTCCGCCTTCCAGAAGTACACGAATCCCACGACGCCCAGCAGCACCGCCCAGCCCAGGCCGGCGGCCCAGACGTGGTCCGGCAGGTTCTCGGAGCCGTACCCGTCGATCATGGCGAAGCGGACCAGGTCCATGTAGATGGCCGCCGGGTTGTACTGGAGCACGTCCGCGATCCACGAGGGCTTGTCCTTCAGCATCACCGGGATGGAGAACATGACGCCCGAGGCGTACATCCAGGTGCGCATGATGAACGGCATCAGCTGCGCGAGGTCGGGGGTCTTGGAGCCGAGCCGCGCCATGACGAGGGCCAGGCCCGTGTTGAAGACGAACTGGAGAAGCAGGGCGGGGATCACCAGGAGCCACGACAGCGAGGGGTAGCTGCCGAAGATCACGGCGACCGCGACCAGCACGATCATCGAGAAGAGCAGCTGCTGGAGCTGTTGGAGCGAGAAGGAGATGGGCAGCGAGGCCCGGGGGAAGTGGAGGGCCCGGACCAGGCCGAGGTTGCCGGCGATCGACCGGACACCCGCCATCACCGAGCTCTGGGTGAAGGTGAAGACGAAGACGCCGGTGACCAGGAACGGCACGAAGACGTCGTGGGGGATCCCCTCCCTGGTCCCCAGGATCAGGCCGAAGATCAGGTAATAGACACAGGCGTTCAGCAGGGGCGTGACCACTTGCCACAGCTGGCCCAGTTTGGCCTGGCTGTACTGCGCGGTCAGCTTCGCCCGGGAGAAGGCCAGGATGAAGTGGCGTCGGCCCCAGAGCTGTCGCATGTACGCGAACAGCCCCGGCCGGGCGCCGCTCACGGTCAGGCCGTACTTGGCGGCCAGCTGGGCCGCGTCGAGGCCCTCGTCGGCGGACGGCGGGGTCCCGAGGGCTACCCCACCGTCGTGGGTCGTGTCACTCACAAGTTGAAACTCTCGTCTTCACGCGCAGCCAGTCGCGGGCGCGGCTCAGGCGGACAGGTTCCGGAAAGAAAATACGCCTCATGCTCTCAGAGGAAAGCGTCTCAGATGACCGGAGGGCGGCCCAGCCTCGTCAGCCGCCACACCGTACGCCACTTCATCGGGCGCCGGGTTCCGCAGGGGGCCGTCCAGCCTTCCCTGAATCCGCCGAACCATGCCTTCAGCGCCGGCCGGGACGGGCGCCTGACCAGGGTCAGCAGCAGCCAGACCCCCGTGTAGAGGGGGACCAGCGGGGCGGGCAGGTTCCGGCGGGCGAGCCAGACCCGGTTGCGGGCGACCATGCGGTGGTAGACGGCGTGCCGGGACGGGGCGGTGGTGGGATGGTTCAGCACCATGTCGGCGCGGTAGTCGATCATCCAGCCCGCGTCCAGCGCCCGCCAGGCGAGGTCCGTCTCCTCGTGGGCGTAGAAGAAGTCCTCGGGCAGCGGGCCGACCTCGGCGATGACCTTGGTGCGTACGGCGTTGGCGCCGCCGAGGAACGTCGTGACGCGCGAGGAGCGCATCGGGTCGGCGGCCCGCAGCCGGGGCACGTGCCGCCGCTGCGTGGCGCCCGTGTCCGGGTCGGCGATGCGGAAGGTGATGATCCCGAGCTTCGGGTCCGCCTCGAAGGCCTGCCGGCACAGCTCGGCGGTGTCCCGGTTCGGGAGCAGCCCGTCGTCGTCCAGGAAGAGCAGCGCGTCCACGTCCGCCCCGCAGGGGCCGAACGCCTCGATGCCGACGTTGCGGCCGCCCGGGATGCCCAGGTTCTCGGGCAGCTCCACCGTGCGCACCCCGGCGGGCACGTCGGGGACCGGGGCGCCGTTCCCGACCACCACGGCCTCGATCCGGTCACCGTGCTGGGCGGTGACCGAATCGAGGAGGGCGCGGAGCTCGTCCGGGCGGTTGCCCATGGTGATGATCACCGCGCCCAGTTTCATGGGAAGGGTCACTTCAGCCTGCTGGACGCCAGGACGGACACCAGGTGCAGCAGGGTCTGCAGCAGCGCGATGCCGGCCATGACCGCCACGGTCAGCCGGGTGTAGAAGAGGTCTCCCGCGATCGCGTCGACGACGGCCACCACGAGGATCACCAGGGACGCCTCGATGCCGAGGATGAGCCGGTGGAACTTGAGCGCGGCGGCGGCCTTGCGGGCCAGCGCCATACCGGAGGAGCGCGGCTCGGAGGCCGCTTCCTTCACCGGCGGCAGCCCGCCCTGGTGACGGGCCACGCCCACCAGGTCCGTCTCGGCCTTGATCAGGATCGCGCCGAGCGCGGCGAGCGTCCCGAGGAACGCCCAGAGCCAGTCGATCCGGCCCTCGCCCCAGATGTCGGCGGCCCGCAGGCCGAGGCCCACCAGCACCGCCGCGTCGCACAGATAGGCGGCGACCCGGTCCAGGTAGACCCCGCTGAGCGAGTACTGCTTCTTCCAGCGGGCCAGCTCGCCGTCCACGCAGTCGAAGAGCAGGTAGAGCTGGACCATCACCACGCCGAGCACGGCGCCCCAGATGCCCGGCACCAGCAGCGCCGGGGCGGCCAGGGCTCCCGCCAGCGTCATGACGTACGTGACCTGGTTCGGCGTGACGCGGGTGTTGACCAGGTAGCGGTCCACACGCAGCGAGACCTCGCGCATGTACATGCGTCCGGCCCAGTGCTCGCCGCTTCGCCGGTCCTTCACCCCCGGGGGGTGGACGACCGGACGGAGTTCAGCTACGGATGGTCGTCGCATAGTCGGCGTACGCGTCCCTGATCTGGTCGGTGGACAGGTTGAGGTGCTCCAGGACCGTGAAGCGTCCCGGACGCGTCTGCGGCGCGTAGTCGACGGCCTGCACGAACTCGTCGACGCTGAACCCGATCTCCTCCGGCAGGACCGGCAGACCGTGGCGGCGCAGTATCGATGCCATCAGGAGGGACTCCTGGCGGGCACCGCGCAGATGCATGGCGAAGCAGGCGCCGAGGCCGACCTGTTCGCCGTGGCTGGCCGCGCGCTGGGGGTAGAGCAGGTCGAAGGCGTGGTTGATCTCGTGGCAGGCGCCGGACGCCGGACGCGAGTCGCCCGCGACCGACATCGAGATGCCCGTCAGGACGAGCCCTTCGGCCAGCACCTTCAGGAAGGCGTCGTCGCCCACGCCGCCCGGGTGGCGCAGCACGGCCTCGCCGGCCTGGCGGGCCATCGCGGCCGCGAGCCCGTCGATCTCCTCGCCGTTGACCTCGTGGGCCAGCTCCCAGTCGGCGACGCAGGAGATGTTCGAGATCGCGTCGCCGATGCCGGAGCGGACGTAGCGGGCGGGCGCCTCACGGATCACATCGAGGTCGATGACCACGGCGATCGGGGTGGGGACCCCGTAGGAGCCGCGCCCGTTGTCGTTGTCCAGCGTGGCGACCGGCGAGCACAGGCCGTCGTGCGAGAGGTTCGTCGCGACGGCGACCATGGGCAGCCCGACCCGCGCCGCGGCGTACTTCGCCACGTCGATGATCTTGCCGCCGCCGAGGCCCACCACGGCGTCGTACCGGTTGCCCTTGATGCCGTCGGCGAGCTTCACCGCGGAGTCGATCGTGCCGTCGGCGACCGGATACCAGTCGGCGCCGGGCAGGACCGGGGCGAGCCGCTCCTTCAGGGCGCGCCCGGAGCCGTCGCTGATCGCGATGGCGAGCTTGCCCGAGGAGGAGATCCGCTGATCGGCCAGGAGACCCGCCAGATCGTCCATGGCGCCGCGTCGGATGTCGACGACGACCGGGGACGGAATGAGCCGGGTCAGTACTGGCACGCGATCTCCCGGCCCTTCTTCAGGTCGTCGTGGTTGTCGATCTCGACCCAGGTCACGGTGCCGATGGGGGCCACGTCGACGGTGAAGCCGCGGTTCACGAGCTCCTGGTAGCCGTCCTCGTAGTAGAGGTCGGGGTCGCGCTCGAAGGTGGTCTTCAGCGCGTCCGCCAGCTCCTCGGCGGCCTCGGCCTCGATGAGGGTGACGCCGATGTACTCACCGGTGGCGGTGGACGGGTCCATCAGCTTGGTGATGCGCTGGACGCCCTTGCCCTCCTCGGTGATGACCTTCATCTCCTCGTCGGCGAGCACCTTCTCGGTGTCCAGGGCGAGGATGATCTTCTGGCCCTTGCCGCGGGCGTCCAGGAGGGTCTTCTCGACGGAGACCGGGTGCACGGTGTCGCCGTTGGCGAGGATCACGCCGCGCTTGATGACGTCACGGGCGCACCACAGGGAGTAGGCGTTGTTCCACTCCTCGGCCTTGTCGTTGTCGATCAGCGTGAGGCTGAGGCCGTAGGCGGCCTCCAGCTCGGCCTTGCGGGCGTAGACCGCCTCCTTGCGGTAGCCGACGACGATCGCGACCTCGGTGAGTCCGACCTCCGCGAAGTTGGCCAGCGTGAGGTCGAGGACCGTCTTGTCGCCGTCGACAGGGACGAGCGCCTTGGGGAGCGTGTCCGTGTAGGGGCGCAGACGTCGTCCTGCACCGGCTGCCAGTACGAGGCCGATCATGCGAGTTCTCCTTCGTCGTGTACGGCGGGCGCCGAGGAGGACACCCAGAAGCGGATGGACTCCACGAGCACCACCAGAGCCACGGCGACCGCGAGCGCGGTCAGGGCCGTGGTGAAACCTGCGGCGTGGGTGAGTACGGCGGCGAGGACGGCCACCAGCGCGGTACGGCCCTCGTGTCCACCGATCGTCCGCACCAGCCACTGGGGCGGCGCGCCGGTGCCTCCGCGGATGCGGTACACCGTGTCGTAGTGATGGTAGGCGACGGCCGAGACGAGCCCGAAGGCCGCCGGAACGGCGTGCGGAGCGTCGCTGCGGGCCGCCAGCACGAGGATCGTTACGTACTCCGCCGCCCGGAAGAACGGCGGCACCAGCCAGTCGAGCGCGCCCTTGAGCGGGCGGGCGACGGCGAGGCCGGAGAGGACCACGTACACGACCGCGGCGGCGACGGTGAGCGGGCTGCCGTACGGGAGGAAGAGGGCCCCGCCGATCATGACGAGCGTCCCGAGCAGGGCGACGGCCGGAGCCGTGAACGCGCCCCGGAGTCCGGGGGCCACCGCCGCGACACCCTGGGCCAGCGGGCCGGAGTCGGCGAGGTCCGCCAGGGCCTGCGCGGCGCGGTCGGTGCGGCTGGCCCGGCGGGTCAGCGAGCGCAGCAGACGGCCCGCGGTGGTGTAGCAGGCGGCGAGCGCGCAGCCGATGAGCAGCGCGTAGAAGACGATGCGCGGGGTGGTGAGCGCGGTCAGGACCGCGATCATGGCCCAACGCTCGCCGATCGGCAGCACGATCATCCGGCGAGCCCAGACCGTCCAGCCGACGCTGTCCAGCTTGTCGGAGAGGGCGGCGGTGGGGCTGGTGTTGGCGACAGCGTCGTGGTTGGCCTCGTTGAACGAGAAGTCGACGACATGGCGACAGGCCTGGAGGACCATCGCGCCGAGCGCCAGGACCCAGACGTCGTCACCGCCGCGTACGGCGCCGATGGCGAGTCCGGCGTAGTACGCGTACTCCTTGGCCCGGTCGAAGGTGGCGTCCAGCCAGGCGCCCATCGTGGAGTACTGCAGCGAGTAGCGGGCGAGCTGCCCGTCGGTGCAGTCCAGCACGAAGGAGACCAGGAGCAGGACCCCCGCCGCGATGTAACCGCCGCGGGTTCCGGTGGCCGCCGCGCCCGCCGCGATGAGCGCGGTGATCAGGGACGCGGTGGTGACCTGGTTCGGGGTGAGGCCCCGGCGGGCGCACCAGCGGGCGATGTAGCGGGAGTACGGGCTGATGGCGAAGGTGGTGAAGAAGCCGTCGTGGGCCTTCACCGCGCTGCGCAGCCGGACCGCCTCGTCGTCGACCGCGTCGCGGGCGTTCTCGGCGGTCGCCCGCGCTCCGGCGTCGGCGGGGACACAGGCGGTGAGCGATCCCAGCTCGGGGCGCTTGACGGCGGTGCCCTCGGCCTCCAGCGCGACGGCGATCCGGCCGGGGACGGTGCGGTCCTCGGGCGCCGGATCGGTGTCGGCGGCGACGACGGGGGCGCCGGCGCCGACGGCGGCCGTGGTGCGCCGGAGCGCGCGCAGCAGGGCGCCGCGCGCCTCGGGCTGGGCGGTGAGCGCACCGGGCACGGTGGCGGCGGCGAAGCGGGGGTCGGTCAGGCCGAGCCGCAGCGCGTGGACGTGGCCGACGAAACGCGGATCGACGAGGGCGACCCGGCGGCCGGCCGGGACGGCGGCGAGGAGGGTTGCGGCGTCACCGGCGTCGGCGGCGGTCTGCACGTCGAAGCCCAGGGACCGCAGATCGTCCGCGAGCGACGACCCGGGTACCGGCGTACCGGTGAGGATGGCGGTCGACAGACGAACTCACTCCTTGGTACTGACGTGGACGGCACACGGCGGCACGGCCCCATGGCGGGCCGGCGGCGTGTCGGCTGAGGCTATCGGATGAACGGAAGACCGAGTTCACCACCCGTTTGCGCGCTGTTCGGGTGGACCTGCGCGGTCGGGCGCCGTTCGCGATCATCATCATCGATCGGGGGCCCGGCCCACAAACCCGCGGACCGGGCGGCAGGAACGCTGCGCTTAGGCTGGCGGTCATGACATGGCTGATCACAGGTGGGGCGGGTTACATCGGGGCACACGTGGCGCGGGCCATGGTCGCGGCGGGTGAGCGGGTCGTGGTGCTCGACGACCGCTCCAGCGGCATCGCGGAGCGGCTGCCCGACGGCGTCACGCTGGTGGAGGGCTCCGCTTCCGACCGGGGCCTGCTGGATGGGGTGCTGACCGATCACGCGGTGAGCGGGGTGGTGCATCTCGCGGCGAAGAAGCAGGTCGGCGAGTCCGTGGAGAAGCCGCTGCTGTACTACCGGGAGAACGTCGCGGGACTGGCCGTCCTGCTGGAGGCCGTGGTCGCGGCGGGGGTTCGGCGCTTCCTCTTCTCGTCCTCGGCGGCCGTGTACGGCGTACCGGACGTGGACCTCATCACGGAGGAGACGCCCTGCCTCCCCATCAACCCCTACGGCGAGACGAAGCTCACCGGTGAGTGGCTGGTGCGGGCCACCGGCCGTGCGCACGGGCTCTCCACCGCCTGCCTGCGGTACTTCAACGTGGCGGGGGCGGCCGCGCCGGAGCTCGCGGACACCGGGGTCTTCAACATCGTGCCGATGATGTTCGAGCGGCTGACGCGCGGCGAGGCCCCCCGGATCTTCGGCGACGACTACCCGACCCCGGACGGCACCTGCATCCGCGACTACATCCACGTCGCCGATCTGGCGGAGGCGCACCTCGCGGTCGCGCGCCGGCTGGACGAGACGGGCGCGGGCGATCTGACGCTGAACGTCGGTCGGGGCGAGGGCGTCTCGGTACGGGAGCTGGCGGACGTGATCGGCGAGGTGACGGGAAGCGCTCTGGAGCCGGTGGTCGAGCCGCGCCGGGCCGGTGACGCTCCGAAGGCGGTGGCGTCGGCCGCGCGGATCACCGGGGAGCTGGGCTGGACGGCCCGGCGGAGTGTGCGCGAGATGGTCGAGTCGGCCTGGGAGGGCTGGTGCCTGCACCACCCCGAGGCCCGCGCGCAGGGGCGCCCCTGACCGTCTCCGCGAGACGGGTGCCCGATCGTGTCAACGCTCTGACCTGCGGAACGTTTCCGCAGGTCAGAGCAGATGACAACGGTGTTCAGTCCCGTGTTGCCCGATACCCCCCACCCGTAGTTCACTGGGCCTGGCCGGGGCGGTTCCGCCCCGGCATGTCCTACGGACCTGGAGGCGTTTCGCATGGGGGCTGGCCACGATCACGGGCACACGCACGGCGGGCCGCCTCCGACGGGAACGGCGGCCGGCGCGTACCGGGGAAGGCTCCGGATCGCCCTGGCGATCACCCTGGGCGTGATGGTCATGGAGCTCGTCGGCGGGGTGCTCTCCGACTCGCTCGCGCTGATCGCGGACGCCGCCCATATGGCCACCGACGCCCTGGGGCTCGGGATGGCGCTGCTCGCCATCCACTTCGCCAACCGCCCGGCCGCCCCGAACCGCACCTTCGGCTTCGCCCGCGCGGAGATCCTGGCCGCACTCGCCAACTGCCTGCTGCTGCTCGGCGTCGGCGCCTATCTGATCTACGAGGCGGTGGAGCGGTTCATCACCCCCGCCGACACGAAGGGCGGGCTCGCCATCGCCTTCGCCGCGGTCGGCCTGGTGGCCAACATCGTCTCCCTCTCGCTGCTGATGCGCGGGCAGAAGGAGAGCCTCAACGTACGGGGCGCCTATCTGGAGGTGATGGCCGACACCCTGGGATCGCTCGCCGTGATCATCTCGGCGGGGATCATCATGGCGACCGGCTGGCAGGCCGCCGACCCGATCGCCTCGCTGGTGATCGGTCTGATGATCGTCCCCCGGACGGTGAAGCTGCTGCGGGAGACCCTGAACGTGCTGCTGGAAGCCGCGCCCAAGGGGGTGGACATGGCGGAGGTGCGGGCCCACATCACGGCCCTGCCCGGGGTGCTGGACGTCCACGACCTGCACGCCTGGACGATCACCTCGGGGATGCCGGTGCTCTCCGCCCACGTGGTGGTGCGCCAGGAGATGCTCGACTCGATAGGGCACGAGAAGGTGCTGCACGAGCTGCAGGGCTGCCTCGGGGACCACTTCGACGTGGAACACTGCACCTTCCAGCTGGAGCCGAGCGGTCACGCGGAGCACGAGGCGCATCTCTGCCACTGAGCGACGGGGCGGGGGCCGCCCCCCGGTTCCTTCCTCGTCTCCCGGGCCCCGGGCCGGGTCCCTTCCTCCCCGGACCGGGCCCTGGCCCCTCTCACGCAAGGGTTTTCACGTTGACCGACCACACCGACCCCCGGTGGACCGTCCGCCCGGAGACCCCGGCGGACCGCGCGGCCGTGCACGGAGTCAACACGGCCGCGTTCCCCACCCGCGACGAGGCGGACCTCGTGGACGCCCTGCGGGCCGACCCCGACGCGTGGCTGCCGGAGATGAGTTACGTCGCCGAGGCCCCGGACGGGTCCATCGCGGCGTACGCGCTGCTGACCCGCTGCCGGGTCGCCGAGGCCCCGGCGCTCGCCCTGGCACCGGTGGCCACGGTCCCCGCGTACCAGCGGCAGGGGGCGGGGCAGGCCGTGGTGCGGGCGGTGCTGGACGCCGCCCGGGTGCGCGGTGAGGCGCTGGTGCTGGTGCTCGGTCATCCCGAGTACTACCCGCGCTTCGGTTTCGGACCGGCCTCGCGCTACGGGATCCGGCCAGGTTTCGAGGTTCCGGACGAGGCGATGATGGCCCTGGTACTGGACGATTCGGTTCCTGTTCCGGCGGGCCTGATCCGTTATCCGGCGGCCTTCGACGTCTGACGGCCCGTCCGTCCCGCCGCTTTCGCAGGGCGTGGCGGGACGGACATGCCCGGCCCCGGAGTGCGGACAAGCGGCTTTTGTACGGCAGACTTGACCGGACTCCAGGGGCCCGGCGCACGAGGCCGGGGACCAAAGCGAAGGATGGGTATGCCGACCACACCAGCCACCGCGACGCACAGCTCGTCGAACGGCACCGCAGAAGCGATCATGCTCGAACTGGTCGACGAGAACGGCACCACCATCGGCACCGCGGAGAAGCTGGCGGCCCACCAGGCCCCCGGGCAGCTGCACCGCGCGTTCTCCGTGTTCCTCTTCGACGAGCAGGGGCGGCTGCTGCTCCAGCGCCGGGCACTCGGCAAATACCACTCCCCCGGCGTCTGGTCGAACACCTGCTGCGGACACCCCTACCCGGGCGAGTCCCCGTTCGCGGCCGCCGCCCGGCGTACGTACGAGGAGCTGGGCATCTCGCCGTCGCTGCTGGCCGCGGCGGGCACCGTGCGCTACAACCACCCGGACCCGGCGTCGGGCCTGGTGGAGCAGGAGTTCAACCACCTGTTCGTGGGAATGGCGCAGGAGGCGCTGAAGCCGGACCCCGAGGAGGTCGGCGAGACCGCGTTCGTCACGGCCGCCGAGCTGGAGAAGCGACACGCCGACGACCCGTTCTCGGCGTGGTTCATGACGGTGCTGGACGCGGCGCGGCCGGCGATCCGTGAGCTGACGGGGCCCTCGGCGGGCTGGTGACCGTCGCCCGGTCGCGGACGGGGGCGGGGGCGGGGGCGGGGGCGGGGGCGGCCGGACAGTCGTGTACGGGGCGGTCAGAGCTGCGTCTTCAACGGCAGCGTCGCCCAGATGATCTTTCCGCCGCTCGCGGTGTGCTCGACGTCGCAGGTCCCGCCCGCCTCCGCGGTGACCACCTTGACCAGCAGCAGGCCCCGGCCGCCGGTCTGCGCGTAGTCCGTCTCCAGGGCGGTGGGGCGGTAGGGGTGGTTGTCCTCCACCGAGACCCTGACCCAGTCGGGGCCGATGGCCACCTCGACGGCCAGCTCGGGCGAGAGCAGCGCCGCGTGCTTCACGGAGTTGGTGACCAGCTCCGAGACGATCAGCAGAAGCCCCTGGAGGATGTCGTCCTCGACCGGCACGCCCTGCCGGCCGAGAAGATCGCGTACGGCGTGCCGGGCGCTGGGCACGGACGCCTCCACGGCGGGGGCGGTGAAGCGCCACACCCCCTCGTACGACACGGGGTCGGCAGGGGCACTCCCGAGGCTCTCCATCGTCCGGCACCAGCTCTCACTCGCACTGCACTGACCGTCGAGTAAAGAGTGTGGGAATGGCTTGGTCCGCACCGTGCCACTGACCGGAAGTAGCCAGGTATCGGTGCCATTTGACCAAACCTGTAGGCCATTGACGACTGAGTGACTACTTCTGCTCGTCTTCTGGTGACGTGGCCGGCTCGCCCGCGGTCGGGACCGTTTCATCGAGCCGCTCCGAGACCATGCTGACGATGCGTCGGCCGCCGATGCCGACGGCGATCAGGCCGAGACCGTCGAACAGCAGGGCCAGCGAGAAGAAGCAGCCGAGCACGTACAGGCTGCTGTGCGGCCAGTCGAACAGCACCAGCAGGCCCAGCAACAGACCGAAGGCTCCCTGCAGCAGCGTCCACCCCATCTGCGGGCCGCGCACCACGACGCTGCCGACGAGCCGGAAGACCCCGCCGGTCAGGAAGAGCAGGGCGGCGAACATGGTCAGCGCCTCGGCGGTGCCCTCGGGGTGCTTGATGACGACGACGCCCGCCGCGATGTTGAGGGCCGCGACCACCACCCCCAGCCAGAAGTAGCTCGTGCCGCGCGACTCGATCGCGTGCAGCAGCCCGACCAGACCGCCGACGAGCAGCAGCCAGCCGAAGAGCAGCATCGAGGTCAGGGTGGCCACGCCGGTGTAGACGAGCCCGACGATGCCCGCGATCACCAGCAGCGTGCCGAGCAGCGCCAGCCAGCCGAAACTGCGGCTGAGCTTCCTGCCCTCGGCGGTGGGTTCGTTCATCGACAGCTCCTCACGGCGCGTGTCCGTCCGGCGACCCCTTCTTGATCATAGGTTCGAACCGTGGGGATAGCATCCGGCGCATGGACCGTACGGAACCCCGCCTGATCACGTCCGTCGAGCGCGGCGTCGCCACCGTCGTGATCGCCAACCCCGCCAAGCGGAACGCGATGACCACCGCGATGTGGCGGAGCCTGCCGGAGCTGCTGGAGCGGCTGGCGGCCGATCCGGAGGTCCGGGCGCTGGTGCTGACCGGGGCCGGGGACACCTTCTGCGCCGGAGCCGACATCTCCTCGCTGCGGGAGAGCGCGGGCACCGCCCAGGGCCTCGCGGTGGGGGCCGAGGAGGCGCTCGCCGCGTTCCCCCGGCCGACGCTGGCAGCGGTGCGCGGCTACTGCGTGGGCGGCGGCGGTCAGCTCGCGGCCGCCTGCGATCTGCGGTTCGCGGAGGAGGGGGCCTCCTTCGGGGTCACCCCCGCCAAGCTCGGCATCGTCTACCCGGCGTCCTCGACCCGGCGTCTGGTCGCCCTCGTCGGCCCGGGCACCGCGAAGCACCTGCTGTTCTCCGGCGAGCTGATCGGCACGGAACGGGCGCTGCGCACCGGCCTGGTCGACGAGGTGCTGCCGCCCGGCGGCCTGGACAAGCGGGTCGAGGAGTACGTACGGGTGCTGGCGTCCCGGTCGCAGCTGACCCAGGCCTCGGCGAAGGAGTTCGCCGCGGGCCGGACGGACCGGGACGCCCACTGGGCCACCGAGGCGCGCGGCAGTACGGACACGGCGGAGGGCGTCGCCGCCTTCCTGGAGCGGCGCGCCCCGCGCTTCACCTACACCACCGCGCCCGCGCGCTGATGCCGTACGCCACAGGTCTCACCGGGTGACGTGCCGGCTCCTGGCCCGCCACTCCTCGACGAGGGCCGCGGGGGCCTTCTCCGGCGAGCCGCAGTCGTAGGGGGGCTGCGGGTCGTACTCCGTGAGCAGCTGAACCGAGCGTGCCGTGTCGTCGCCCGCGATCCGGCCGAGGAGGGTCAGCCCCATGTCGATGCCGGAGGAGACCCCGGCGGCGGTGACGTACTTGCCGTCGAGGACCACACGCTCCCCGGTGGGCTCGGCGCCGAATCCCTTCAGCAGTTCCAGTGCCAGCCAGTGGGACGTGGCCCGCCGCCCCTTCAGGAGTCCGGCCGCCGCCAGCAGGAGCGAGCCGGTGCAGACCGAGGTGGTCCAGGTGGTGGCGGCGTCGACCGCGCGCAGCCAGCCGAGCAGGGCCTCGTTCTCCATCTGGTCGCTCTGGCCGGGGCCGCCCGGCACGATCACCAGATCGGGCGAGGCCACCTCGGTGAGCGACTTCTCCGCGACGAGCCCGAGGCTCCCGCTGTCGTTGCGGACCGGTCCGGTCCGCTCGGCGACGAAGACGGTCTCGGCACCGGGTGCCCGGCTGAGGATCTCGTAGGGGCCCACCGCGTCCAGGGCGGTGAAGCGGTCGAAGAGCACGATGGCGATCTGCACGGGAGTTGCCTCTCGGTTCGGCCGGTGAGAGCCGGCGCGGGTCGGTGCGGGTCTGCGCGGACTGGTGCGCTGCGTGGGTCGGTGTGGGCCGGTGGGCCGATGTGGGCCGTGGTGCGCCGGGGGGGTCAGGTGGTTGATGCGGGGGTGCGGAAGCGGCGGCGGTATTCGACCCCGGTGCCGTCGCGAGGTTCTTCACGAAGGCGCGGCGCATGGCCTCCGGGGTGCCGTAGCCGCTGGCGCGGGCGACCTGCTCCACGCCGTCGGCGGTGTCCTCCAGCAGCCGGCGGGCGTGCTCCAGGCGAACCCGCTCCACGTACCGCCCGGGGGTCGTCCCGGTCTCCGCCCGGAACGCGCGGGCGAAGTGCCGGGGCGAGAGCCGGGCGCGGGCCGCGAGGGCGTCGACGCCGAGGTCGGCGTCCGGGTGCTGGGTGATCCAGTGCTGGACCTCGCGCAGTGGTTCGCGCCGAGCGGTCTGGGCGCTGAGCTGGGCGCTGAACTGGGCCTGGTTGCCGGGGCGGCGCAGGAACACCACGAGGTGCCGGGCGATGGTCAGCGCGAGGTCCCGCCCGTGGTCCTCCTCGACGAGCGCGAGGGCCAGGTCGATCCCCGCCGTGACGCCCGCCGAGGTGGCCAGCCTCCCGTCCCGTACGAAGATCGGCTCGGGATCGACCCGGACGGCCGGGTGGTCGCGGGCCAGCCGCTCGCAGTAGTTCCAGTGGGTGGTGACCCGGTGTCCGTCGAGCAGGCCCGCCTCGGCCAGCAGCACCGCCCCGGTGCACACGGAGACGAGCCGGTCCGGCCCGGGCCCGTGCTCCCGCAGCCAGGCGGTCAGCTCCGGGTGGGAGCCCCGGGTGCCGGGCCCGCCGGGTACCAGCAGGGTGTGCGGGGAGGGCGCGTCGGCCAGGCTGCTGTCGGGCATCAGGACGAGCCCGCTGGTCGACCGGACGGGGCTGCCGTCGAGCGAGGCGGTCCGCAGGTCGTAGGAGACCCCCGGCGACCAGGAGGCGCCCGCGAAGACCTCCATCGGGCCGGTCACGTCGAGACCCTGGACGCCGTCGAAGAGGACGACGAGGACGGTTCGCTGCTTCACGTCCGACATCCTGGGCGGCGGGCGGCGATGGCCGCAATGACGTATACCCCTCCTTTCCTGCCATCCATCCACCGTGGACCGGTCACCGGTCTGCTGTCGGCCCGGTTCGCAGGGCGATGGCCCTCCCCCGGGGTTCCGCACCGTACCGACCAGTCGGTAACGTGCGGGCATGAGTACTCTCCCGGCCCGCGCGGAGCGCCACTGCCACAACGCCGTCAACCCGCTGCACTCCTGCCTCTTCTTCTCCCCCGACCTGGGTACGGAGATGGCGAAGATCGGTATCGAGGACCCCTCCGCCGCCTACTTCGCGACCCGTGCCGCCGCGTTCGGCACCGTGGGCGCGGGCACCGTCAGCGCCACCTTCTACAACTTCAACCCCGTGCTGGTGGCCCGCCATGTGCCGGCCGTCTGGGAGACCGCCTCCCCCGAGGTGGTCCTCGAAGCCCGGCTGAGGGCGGCGGACTCGACGCTGCGGCGGCTGCTCGGCGAGGAGGTCATCGCCTCCGAGGAGATGGCGGAGGCGGCCCGGCTCGCGCTGCGCGCCACCGAGGCCTGCGCCCCGCACGCCCGCCCGCTGTACGCCGCGCACGCCGGCCTGCCGGTGCCCGAGGAGCCGCACCTGGCGTTCTGGCACGCCGCGACCCTGCTCCGCGAGCACCGGGGCGATGCCCATCTCGCCGCCCTGCTCGCGGCCGGCCTCGACCCGCTGGAGTCGCTCGTCAGCCACACGGCCACCGGCAAGGGCATGGCGATCCGCTGGATCCTGTCCTCCCGGGGCTGGCGCCGCACCGACTGGGAGGCGGCGTCCGAGCGGCTGCGGGAGCGCGGGCTGCTGGAGGCGGGCGAGGAACTGGCGCTGACCGAGGCGGGCACCGCGCTGCGCGCCGAGGTCGAGGAGGCGACGGACCGCATGGACATCGCCCCGTACGAACACCTGGGCGCGGAAGGCGTGGAGCGGCTCACCGAACTCGCCCGCAACTTCCTCTTCACGGCCGCCGCTGCGGGCGCGTTCCCGGCCTCGGCGACCGGCCGGGACTGACCCGGGACGGGCCCCGGCGCCGCCCGGCCTCCCGCGCACCGCGTCGGGGCTGCCGGGCGTGTTGCCCGAGGTCACGCGACACGGCCCCCGGCCACGCGGCACAATGCAGGCCGGGGGGATGCCCCCCGGCAAGCAGATACGTGCTCAGCGCGACCCGAGCACGGCCAGCACAGCCAGTACGAGAAGGCGAGTCGGGAAAACCGTGACGACGTCCATCGAAGGCAGGATCGCCGAGGAGCTCGGCGTACGGGAGCGACAGGTCAGGGCGGCGGTCGAGCTGCTCGACGGCGGATCGACCGTGCCGTTCATCGCGCGCTACCGCAAGGAGGCGACCGAATCCCTCGACGATGCGCAGCTGCGCACGCTGGAGGAACGGCTGCGCTACCTGCGGGAGCTGGAGGAACGGCGTACGGCGATCCTCGACTCCGTACGCGAACAGGGCAAGCTCGACGCGGCTTTGGAGGCGAGCATCCGGGCCGCCGAGACCAAGGCGCGCCTGGAGGACGTCTACCTGCCGTTCAAGCCCAAGCGGCGCACCAAGGCGCAGATCGCCCGGGAGGCGGGGCTCGAACCGCTGGCGGACGGGCTCCTCGGGGACCCGTCCGTCGATCCGCTCACCGCTGCCGCCGCGTTCGTCGACGGCGACAAGGGTGTGGCGGACGCGGCGGCCGCCCTGGAGGGCGCACGCGCGATCCTCACCGAGCGGTTCTCCGAGGACGCCGACCTGACCGGCGAGCTGCGTGAGCGCATGTGGACGCGCGGCCGGCTGGCGGCGAAGGTGCGCGACGGCCAGGAGGAGGCGGGTGCGAAGTTCGCCGACTACTTCGGCTTCGCGGAGCCGTTCACCGCGCTGCCCTCGCACCGGGTGCTCGCGATGCTGCGCGGCGAGAAGGAGAACGTGCTCGACCTGGTGCTGGAGCCGGAGGAGCCCGAGGCCGCCGAGCAGCCTGGCCCGTCCGCGTACGAGAACATGATCGCCCGCCGCTTCGGGATCGCCGACCGGGGCCGCCCGGGCGACAAGTGGCTGGGTGACACCGTGCGGTGGGCCTGGCGGACCCGGATCCAGGTGCACCTGGGCATCGACCTGCGGCTCCGGCTGCGTACGGCGGCGGAGGACGAGGCGGTCCGGGTCTTCGCCTCGAACCTGCGTGATCTGCTGCTCGCCGCCCCGGCCGGGACGCGGGCCACGCTGGGCCTGGACCCCGGATTCCGTACGGGGGTGAAGGTCGCGGTCGTCGACGCCACCGGCAAGGTGGTGGCCACCGATGTGATCCACCCGCACGTACCCGCCAACAAGTGGGACCAGGCGCTGGCCAAGCTCGCGCACCTCGCGAAGGAGCACGCGGTCGACCTGATCGCGATCGGTAACGGCACGGCGTCCCGCGAGACGGACAAGCTTGCCGGTGAACTGATCGACAAGCACCCGGAGTTGAAGCTCACCAAGGTGATGGTCTCGGAGGCGGGCGCCTCGGTGTACTCCGCCTCCGCGTTCGCCTCGCAGGAACTGCCCGACATGGACGTGTCGTTGCGCGGCGCGGTCTCCATCGCACGGCGGCTCCAGGACCCGCTGGCCGAGCTGGTGAAGATCGACCCGAAGTCGATCGGCGTCGGTCAGTACCAGCACGACCTGTCCGAGGTGAAACTCTCGCGGTCCCTGGACGCGGTCGTCGAGGACTGTGTGAACGGCGTCGGTGTGGACGTCAACACCGCGTCCGCGCCCCTGCTTTCACGGGTCTCCGGGATCAGCTCGGGGCTGGCGGAGAACATCGTGGCGCACCGGGACGCCAACGGCCCCTTCCGTTCCCGCAAGGCGCTCAAGGACGTGGCGCGCCTCGGCCCGAAGGCGTACGAGCAGTGCGCGGGCTTCCTGCGGATCCGGGGCGGAGACGACCCGCTGGACGGCTCCAGCGTGCACCCCGAGGCATACCCGCTGGTACGGCGGATGGGGAAGAGCGCGGGCGGCGAGGTCGCCTCGCTGATCGGGAACGCGGAGGCCCTGCGTGCGCTGCGGGCGGCGGACTTCGTGGACGACATGTTCGGGCTGCCGACCGTGACGGACATCCTCAAGGAACTGGAGAAGCCGGGGCGCGACCCGCGTCCGGCGTTCCGCACGGCGACCTTCAAGGAGGGCGTCGAGAAGCTCGGCGACCTGGAGCCGGGCATGGTGCTGGAGGGCGTCGTGACGAACGTGGCCGCGTTCGGCGCGTTCGTCGACGTCGGCGTCCACCAGGACGGTCTGGTGCACGTGTCCGCGCTGTCGAAGACGTTCGTCAAGGACCCGCGCGACGTGGTGAAGCCCGGGGACATCGTGAAGGTCAAGGTCATGGACGTCGACGTGCCCCGCAAGCGGATCTCGCTGACGCTGCGCCTCGACGACGAGCCCGGCGCGGGCGGCGGCTCCGGTGGCGGGCAGCAGGGCCGCGGCGAGCGGGGCGTCCGTCCGCCGAAGCAGCGCCAGGGCCAGGTCTCCGGTGGCGGCCAGGGCCGTCAGGGCGGCGGCGGACGGGACCGGCGCGGTGGCGGGTCCCGGCAGGGCGGCCAGGGCGCTCCGGCTCCGGCCAACAGCGCGATGGCAGATGCTCTGCGGCGGGCCGGGCTGGCCGACCCGAAGCAGGGCGGCGGCCGGGGGCGCTGACCTGGTGGTCTCCGGGGGCGGATCGCCGTGTGCGGCCCGCCCTCCCCGTTCCCACGCGGGGTTACGGGGGTTGAGTGCGGGCCGCACTCACCCCCCGTGACGTTGCTCAGACTTCCTTGATCTGGCCGTCCGCCACTTCGATGCGGCGCGTGGTGCGGACCGCCTCCAGCATCCGGCGGTCGTGCGTGACCAGCAGCAGGGTGCCCGTGTACGTCTCCAGGGCCGCCTCCAACTGCTCGATGGCGGGCAGGTCCAGGTGGTTCGTCGGCTCGTCGAGCACCAGGAGGTTCACGCCCCGGCCCTGGAGCAGGGCGAGGGCGGCGCGGGTGCGCTCCCCGGGGGAGAGGCTGGTGGCCGGGCGCATCACATGGTCGGCGCGCAGGCCGAACTTGGCCAGCAGGGTGCGGACTTCGGCCGGTTCCGTGTCGGGCACGGCCGCGCAGAACGCGTCCAGCAGCGACTGCGTCCCGAGGAACAGCTTGCGGGCCTGGTCCACTTCGCCGACCACGACCCCCGAACCGAGCGTGGCGTTCCCGGAGTCCAGCGGCACCCGCTCCAACAGGGCGGCCAGCAGCGTGGACTTGCCCGCGCCGTTGGCCCCGGTGATGGCGACCCGGTCCGCCCAGTCGATCTGGAGCGAGGCGGGGCCGAAGGTGAAGTCGCCGCGCGCGACGCGGGCTTCACGCAGGGTGGCGACGACGGATCCGGAGCGCGGGGCGGAGGCGATCTCCATCCGCAGCTCCCACTCCTTGCGGGGCTCCTCCACGACATCGAGGCGTTCGATCATGCGCTGGGTCTGGCGGGCCTTCGCGGCCTGCTTCTCACTGGCCTCGCTGCGGGCGTTGCGGCCGAGCTTGTCGCCGTCGGTGGCCTTGCGGCGGGCGTTCTTCACACCCTTGTCCATCCAGGAGCGCTGCATGTGACCGCGTGCTTCGAGGGAGGCCTTCTTGTCGGCGTACTCCTCGTAGTCCTCGCGGGCGTGCCGGCGGGCGGTCTCGCGCTCCTCCAGGTAGGCCGCGTAGCCACCGCCGTACAGGTTGATCTGCTGCTGGGCGAGGTCCAGCTCCAGCACCTTGGTGACCGTGCGCATCAGGAACTCCCGGTCGTGGCTGATGACGACGGTGCCCGCGCGCAGGCCGGACACGAAGCGCTCCAGGCGCTCCAGGCCGTCCAGGTCGAGGTCGTTGGTGGGCTCGTCGAGGAGGAACACGTCGTAGCGGGAGAGAAGAAGCGAGGCGAGTCCGGCGCGCGCCGCCTGTCCGCCGGAGAGCGCGGTCATGGGCCGGTCGAGGCCCACGGTCAGGCCCAGCTCGGCGGCGACCTGCTCGGCCCGCTCCTCCAGGTCCGCGCCACCGAGGGCGAGCCAGCGCTCCAGGGCGTCGGAGTACGCGTCGTCCGCGCCCGGGGCTCCCGCGACCAGGGCCTCGGTCGCCTCGTCCATGGTGCGCTGGGCGTCGGCGACGCCGGTCCGTCGGGCCAGGAAGGCGGCCACGGTCTCGCCGTCCCGGCGCTCGGGCTCCTGTGGGAGGTGGCCGACGGTGGCGGTGGGCGGGGAGAGCCGCAGCTCGCCCTCCTCCGGCCGGTCGAGCCCGGCGAGCAGGCGGAGCAAGGAGGACTTGCCCGCCCCGTTGGCTCCGACGAGACCGATCACGTCACCGGGGGCGACGACGAGGTCGAGCCCGGCGAAGAGCGTGCGGTCGCCGTGTCCGGCGGCGAGGTCCTTGGCGACGAGAGTGGCAGTCATCAGGATCCCGATCCTAGTCGCCGGCGCTCGATGCCCCTGCCGGGCGATGCCCCGACGGCCGATGCCCACGGTGGCCCTGCCCCGTCGGTCGGCGCGGAGGCCAGGCGCCCGGTGCCTGGGACCCCGTGCCACCGCCGGCCCCGTGCCTCCGGTCAGCTCGGCCCCGCCGTCCGGACCGGAGGTGGTGGCGCCCGGTGCCGGGCGCCACCACCAGCCCCACCCACTCGCGCCGCCGCCCGGACCCGCCGTGCTTCAGCCTCCGGCAGGAGGGCCTGCGGCCGGGAGCCCGAGGGGCCCGGGAGCCCCGGGGATCCGGCCGCGCGGGGTCGCGGCGGCCCGGTGCCCCGGCAGTCAGCCCACCCGGTGGACCAGCTGGGTCCCCAGTTCGTACCGTGCACCCACGATCGCCAGCTCCCCGGCGGCCACCCTCGCCGCGAGATCGGCCTCGCGCGCCAGCCGGGAGCGGACCAGCCGGACCTGGGCGCTGACCGTGGCGTCCACCCGGGCTTCGCCGTGCTGCCCGGGCACGATCGCGGGCCTGATCTGGTCGGCCACGTACTGGATGTGCGCGGGCAGGCTCTCCCCGGTCTCCTCCGCGTGGACCGCGGCGGCGACCGCGCCGCACGACTGGTGGCCGAGGACCACCACCAGGGGGATGCCCAGTTCGAGGACGCCGTAGGCGATGCTGCCGAGAACCGCCTCGTCCAGCACCTCGCCGGCCGAGCGGACGGTCATCAGGTCGCCGAGTCCCTGGTCGAAGACCAGCTCCGGGGGGACGCGGGAGTCGATGCAGCCGAGTATCAGCGCGAACGGCGACTGGCCGGAGGCCAGGGCGCCGCGCACCCGGGCGGTCTCGTGAGGATGCCGTTGGCGGAGCGTGCGCCAGCGGCGGTTCCCGGCGGCGAGTTCCTTCAGCGCCGCGGCCGGGGTCGTGGGCCTCGCCGCGGTCGCGGACCGGGTGCGCGGGGCGGCGCCCACGGACGAGGAGCCCGCGGCGAGCACGCCCGCCGCCGCGGTGGCCGCGGAGGCACGGAGCAGGGTGCGGCGCGTGGTCGGCGCCGTGCGGGGGGTTCGGGTGATTCTCACGCGCGGACGTTAACCCCCTTCCCCCTCAGGGGAGTTGACGAGGGACAGCCCTTGGCCAGATCTTGACCGTCTCTTGGGCCGGCGAGGGCGGAGAAGGACGCACCGGGGGGCGACCGGCCCGGGGGCGTGCCCCACCGGGCCGGGAAGCGGGACGGTCAGCTGAAGCGGTCGAGCGTGATCAGCGCCTCCTGCGGGTTGCCGTCATGGACGAGCGACTCGTGGGCGCCCACGTCGTCGAAGGCGAAGCCGTACGCCTTGCCGTCCACCATCTGCGCGTGGATGAGGCGGGAGTAGTGGTTGGTCACGGAGTCCTTGTAGAAGTTCGCCGCGTTGTTGTCGGGCTGGTTCGCGCTGGTCAGCAGGGTGGAGCGGTTGAAGCCCGCGCACAGGGTGCGGGAGATCGGGCCGCGCACCTGGTCGTTGGGCGCGTCCAGGTGCTTGTAACAACCGAAGACGCTGTCCGAGTCCGGCTTCTGGAACGATGTCACGACGGCGCCCGAGCCGTTGGTGAAGTTCATGACGTTGCCGGAGACCCGGCCGTAGTACTTGGTGTTCGGTTCGTGCGCGAACGGCGTCACCGTCAGCACGGAGCCGCTGTAGCGGCTCCAGACCCGGTTGATGTAGTCGTTCATGATCCCGGACGGCAGGACTCCGCTCCCGACGCCGTGGCCCGGGGACAGGGCGCGCAGCACCGTTCCGTCGGACCGGGTCTGGACCAGGCCGGACCAGCCGCCGGACTGGTTCCTGAGGTTGTTGAACACCGCGTTGTAGCCGCCCGGCTTGAGCTTGCCGGTGCTCTTGACGGCCCCGCCCGGCGCCCTGACGCCGACGGAGTAGGGGGCGGAGAACATGTCGACCTGGGTGCTGTTGATCCACAGGCCCGCGTCGTTGAGCGTGTACTCGGTCCAGTTGAACAGGATGTTCCTGTTCGGGTCGCTCGGGTTCTGCACGGCGGGCTGCACGAGACCGCCGGTGGTGACCTTGAAGACGAGCTTCTGACCGTACGAGAAGTAGACGCGTCCGGAGAACTTCGGCATCCGGATCGTCACGGACTGCCCGTTCCGCGGACCGGCGATCGACGCGTCCGGGGCCGGGGTGGGCGGGTTGCCTCCGGCGGGCCAGGGGTGGAAGGCGCCGTTCGCGTCCGCCCAGCCCTGGCGGCCGGTGGAGAGCTCCGTTCCGAGGTTGTAGACGTAGATCTGGTCGGCGCGTCCCGAGTCGTTCTTGATGGTCAGCGGGATGGTGGCGGGTACCGCCGCCTCCGCCGGCGTCTGCCCGACGCCGGTGGTCAGACCCAGGGCGAGGGCCAGGGCGGCGGTCAGCGCGCCGAGACCTCTCCATAGAACGGACATGCTCGTCCTCCTCATCGGGCGGATGCGTGGGTGGAGCGCGGGGGGCACATCACCTGAGCGTGAGAGCGCTCTCAGAATCCTGCCGGGGGCGACCGCTGTCAACGAGCCTGTCTCAACTTGTCGAACCGGCGGGGCACCGCGCCCTGCGCGGCGGGGCTGCCACTCCCCCCGGCGCGGGGACTCCGGTTGCTCTGGCCCCGGGATTCCGGTTTCGGTTAGCGTCCGGGCAGCGACGCACCGGGGCCGAGGGAAGGGGAGTGACCGTGGTGGCGGATGTGATCGTGGTGGGCGGCGGAGTCGTCGGGCTCACCACCGCCGTGACGTTGGCGGAGCGCGGGCTGCGCGTGCGGGTCTGGTCGCGCGATCCGGCCGGGGCCACCACGTCGGCTGTGGCGGGGGCCCTGTGGTGGCCGTACCGGATCGAGCCGGCCGAGCGGGTGGGCGACTGGTCGCTGGAGACGCTGGCGGTGTACGAGGAGCTGGCAGGCGCCCCGGAGGAGACCGGTGTGCGGCGGGTGGCGGGGCTGCACGGCGGGGAGCGGTTGGCGGCGCTGGGCGACTGGGCGGCCGGGCTGAAGGACGCCGTGGAGGTGCCCGAAGGGCTACGGGTGACGCTGCCGCTGCTGGACATGCCGTCCCATCTGGAGTGGCTGGAGCGGCGGCTGGTGGCGGCGGGCGGTGCGGTGGAACGTCGGGCCGTGACGGGGTTCGGCGAAGCGGCGGCAGTGGGCCCGGTGGTGGTGAACTGCACGGGGCTCGGGGCGCGCGAGCTGGTGCCCGACGCCGGGGTGCGGCCGGTGCGGGGGCAGCTGGTCGCGGTGGAGAACCCGGGCATCGAGGAGTGGTACACGCAGGCGGATCCGGCGTCGGCCGCGACGACGTACTTCTTCCCGCAGCCGGGGCGGCTGGTGCTGGGCGGTACGGCGGAGGCGGACGACCCGCGCACCGAGCCCGACCCGGACACGGCGCGGGAGATCGTGGCGCGGTGTGCGCGCGTCCGCCCGGAGATCGCCGACGCCCGGGTGCTCGGCCACCGGGTCGGGCTGCGCCCGGCGCGGGAGGCGGGGGTCCGGATCGAGGCGGAGACGCTGCGCGGCGGCGGCCTGCTGGTGCACAACTACGGACACGGCGGCGCGGGCGTGACGGTGGCCTGGGGCTGCGCACGCGCGACGGCGGCGCTGGTGGGGTGACCGGGGTGGTCCCGGCGGGCCCGGGCCCGGCCAGCCGGAGCACCGGCGCGGCCGCTGCACGGGCACGGCCTGACGCGGGCCCGGCACAGCCGGACGCGGCCACCCGCCGGCGCGGCGCTCCCCGGCCCGGCTTCGGGCGCACACGCCCGGAGCCCGCGACCGGCGTGCGGTCGCGGGCTCCGGGACGGCTGTGCGGTCGCGCGGCTCGGCGCCGCGCGGCCGGTGTCAGCCGGAGGGCCGCTCCTCCGTGGGGTCCGAGGGCCGCTTCTCGGTGGAGACCGACGTGGCCGTCGAACCCGATCCGCCGGCCTCGTGCTTGTGGCGCTCGTCCGTGACCGGCGTGGTCCCGGGGCCGATCCGGATCTCGAAGTCGCCGTCGTACTTGGCGTGCCCCTCGATCACCGCGGACTCGACCGCTTCCACGCCGAACTCCTGGCGGACGATCTGCGGGTCCTTGCGCAGGTCCCGCATCAGAGCCACGCACATGCCGATCATCACGATGGTGAAGGGCGCCGCCACCAGGATGGTGAGGTTCTGGAGCCCTTGGAGGGCGTTCTCCTTGCCCTCGCCGATCAGCAGCATGATCGCGGCCACGGCCCCGGTCACGACACCCCAGAAGATGACGATCCACTTGCCCGGTTCGAGGACGCCCTTCTGCGAGAGGGTGCCCATGACGATGGAGGCGGCGTCGGCCCCGGAGACGAAGAAGATGCCGACCAGGATCATCACCAGGAGGCTCGTCACGGTGGCGATCGGGAACTCCTGGAGGACGCCGAACAGCTGCGCCTCGGGGGTGTCGGCGCCCTGGAGCTTGCCGGCCTCGTCGAGCTTCATGGCCGAGCCGCCGAAGACGGCGAACCAGATCAGGCTGACGGTGCTGGGCACCAGGATGACGCCGCCGACGAACTGACGGATCGTACGGCCGCGGCTGATGCGGGCGATGAACATGCCGACGAAGGGCGTCCAGGAGATCCACCAGGCCCAGTAGAAGACCGTCCAGCTGCCGAGCCAGTCCGCGACGCCCTCGCCGCTGGACGCCTCGGTGCGCCCGGCGAGCTGCCCGAGGTCGCTGAGGTAGGCGCCGATGGAGGTGGGCACCAGGTCGAGCACGATGATCGTGGGGCCGGCGATGAAGACGAACACCACCAGGAGCAGGGCCAGCACCATGTTGGTGTTGGACAGCCACTGGATGCCCTTCTCCACACCGGAGACGGCGGAGAGGACGAAGCAGACGGTCAGCACGGCGATGATGGCGACGAGCAGACCGGTGCCGGTCTTCTCCATCCAGTCCAGTTCCTGGAAGCCGCTGCCGATCTGGAGCGCGCCCAGACCGAGCGAGGCCGCGGAGCCGAACAGGGTGGCGAAGATGGCCAGGATGTCGATGAAGCGGCCGAAGCCGCCGTAGGCGTGCCGCTTGCCGATCAGCGGCTCGAAGACCGCGCTGATCGTCTGCCGCCTGCGCCGCCGGTAGGCGCTGTAGGCGATGGCGAGCCCGACCACGGCGTAGATGGCCCAGGGGTGCAGCGTCCAGTGGAAGAGGGTCGTGGCCATCGCGGTCTGCATGGCGTCGGCCGCGTCCGCCGGGTCGGTGCCGGGCGGCGGGGTACGGAAGTGGGCGAGCGGTTCGCTGACTCCGTAGAACATCAGCCCGATGCCCATACCGGCGCTGAACATCATGGCGACCCAGGAGACGGTCCGGAACTCCGGCTCTTCGCCCTCCTGGCCGAGGCAGATCTTGCCGTACCGGCTGATGGCCAGCCACAGCGCGAAGACGACGAAGCCGGAGGCGGCCAGCATGAAGGCCCAGCCGCCGTTGTGGATCAGCCCGTCGAGCAGCGTGCTGGAAACGCTCTCCAGGGAGTCGGTCGCGGTCGCCCCCCACACGACGAAGGCGAGGGTGAGAACCGCCGTGACGCCGAACACCACTCGGTCGGTGGTGGGGGTCCTGGTACTGACCGGTTCGGGGGGAAGGTCCGCCGTGACCGCCAGCCCCTCCCGCCCCTCCGCTGTCTGGTCGTCCTGGGACACAAATGGCACCTTTCACCGAGTCTGAAAAACGCTCTCCGTAGGCAGTACCACACCTGCCCCGGATCTCGAAGGATCAACAAGCGGTTCGGGCTTGACCGTTTGTGAGGTGATATGTCGCCCGCTGATCGAGGAGCAGGGGAATCAGGTTCCGAGCCGACTGCCGCAAGGGCACGAATGCGCCATCTCGCTCCGGCCGGGCCCACACCCCGTGCAGAGCCAGCTCGTCCCTCACCGCCGTGTACTGGGCGGCGTCCAGCCGGTAGCCGCACGGCGGGTCGACCAGGACCTCGGACGGCTCGGCCGGGTCGTTGTCGGCGCCGCCCAGATAGACGGGTCCCCGGTCGGTGAGACCGGCCAGGCGGGAGAGGGCGGGGGCGGTCCGGAGCCGGGCGCGCTGTTCGTCGGTGAAGTCGAAGAGCCCGCCGAGCGCGGTCTTCTGGGAGTCGACCCTGCGCCGGTGGTTGAGCGCCGGATCGGCCTTCTCCGCGTCGCTCAGCGCGTCGACCCGGGACTCGATGAGCAGGCCGACGGCGTGCTTGAGCCCGGAGGTGTTGCGCAGGATGCGTTCCTGGCCGTCCCCGGCGACCTGCTTGATCGGCTCTCCGGTGGCCGGGTCGGTCCAGATGCCGTAGTGCCCGCTGCTGTAGCCGTCCGCCGTCGCGGCGGGGCGGACATAGCGCTCGGAGAGGGCGCGGGACGCGTCGTGGATCCCGTCATGGACGTTCAGGTTCCGCGGCCACAGGGCGAACAGGTCCTTGTCGTAGTACGGCGGGGTCGCGCCGTACTCGTGCAAGTCGTAGATCACCTCCGGCCGTTCGTCGCGGACCACGGCGGCGACCGTCCGCGCCTCGGCGGTCTCCAGAGCGATGTGGTCGCGGTTGATGTCGACGCCGTCGGCGTTGCCGCGGGTGTCGGCGGCGCGCCCGTCGGGGTTGGCCGTCGGCAGCACCAGCAGGGTCGTCCGGGCCAGGAACGCGCGGGTTGCCCCGTCCTCGGCGAACGCCAGGTCGCGGATGGTGGTCAGACATGCCTCACGCCCGGCGGGCTCGTCCCCGTGCTGGCTGCAGATCAGCAGGACGGTCGTGGCGCCGGGCCGCTGCTGGCCGACGCGCACGAGCCGCAGGGCGCGGCCCTGGCCGGTCGTACCGACGCGGTCCACGGAGACCCGGTCGCTCCCCCGGTCCACCGCGGCGAGGAAGTCCCGCTCCTCCGCCTCGCCGGTCCAGCGGGTGCCTTCGCTCGTCTCGAACCCGGTGCGCGGCGGGCGGTGCGCGGCCTCGGCGGGCGCGATGGCGAACGGCAGGGCGAGCGCGGCGAACGTCGCCGCCACGGCCGTCCGGCGCATCGTCCGCCCCGCGCCGCGCGGGGCGGCGGACTCCGGCCCGGTGGGGCTGGCCACCGGTGCGAGCCACGGGTGCGGGCTGAGCAGGTGGAGTGCGCGAGCGACACGACGGGTCATCAGCGGCTGCCTCCGGAACGTGGGGGGGCGGGCGCCGTGACGCCCGTCGGCCTGTCGGCGATGTGCGGACGTTACACCGGTCAACTCCTGTGCAACAGGGGGTGATCGCGACCTCGACTTCGGACTCGACGTCTTCGAAGTGCGGGTGAACGGCAGGAAGGCCCGCTTCGCCACGAGCGGCGACCACGAGCTGGAAGTCATCCCCGCGGAGCGGCCGGCGAAGGGCAAGGCCGCCTGCGTCGTCGTCCGGTACGCCGGGAAGCCCTCCGAGCTGAAGATCAACGGCTGGACCGCCCGGGCGCACCCCGGACGGTGGGGTCGCCGCGCAGGAGCCGGAGTCGGCGGTGTGGTGGTACCCGACCGACGACCACCCGCTGGACAAGGCCACGTACGACATCTCGGTCTCGGTGCCCGACGGCACCCAGGAGATCAACAACGGGGTGCCCCAGTCGCGGAGTTCGAAGCTCGGCTGGACGCGCTTCGACTGGCGCTCCGACAAGCCGCAGGAGACATATCCGACGACGCTCGCCGTCGGCGAGTTCGACATCACCACCGACAGGACGGCAAACGGCCTGCCGGTGCTGAACGCCTACAGCAAGTACCTGGGCGCCAACGCCGGTGCGGCAGTCCGCGGGAGGCGCGAACGTCTGGGTCGTCGTCCACGAAATCGCGCGCCAGAGGTACGGCAACAGCGTGTCGGTCGACGGCTGGAAGGACATCTGGATCAACGAGGGCTTCGCCCGTTACAGCCAGTGGCTCCGGTCGGAGAAGGAGGGCGAGGGCACCGCACAGGAGCTGGCGGACTACACGTACGCCCAGCACCCGGCCGACGACCCGTTCTGGAAGGTGAAGCCGGGCGATCCGGGCCCGGACAACCAGTTCGGCATCGCCGTCCACGCCCGGGGCGCGCTGGCGCTCCAGGCGCTGCGCGACGAGGTCGGCGACGAAACCTTCTTCGAGCTGCTGAAGGGCCGGCCGGCCGAGCACGCGCACGGCAACGCGAACGTGGGCGACTTCGTCCGGTACGCGGAGCGGGTCTCGGGCAAGCCGCTCGCGGCGCTGTCCGACACCTGGCTGTACCAGCCGTCGCGGCCGGCGGCCCCTGCCGCGGCCGATGCGGGCCCCGCCGGGGCGGCCCTCTCGGCACGGTCTGCGGCACGGGTCGAGCGGCCCGCTTCCTGGAAGAAGATCGCGGCGACGAACACCGTGCACGACCACGGCGGCCAGGGTCGCGGTGACCACGCGGACCGGCATCACGCAGGTCACGAGCACCGCTGACGGCCGTACACCCGGGAATCGGGGCCGTCGGAGCGGCGGGGGTTCAGCCGCTCCGACGGCCCCTCGGTCTCCGCGCACGGTCGTACGCCGGCGGGACGGATCCGCTCAACCGTTGGACGCAGCCGTACGGCGGGCCGCCCGGGCCGCTCGCGCCCGGGTCAGATAGCGCAGCCTCTCCGGCAGGACCGGAACGACGACCCGCAGGACCGCGCACATCCGGCGCAGCCGCTTCTCCTGCTCCGCGTTCCACGGCAGGCCGAGGGCCTCACGGGCGTCGGGCGGCATGAGCCCGATGGTGACGAACCGCCGGAAGCGGGCCAGCGGCGGCAGCAGCGCCGGCCACAGCGCCTGCAGGACCGTCCGCAGCGGCCATGGACCCCGGTCGGGCGGTGGCACGGGCTGGTCGACGTCGACCAGTTCCCGCACGACGGTGGTCGCCTCGATCTCCTCGGCGAGCATCTTCTTCCAGTACGGCCAGAACTCCTCGATGGTCTGCGGCATGTCCCGGTCGTGGATGCCGAGGATCCGGCCGACCTGGAGCCACTCCGCGTACAGGGCGCGCTCCTGGGCCGGGGTCATGGGCCGGATCAGACAGCGGGCCGCGTGCTGGTAGACGGGGAAGCCGGTGGCGTGCACCCAGGCGTAGGTGGCGGGCGTCAGGGCGCGGTAGCGGCGGCCCCGGGTGTCGGTGCCCCGGATGGTGCGGTGCAGCACGCGCAGCCGGCGGCCCTCCTCGGCCGCCTCCGCGCCGCCGTACACCCAGAGCTGGAGCGAGCGCAGCGAGCGTTCGCCGCGCCCCCACGGGTCCGTACGGAAGACGGAGTGCTCGTCGACTCCGGCGCCGACGGCCGGGTGGGCGACCTGGAGGGTGAGAGCGGCGGGCAGCATCAGCAGGGCGCGGATGTCACCGGCCAGGCTCCAGAGCACACCACCCGGCGGAGGCGGCTCAAGGACCCTCACGTCCTTCGCGCTGCTCATCCGGTGCTCCCGCGATCCCGGCGGGCCTGCCCGGTGCTGCCCGTCCCTCTCCCTCCATGGTCCCCCGCGGAGGGGAGAACCGTGATGGCGGGGGCCGGTCCCCGGCGGCCGGGTCAGTCGTGGTCGTACACCGTCACCGGCACTCCGGCGGATATCAGGCGTCGCCCGATGAGCGGCTCGATGCGGGACCACCTGCCGCCCGCGAGCCCGCAGCCGATCCGGGGCATATGGACAGAGGCCCCCAGCTCGACGGCCTTGGCGGCGACCGCGCCGAGCGCCGTGTCGATGGCCTCGTACCGCACGGGCACCCCCTTGCTGCCGGTGCGCATGCCGCGCTGGCCGATCAGGTTGGCCACCCAGAGACGGGGCCCCACCTGCACGAACTGCGCCGCGCCCAGGACGAAGTCGTTGCCCGCGCGCTCCCGGTGCCAGCGGCGGTAGGCGGCCTCGGGCTCGGGCCAGCGCCGGGAGAGGGCGAGCACGAAGCCCTTGCCCCAGCCGCCTAGGTCGTTGCAGACGTGGACGATCAGCTTGACGCCCTTGCCCTGCGGGGCGGTGGCGTCCCCCCGTACGTAAGTGATCTCCGACATGACCTCACCGTACGGGCCGCCACTGACAAGGGGACCGGGGTGGACGGCGGAGCGATGGTGCCGGAGACTTTCGCAGTAGTGGTGAGACAGCGGAACTGTCCGATACCGGGATTCGACTGCGGGGAGCAGAGATGACGACGGGGACCGACGAGCCGACGCTCACGGTGGACGAGCTGGCGGCGCGTGCCGGGGTCACCGTGCGTACCGTGCGGTTCTACAGCACCCGGGGCCTGTTGCCGCCCCCGGTCATCGGGCCGCGCCGGGTCGGGCACTACGGGCCCGAGCATCTCTCGCGGCTCGCGCTGATCGAGGAGCTCCAGCAGCAGGGCATGACGCTCGCCGCGATCGAACGCTATCTGGAGCAGCTGCCGCCCGGCCTCAGCGCCCACGATCTGGCCATCCACCGGGCGCTGGTCGCATCCTGGGCGCCGGACAAGACCGAGGACTTCTCCCGGGCCGAGCTGGAGCGGCGGGCCGGGCGGGCGCTGTCGGACGCGGATGTGGAGCGGCTTGCGGCGATGGGGGTGCTGGTGCGGTCCGAGGGGGACGGCACGACGTACAGCGTGGATCTCGGGCTGTTGCGGCTCGGGGTGGAACTGCTGGACGTGCCGATCGCCCACGAGACGATCCTGGCGGCGCGGACCGTCCTGCTGGACCACACCCGGTCGGCGGCGCAGGAGATGACCCGGCTCTTCCGGGACGAGGTGTGGAATCCGTACCGGGAGCGGGAGGGCGATCCGGAGCATGTGGCCGCGATGAAGTCGCTGTCGGCCCATATGCAGCCGATCGTGGTGCAGGCGCTGGTGACGGCCTTTCAGCGGTCGCTGAAGGAGGAGCTGCGCGCCGCGTTCACCGCCGAGTGACGGTGAACGCGGCGCCCCACGGCCTCAGTCGTGGAAGGTCTCGCCCTTCTCCGCCTTCTCCACCAGCAGTGCGGGCGGCAGGAAGCGGTCGCCGTAGCGCTCGGCGAGTTCCCGGGCGCGGGCCGCGAAGCCGGGCAGGCCGCCCTCGTACCCGTTGATGTACTGGAGGACGCCGCCGGTCCACGGCGGGAAGCCGATGCCCATGATGGAGCCGATGTTGGCGTCCGCGACGGAGATGAGGACGTTCTCCTCCAGGCAGCGGACGCTGTCCAGCGCCTCGGAGAAGAGCATCCGCTCCTTCATGTCCTCGAAGGAGACGTCCGCGTCGGCCTTGCTGGTGAAGTGCTCGCGCAGGCCCGGCCAGAGACCGGTGCGCCTGCCGTCCTCGTCGTAGTCGTAGAAGCCCGCTCCCCCACTGCGCCCCGGCCGCTCGAACTCGTCGACCATGCGGTCGATGACCTCGTCGGATGGGTGCCCCGGCCAGGTGCCGCCGGCCTCCTCCACCGCGCGCTTGGTCTCGTTGCGGATCTTACGGGGCAGGGTCAGGGTCAGATCGTCCATCAGGGAGAGCACCTTGGCCGGGTAGCCGGACTGGGCGGCGGCCTGCTCGATCGAGGCGGGCTCGACGCCCTCGCCGACCATCGCCACGCCCTCGTTGATGAACTGGCCGATGACGCGCGAGGTGAAGAAGCCGCGCGAGTCGTTGACGACGATCGGCGTCTTCTTCATCCGGCGCACCAGGTCGAAGGCGCGGGCCAGCGCCTCGTCGCCGGTGCGCTCGCCCTTGATGATCTCGACCAGCGGCATCTTGTCGACCGGCGAGAAGAAGTGCAGGCCGATGAAGTCGTCGGGGCGCGAGACCCCCTCCGCGAGGACCGTGATGGGAAGGGTGGAGGTGTTGGAGCAGAGCAGGGCGTCGGGCTCGATGACGTCCTGGATCTCCTGGAACACCTTGTGTTTGAGGGCGGTGTCCTCGAAGACGGCCTCGATCACCGCGTCGCAGCCCGCGAGGTCGGCCACGTCAGCGGTCGGGGTGATCCGGGCCAGCAGTTCGTCGCGCCGGGCCTCCGTCGTACGGCCCCGGGAGAGCGCCTTGGCGAGCAGCTTCTCGCTGTACGCCTTGCCCTTGGCGGCCGCCTCGGCGGAGACGTCCTTGAGGACGACCTCGATCCCGGCCTTGGCGCAGGAGTAGGCGATGCCCGCGCCCATCATCCCGGCGCCGAGCACGGCGACCTTGCGGACCGGGCGCTCCGGGATGCCCCCCGGCCGGTTGGCGCCGGAGTTGACCGCCTGGAGGTCGAAGAAGAACGCCTGGATCATGTTCTTGGAGACCTGGCCGGTGACCAGCTCGGTGAAGTACCGGGCCTCGATCGTCAGCGCGGTCTCGAAGTCGACCTGGGAGCCCTCCACGGCCGCCGCGAGGATGTTGCGCGGTGCGGGCATGGGCGCGCCCGCGAGCTGCTTCTTCAAGTTGGCCGGGAAGGCGGGGAGGTTGGCGGCGAACTTCGGGTTGGACGGGGTACCGCCGGGGATCTTGTAGCCCTTGACGTCCCAGGGCTGCTGGGACTCGGGGTTCGCGTCGATGAAGGCGCGGGCCTTCTCGATCATATCCTCGCGGGTGGCGGCGACTTCGTGGACGAGGCCGTTCTCCAGCGCCCGCCGCGGGGTGTACTGGGTGCCCTGGAGGAGCACCTTGAGCAGGGCGTCGGCGATGCCCATGAGGCGTACGGTCCGGGTGACGCCGCCGCCCGCCGGGAGCAGCCCGAGGGTGACCTCGGGCAGGCCGATGCGGGAGCCGGGGGCGTCGAGGGCGACGCGGTGGTGGGAGGCGAGCGCGATCTCGTAACCGCCGCCGAGGGCCGCGCCGTTGATCGCGGCGACGACGGGCTTGCCGAGGGTCTCGATACGGCGCAGCGACTTCTTGATCGCGGTGCCGGTGTCGAAGGCGGCCTGGGCGTCCTCCGGGCCGACCTTGATCATGTCCTTGAGGTCGCCGCCGGCGAAGAAGGTCTTCTTGGCGGAGGTGTAGATGATGCCGCGGATGGAGTCCTTCTCGGCCTCGGCGCGGTCCGCGACGGCCGCGATGGAGTCCTTGAAGGCCTGGTTCATCGTGTTGGCCGACTGGTCGGGATCGTCGAGGACGAGGGTGACGACGCCGGTCTCGTCCTGTTCCCAGCGGATGGTGGTGCTCTCGGTCATGTCGGTGTCTTCTCCGTAAGCAGGTGGGGCCGGGAACAGGTCAGATGCGTTCGACGATGGTCGCGACGCCCATGCCGCCGCCGACGCAGAGGGTGACCAGGCCGAACCGCTGGTCGCGGCGCTCCAGTTCGTCGATGACGGTGCCGAGGATCATGGCGCCGGTCGCGCCGAGCGGGTGGCCGAGCGCGATGGCGCCGCCGTTGACGTTGACCTTGTCCAGGGAGAGGCCCATGTCCTTGACGAAGCGCAGGACGACCCCGGCGAAGGCCTCGTTGATCTCAACGAGGTCGATGTCGTCGATGGTGAGTCCGGCCTTGGCGAGCGCCTTGCGGGTGGCGGGGGCGGGGCCGGTGAGCATGATGGTGGGCTCGGAGCCGGAGACGGCGGCGGAGACGATCCGGGCGCGCGGGGTGAGGCCGTAGCGCTCGCCGACCTCGCGGGAGCCGATGGCGACGAGGGCCGCGCCGTCGACGATGCCGGAGGAGTTGCCCGCGTGGTGGACGTGGTCGATCTTCTCGACCCAGTGGTACTTCTGCAGCGCCACCGCGTCGAAGCCGCCCATGTCGCCGATGGCGGCGAAGGAGGGCTTGAGGCCGGCGAGGGAGTCGGCGGTGGTGCCGGGGCGCATGTGCTCGTCGTGGTCCAGGACGAGGAGGCCGTTGCGGTCCCTGACGGGGACGACGGATCGGGCGAAGCGGCCGTCCTTCCAGGCCGCGGCGGCGCGTTCCTGGGAGAGGGCGGCGTACTCGTCGACGTCGCGGCGGCTGAAGCCCTCGACGGTGGCGATGAGGTCGGCGCCGATGCCCTGCGGGGCGAAGCCGGTCTCGAAGCTGGTCATCGGGTCCATCGCCCAGGCCCCGCCGTCGGAGCCCATCGGGACCCGGGACATCGACTCGACGCCCCCGGCCAGGACCAGGTCCTCCCAGCCCGAACGGACCTTGGCGGCGGCCAGGTTGACCGCTTCCAGGCCCGAGGCGCAGAAGCGGTTCTCCTGGACGCCCGCGACGGAGTCCGGCAGGCCGGCCGCGATGGCGGCGATACGGGCGATGTCGGAGCCCTGGTCCCCGAGCGGGCTGACCACTCCGAGGACGATGTCGTCGATGGCGGCCGGGTCCAGGTCCGGGAAGCGGCCCTGGATCTCGTGGATGAGGCCGACGACGAGGTCGATCGGCTTGGTGCCGTGCAGGGCGCCATTGGCCTTGCCGCGGCCGCGCGGGGTGCGGATCGCGTCGTAGACGAATGCTTCGGTACTCAAGACAGCTGCCTTTCGAGGGTGGTGGAGAGGGAGGACACAGGGGGCTCAGGCGAGCAGCGAGCGGCCGATGATCTCCTTCATGATCTCCGTGGTGCCGCCGTAGATGGTCTGGATACGGCCGTCGGTGAACGCCTTGGCGACCTTGTACTCGCTCATGTACCCGTAGCCGCCGTGGAGTTGGAGGCAGCGGTCGGCGACGCGCTTCTGCAGTTCGGTGGCCCACCACTTGGCCATGGAGGCGTGGACTGCGTCGAGGACGCCGTCGGAGTGGTCGACGATGCACCGGTCGAGGAAGGTCCGGGTGACGGCGCACTCGGTGGCCATCTCGGCGATCTCGAAGCGGATGTGCTGGAGCTTGGCCAGCGGCCGTCCGAAGGCCTCGCGCTCCTTGACGTACCGGGTGGTGATCTCCAGCAGGTGTTCGGCGGCGGCGATCCCGGCGACCGCTATGCCCATGCGCTCCTGGGCCAGGTTGGTCATCAGGTGGATGAACGCGCCGTCGAGTTCCCCGAGGAGGTTCTCCTTGGGGACACGGACGTCGTGGAAGAACAACTCGGCGGTGTCCTGGGACTTCTGTCCGATCTTGTCGAGGTTGCGGCCGCGCTCGAAGCCCTCCGCGCCGCGCTCGACGACGATGAGGGAGAGCCCCTTGGCCCCGCCCTCGGGGGTGGTCTTCGCGACGACGACGACGAGGTCGGCGAGGATGCCGTTGGAGATGAAGGTCTTGGAACCGTTGAGCAGCCAGTGGTCGCCCTTGTCCTCGGCGGTGGTGCGGATGCCCTGGAGGTCGGAGCCCGCCCCCGGCTCGGTCATGGCGATGGCGGTGACGGTCTCGCCGGAGCAGAAGCCGGGGAGCCAGCGGCGCTTCTGCTCGTCGGTGGCCAGGCCCGTGAGGTAGGGGCCGATGATGTCGTTGTGCAGGCCGATCGCGAGCCCGGGGGCCCCGGCGCGGGTGAACTCCTCGGCGAGGACCGCGCTGTAGCGGAAGTCGTCGCTGCCGCCGCCCCCGTACTCCTCCGGGACGGCCAGGCCCAGCAGCCCCGCCCGCCCGGCGGCGAGCCACGCCTCGCGGGAGACGATGCCGTCCTGCTCCCACTGCTCGTAGTACGGGAGGACCTCCTTGGCCAAAAAGGCCCGGACGGTCTCGCGGAACGCGTCGTGCTCCTCGGTGAAGATCTGCCGTTGCACGGGGTCTCCTAGTCTCGGGGGGTGGGCCGGAGCCCCGGTACGTCCCAGTCGGCCGCGACGGCCTCCGTGTCCGCGCCGGGCAGCGCGGGCCCGGTGCGTACGGAGACGGGGGTGGCCGAGAAGCGCGGGGCGGGGGCGGGCTGGGTCCGGCCGCCGTGCTCGACGAAGGTGGAGCGGGCGGCGAGGTGGGGGTGGTGCGGGGCCTCGGTGAGCGAGAGGACGGGGGCCACGCAGGCGTCGCTGCCGGCGAAGACCTCCGTCCACTCGGCGCGCGTACGGGCCAGGAAGCGTTCGGTGACGGCGGCGCGCAGTGCGTCCCAGCGCGCGAGGTCCCACCGGTCGGGGAAGGAGTCCGCGATCCCGAGGAGCCGGACGAACTCCGCGTAGAACTGGCCTTCCAGCGGGCCGACCGCCATGTGGCCGCCGTCGGAGGTGGCGTAGGTGCCGTAGAACGGGCAGCCGCCGTCGAGGAGGTTCGCGCCGCGGCGGTCCTGCCAGCTCCCGGCGGCGAGCATGCCGTGGATCATCGTGGCGAGATGGGCGGCGCCGTCCACGATGGCGGCGTCGACGACCTGGCCCTCGCCGTGGGCGCGGGCGTGCTGGAGGGCGGCGAGGACGCCGACGACGAGGTAGAGCGAGCCGCCCGCGTAGTCGCCGACCAGGTTGGCGGGGACGGTGGGCGGTTCGTCCGGCCTGCCGATCATGGACAGCGTGCCGGTGAGCGCGATGTAGGCGATGTCGTGGCCCGCGCGGTCGGCGAGCGGCCCGTCCTGGCCCCAGCCGGTCATCCGCCCGTAGACGAGCTTCGGGTTGCGGGCGAGGCAGGCGTCGGGTCCGAGGCCGAGGCGTTCGGCGACGCCGGGGCGGTAGCCCTCGACGAGGATGTCGGCGCGTTCGACGAGGTCCAGAACGCGGGCCGGCCCCCCGTCGCTCTTGAGGTCCAGGAGGACGGAGCGCTTGTTGCGGTTGGTGAGGTCGTACGCGGGATCGATGCCGAGCCCCGCGCCGCCGGGCCGGTCGACGCGGACGACATCGGCCCCGAGGTCCGCCAGCAGCATCGCGGCGAACGGTCCGGGGCCGATGCCCGCCAGCTCGACGACCCGGACACCGGTCAGCGGACCGTGCCCGGGCCTTGGGCCTTTCGCCATCTGTGAGCCCCCAGGGGTGTGACACAACCGATGTAACACCTGCGATGCTAAGAACGTCCCCGGCTCCGCACAACCCCTCGGGCCGAGCAAGCGCTTAGCTCTTTCCTCCGATCCTCTCGCATGCGTCCCGCCCGGCCGCACCCCGCCACGGCGCTCTCCGCTACCCTCTGCCTGCCGCATCGGCACCCGTCTCCCAGCCGGAGGTACTCGTGAACAGGCAGAACGACGCGACACGGCCCTTGGACGTGGTCCTCTTCGGTGCCACCGGCTTCGTGGGGGCGCTCACGGCCGAGTACCTGGCGGCCCATGCCCCCGCCGGTCTCCGCTGGGCGCCGGCCGGGCGCAGCCGGGCCAAGCTGGAGGAGCTGCGCGAGCGGCTGACGGCGATCGCCCCGGCCTGCGCGGAGCTGCCGCTGCTGGAGACCGACGCGGACGACGCCGGGGCGCTGGCCGAACTGGCCGCCTCCACCCGGGTGGTGGCCACGACCGTGGGGCCGTACCTGCGGTACGGCGAGAAGCTCGTCGCCGCCTGCGCCGAGGCCGGGACGGACTACGCGGACCTCACCGGCGAGGCGGAGTTCATCGACCGGATGTATCTGGAGCACGACGCCCGGGCCCGTGAGACGGGGGCACGCATCGTGCACGCCTGCGGCTTCGACTCCGTACCGCACGACCTCGGGGCGTACTTCACCGTCAAGCAGCTGCCCGAGGACGTCCCCCTGGCCGTCGACGGCTTCGTCCGCACCAACGCGGTGTTCTCCGGCGGGACGTTCGCCTCGGCGCTGACCGCGATGGGCCGGGGCCCGCAGATGCTGGCCGCCGCCCGGGAGCGCCGACTGCACGAGCCGCGTCTGGTGGGCCGACGGGTCCGCACTCCGACCGGCTCCCCGCACTTCAGCGGGAAGGCCGGCACCTGGGCACTGCCCCTGCCGACGGTCGACCCGGCGATCGTGGGCCGCTCGGCGCGGGCCCTGGAGCGGTACGGCCCCGACTTCCGCTACCGCCACTTCGCCTCGGTCAAGACGCTGCCCATGGCTCTCGGCGCCCCCGTGGCGCTCGGCGGGCTGGTCGCGGCAGCGCAGGTGGAAGGCGTACGGGAGTGGCTGATGAGCCGTTACGAGCCCGGGCGGGGACCGGACGAGGAGCGCCGCGGGCGGAGCTGGTTCACCGTCCGCTTCGTGGGCGGGGGCGGCGGGCGACGTGTCTTCACCGAGGTGTCCGGCGGCGACCCGGGGTACGGCGAGACGGCGAAGATCCTCGCCGAGTCGGCGGTGTGCCTGGCCCTGGACGAGCTGCCGGAGACCTCCGGGCAGGTCACCACGGCGGTGGCGATGGGCGACGCGCTCCTGGACCGGCTGACGGCGGCGGGGCTGCGGTTCCGGGTGGCGGCGGTGCGGTAACCGGTGCCCTCGGCCGGCCGGGTCTAGAAGATCCAGCCGGCCAGCGTGTAGAGCATCGCGCCCAGCCAGACGAGGCCGACGGCGCTGCCGAGGAGTATGCCGAGGGCCATGCGGCGCTGGGCGGGGTCGAAGGGCGCGGGTCGGACGACTGTGCGAGAAGCGTTCATGCGTTCAGCCTGCCCAGCCGTACGGATCTATGCCATCCGTACGCGTACTCAGTTGCGGGACTGTTCCACGCCGTTCCACGCCCGGGACGATCATGCGCGGGGCGGCGGTTCTCCGGGCGGCCCGGCGGCCTCGTCAGGCGGTCGCTTCCCGCAGGGTCTGCCGGCACAGGGCGTCAGCCCGGCGGGTGCTCTCGGGCTGGCGGTAGCGGCCGGCGAGGCGGAGTGTGTGGGCGCAGGCGTTGTCGAGGCTGATGCGGTGACCCACCGAGACGAACACCGGGCTGGTGTTCTCCCGGGTGCGCAGCGCGCGGCCGACCACCTCTTCGCCGTCCAGCAGCGGGGAGGAGTCACCGCGCCGGGGGCCGGGGGCCTCGTAGGTGAAGGTGAACGGGTTCTTGCCGACGCCGATCACCGGCAGTCCGGTGAGCACGCCCAGGTGGCTGGCGAGTCCGAAGCGGCGCGGGTGCGCCAGCCCGTAGCCGTCGCAGACGACGAGACCGGGGTCGACGCTCAGCTCCTCCAGTGCCTCGAGGACCGTCGGGATCTCCCGGAAGGCCAGCAGCCCGGGGACGTACGGAAAAGCGATCGTGCCGACGGCGGTGGCCTCCTCGACCGTCTCCAGCGTCGCGGCGTCCAGCACCACGGCCGCCGCGACGACGACGTCCTTCTCGTCGTCGTAGGCCACGTCCACCCCGGTGACCAGGCCGGTTCCGGGCTCCGGCCCCGCCTCGTCCAGGATCACCCGGTCGCGCAGCCGGTCCTGGATCGCCCGGCCCTCGGCTTCGTCGGCGGGGGTCTCGTGGGCGGGGGCGGGAGAGCTCGTCATATCGGGAAGCTTATGCGGTGACGAGGCCTGTCCTGTTCCCGGTGGCGCCGCGAGGCCACAGGTGGGGCTGGTGTGCCGGCCGGCGGGAGCGCTCCTCATACTGGCGCGATGAAGAGAGCGGACCTCGTACGTCTCGACGGCCTGGCGCGCAATCCGGCCGCCCCGGACTCGGTGCTCCTGCGGATTCTGACCGGCGCCGAGGGGCCGGTGCGCGGTTCCGTGTTCGACCGGGACGACGTCCCGGAGCCGGTGTGCGACGCCGCCGTGTCCCACCCCGACCGGGAGGTCCGCGGATATCTGGCCGTGGGCCGGGGCGCCTCCGGTGCGCAGCGGGCCCGGCTCGCGGCGGACCCGGATCCGTGGGTACGCAGCCGGGTGGCGGCGGGTCCGGAGGTGCACGGCCGCTGGCGGAAGGCCGATCCCCTGCCGGACGAGGTGTGCGCCGCTCTCGCCCGGGACGAGGACCGGCAGGTACGGGCCTGGCTCGGCAGGTTCGTCCCGGTTCCGGACGAGGTGTGGGCGCTCCTGCTCGCGGATCCGGAGGCGAAGGTGCGGGAGTCCGCCCTGTACCACTGGCGGCGTGCCCCCATCGAGGCGGTGCGGCCGCTCCTGGACGACCCCGATCCGGCGGTGCGGCGGGCGGCGGCCCATGTCGCGGACGTCGTCCTCGGCTCCCCCGCCGAGATCCTGGAACAGGTCGCCGCCGCGGAGTCCGGCTGGGAGCGTCGGCGGACCGCCGCGGGCGCGGTGCTCACCGACGGGCTCGCGGACCGGCTGTACGCCACCGGCGACGAGGACGTGCGCGCGGGGCTCGCCGCCAACCAGGGGCTTTCGGACCGGCTGGTGACCGCCCTCGCCTCGGACGACTCCCCGGCGGTCCGGCTCGCGGTGTCCTTGCGGCCGGAGTTGACCGAGGAGCGGCGGACGGCGATCGACTGGCACGTCGGGCGGGAGGACCGCATCCACCCCCCGGCGTGGGTGGCGCAGTCGCTCACCGATCCCGTGCTCATGCGGGCCTGCGCCGAGTCCGCGCACCCGGGAATGCGGCGCTTCGCCGCGTACAGCCCTCATCTGCCGGGCGATCTGGTGGCCCGGCTCGCCGCCGACGAGGACTTCGTCGTGCGGATGCTGCTGTGCGAGAACCATCCGGCGGCCCCCGGGGAACTGCTGCTGGAGACGCTGCTCGAATCGCCCTTCATCACCCGGTTCGAGCAGCTGCCCCAACCGCAGTTCCCGCGCGCCGGGCTGGCGCGGTTCGCGGAGAGCGACGATCCGGGGGCGCGGTTGCTGGTGGCGCGGGATCCGGAGGCCCCGGCGGAGCTGATCGAGCGGCTGAGCCATGACCCGTCGGCCGGTGTCCGCGGCGTCATGGCCCGGGACGCCCGGCTGCCGGCGGGCCGGCTGCTCGAACTGCTCGACGATCCGGAGACCATGGGGGCCGCGGCGGAGGGGCCCGCCCTTCCGCGCACGGCCATGGAGGCCGTCCTCGTGGCGGCCGGGGTCCCGTAGCCTGACGATCATGTTCGTACTCGAATTGACCTACACGGCTCCCGTCGAGCGCGTCGACACGCTGATGGCGGAGCACATCACCTGGCTCGACGAGCAGTACGCAGCGGGCGTCTTCATCGCCTCGGGACGCAAGAACCCCCGGGACGGCGGCGTCATCCTGGCCGTCGGGGAGAACCGGGCGGCGATCGAGAAGATCGCGGCGGCCGACCCCTTCGCCGCGCACGGCGTGTGCGCGTACCGGATCACCGAGTTCATCGCCACCAAGACGGCGCCGGCGCTGGCGCCCTACCAGCAGTTGTTGCCGTAGCGGGCGGACGCCTCACGGTGGTTGCCGCCGCCACCGATGACTTTCCGGGGCGGGGCCGGTCTGTACGGGTATGGAGACCTACACACTGACCAGAGCCGGCGCCGACCTCGTGTACGACGTCCGCGGACCGCTGCCCACCGCCGACGGCCGCCCACCGTTGTTCCTGATCGGGCACCCCATGGACGCGAGCGGGTTCGCCGCGCTGGCGGCACGCTTCCCCGAACGGACCGTCGTCACGTTCGACCCGCGGGGGCTCGGCCGGTCCACCTGTGAAGACGGACAGGTCGACCACACGCCCGAGACCCTCGCCGACGACGTGCACGCCGTCATCACGAAGCTCGGGGCCGGGCCGGTCGAGATGTTCGCCAGCAGCGGCGGGGCGGTCACCGCTCTCGCTCTCGTGGCGCGCCACCCCGACGACGTGACCACCCTCGTCGCGCACGAGCCGCCGCTCATCGCGATCACCCCGGACGGCCCGGCGGCCGTCCGGGCGCGGGCCGGGGTCCGGGACGCGTACGAGAAGCGGGGGTGGGGCGCCGGGATGGCCGCGTTCGTGGCCATGACCTCGTGGGAGGGCGAGTTCACGGACGCGTACTTCGCTCAGCCCGCGCCCGATCCCGCGGCGTTCGGGATGCCCACCGAGGACGACGGCTCGCGTGACGACCCGCTGCTGTCCGAGCGGTCCTGGGCGGTCAGCGACCACCGGCCGGACGTCGAGGCCATCACCGCGGCCCCCACCCGTGTGGTGGTCGCCGTGGGCGAGGAGTCCCGGGCGGTGCAGACCGGCCGGACCTCCGAGGCGGCCGCCGAGCTGCTCGGGCAGCGGGTGACCGTCTTCCCGAGCCATCACGGCGGCTTCCTCGACGGGGAGTTCGGCTACCCCGGGAAGCCCGACGAGTTCGCGGCGCGGCTGCGGGAGGTGCTGGACGCGCCGTGAGGCGGCCCCGGCGTCAGAGGCCCAGCCGGGCCACCCGTCCCTTCTCGCCCGCCGCCCAGCAGCCGAGGTCGGGGGTGCAGTCGACGGTGTCGTACGAGCCGGGGTCGACCGTCCGCCAGGTGCGCCCGCCGTCCCGGGTGAGGCCGGTGCCCGTCGGGCCGACGGCCAGGGCGGCGGTGCGGCTGTACGGGAGCCAGGCGACGCCGGAGCGGTAGGCGGGCGGCGGGGTGGCGGACTGCCGCCAGCTCCGGCCGCCGTCCCCGGTGACGGCGGCCGCCTGCGGGGAGGCCTGGTCGGGGCGGTAGTCGCCGCCGACGGCGATGCCGTGGGCCCGGTCGCGGAAGGCGACGGCGAAGACGCCCCGGGCCGGGTCTCCCGCCGGGAGGGTCGAGGCGCTCGCCGTCCAGGTCAGGCCCCGGTCGCGGGAGTGCAGGACCCGGGCGGTCTCCGCTCCCCCGGTGGTCAGCCAGACGTCCTTGGCGCCAAAGCTGACCAGGCACTGGCCGCTCGCCGCGAACCCCGCCTCGCCGGGCAGGGCGGCGGGCATCCCGGCGTCGGGCAGGACCCGCCAGGACCGGCCGCCGTCCGCCGTGGACAGGACCCGGAACTTGCCGTCCACCGGGTCGCCCGCCGCGAGGCCGTGCCGGCTGTCGAAGAACGTCAGGCAGTTGAAGAAGGCGCGGGGGTCGGTGTTGCGGAAGGACTCGGTCCAGGTCGCTCCGCCGTCCTCGGTGCGCAGGACCCGCGACGCCTCGCCCTCGCCGATGGCCAGGGCGACGGCCCGGCGGCCGTCGAACGCCTCGATGTCCCGCAGTTCCAGTTCGGCGGCGCCCGGCGGTGACACGTCATGCCAGGTGCGGCCGCCGTCCGAGGTGCGCAGGACCGTGCCCTTCGACCCGGCGACCCAGGCGGTGGTGCGGCTGACCGCGGCGAGCCCCCGGAAGCGGGCGCCGGTGCCGGTGCCGGTGAGCCGCCACTCGGGCAGGAGCCCTCGGACGGCGGCCTCCTGGGAGGCCGTCCTTCCCTCCGTGACCTGCGCCGCGTGTGCGCCCGGTGCGACCAGTGCGGCCGCCAGGGCCGCCCCTCCGGTCACCATTGCCATCAGCCGTCTCGTCTTCCCCATGGCCTTCATGGCGCTGGAAGCTAGCCCACGGGTAGGGGCCCGTCCAGGGTGCGTCGCCCTCGAACGGGCAGGAGAGCGGGGGTGCGCGGGGATACGGGCAGGAGCCGGACGGAACCGGTGACGCAGCTCACGCCGCGCGCCGGTGCACGAAACGAGGAGTTCCGTCGTCTACTCCAGTGCCGGGAACCGTTCACCCAGCCGCGAGAGGGAGCAGGTCTTGTCCAGCGTTATCGAGCAGTCCGTGCAGGCTCGCATGGTCGCGTCCGCACCCCGGATGGAGACCCTGCCCGCCATGCTCAGTTACGACCGCCAGTACCCCTTCGCCGTCCGCATGGCGTTCCCGGCCCCGGCGACCCTGGAAGGCACCGAGGTCTCCTGGGAGTTCTCCCGCGAGCTGCTGACCACCGGCGTGGACTCCCCCGCCGGGCAGGGCGACGTACGCGTCCGGCCGTTCGGGTACGAGCGGACCGTCCTGGAGTTCCACGCCCCCGAAGGCATCGCGATGGTCCATGTGCGCACCGAGGAGCTGCGGCTCTTCCTCCAGCGGGCGCAGGAGCTGGTTCCGGTGGGCGACGAGCACCGGTATCTGGACATGGACCGGGGTCTGACCGACCTGCTCGGCGGTCCCCGCTGACGCCCCGGCCGTAAATCCCGTTGCCGGGCCCGCGCCCCGGCCCTACCTTCGTGAACGTCCCTGTTGTCGTCGATCGGAGTAGGACGTTGCTGATCTGAGGTCCTGTGCACACCGTGCAGCGCCCGCCGCGCCCTGTCGTGGCCCGGAGCGCCCGTGTGCGACCTCAGCCTCCTTCAGCCGTCCTTGCCCGTTCCCGACGTACAACGGGAGTTCCGTATGTCATCCGCCGGCACCCATATCAGCTGTACCTCCCTCTCCTTCTCCTGGCCCGACGGCAGCGAGGTCCTCACCGGCTTCGATCTGGCCGTGGGCCCCGGCCGCACCGGGCTCATCGGTCTCAACGGCTGCGGCAAGTCGACCCTGTTGCGGCTGATCGCCGGCGAACTGACCCCGGCCTCCGGGACGATCAGGATCCGCGGCGAGCTCGGCCATCTCCCCCAGACCGTGGTCCTGGACACCGCGCTGCGGGTCGACGAGGTGCTGGGGGTCGCGGAGCGGCGCTCGGCGCTCGCCGCCGTGGAGTCGGGCGACGTCCGGGCGGAGCACTTCGCGGTGATCGGCGACGACTGGGACATCGAGGAGAGGGCCCTCGCCACGCTGGACGGGCTCGGCCTCGGGCACATCGGGCTCGACCGCACCGTCGGGGAGACGTCCGGCGGCGAGGGCGTCCTGCTGCGGCTGGCCGCGCTGCTGCTGGACCGGCCCGGGGTGCTGCTGCTGGACGAGCCGACGAACAACCTGGACGCGTACGCCCGCCGGCGGCTGTACGAGGCGGTCGAGGCCTGGACGGGGGTGCTGCTCGTCGTCAGCCACGACCGGGAGCTGCTGGAGCGGGTGGACCGGATCGCGGACCTGCGCGAGGGCTCGGTCACCTGGTACGGCGGGAACCTGTCGGCGTACGAGGAGGTGCTCGCCGTCGAGCAGGAGACTGCGCGGCGCATGGTGCGGGCCGCCGAGTCCGACGTACAGCGACAGAAGCGCGAACTGTCCGCCGCGCACGTCACGTTGGCCCGTCGCAAGCGGTACGGGCAGAAGATGTGGGACACCAAGCGGGAGCCCAAGGTCGTGATGGGGCAGCGCAAGCGCGCCGCGCAGGTGTCCGCCGGCAAGCACCGCATCCTGCACACCGAGCGGCTGGCGGCGGCCGAGAAGCGCCTGGACGAAGCGGAGTCGGCGGTCCGGGAGGACGAGGAGATCCGGATCGAGCTGCCGGACACCCGGGTCCACCCCGGCAGCGAGGTGCTGCTGCTGCGCGATCCGGTGCCGCCGTACGGGCCGCCGCTGCGGGGGGAGTTGATGGTGCGGGGCCCCGAGCGGATCGCGCTGACCGGGCGTAACGGGGCGGGCAAGACGGCGCTGCTGCGGACGATCGCGGGCGAGCTGAAGCCCCTCGCGGGGGAGGTCGGCCCGCGGGTGGCGACGGGGTTCCTGCCACAGCGGCTGGACGTGCTGGAGGAGGCGTCGTCGGTGGCGCGGAACGTGGCACGGGCGGCGCCCGACCGTACGGAGAACGCCGTGCGGGCCCGGCTGGCGCGCTTCCTGTTCAAGGGGGCGGCGGCGGACCGCCCGGTCTCGACCCTGTCGGGCGGGGAGCGGTTCCGGGCGACGCTGGCGATGCTGCTGCTGGCCGATCCGGCGCCCCGGCTGCTGCTGCTCGACGAGCCGACGAACAGCCTCGACCTGGCGAGCGTACGGCGGCTGACCGAGGCGCTGGAGGCGTACGAGGGGGCGCTGATCGTGGCCAGCCACGACGTGCCGTTCCTGGGGTCGATCGGGATCACCCGGTGGCTCCGGCTCGACGGCGGGCTGCGGGACACGACGGCGGAGGCGGTGCGCCGGGGCTGCTGAGACCGGCCCCGGGCCCACGTCCCGAAAAAAGGCGACAGAAGCTGTCCGGTATCCCGCCTAGCGTCGCCCTCATGGATCGCTCTTCCCCGTGCGGTGCGGAGCCGGACGCCCCCGGCTCCGTCCACCGCGACATCGTCATCACCGGCGCGCGCGAGAACAATCTGCGCGACGTCTCCCTCCGGATCCCCAAGGGCCGGATCACCGTCTTCACCGGTGTGTCCGGCTCGGGGAAGTCGTCGGTCGTCTTCGACACGATCGCCGTGGAGTCGCAGCGGCAGCTGAACGAGACGTTCACCTCGTTCCTGCGCAACCGGCTGCCGAAGTACGAGCGGCCGCACGTCGAGTCCGTCGAGGATCTGTCGGTGGCCATCGTGATCGACCAGAAGCCCCTGGGCGGGAACGTCCGCTCCACGGTGGGGACGGCGACCGACATCTGGTCGGTGCTCCGGGTGCTGTTCTCCCGGCGCGGGGACCCGAGCGCGGGCGGGGCGACGGCGTACTCGTTCAACGATCCCGCCGGGATGTGCCCGGAGTGCGACGGGGTGGGGCGCACGGTCCACCTGGATCTCGACCGGGCGATCGACTGGTCGAAGTCGCTGAACGAGGGGGCGCTGCTGCTGCCCGGCCTGTCGGTGGGAAGTTGGGAGTGGAATCTGTACGGCGGGTCGGGGCGGTTCGACAACGACCTGCCGCTGGCCGAGTTCGGCGAAGAGGAGCGCCGACTCCTGCTGTACGGATCGGGGTTCACCGTCCGCCTCGACATGCGGACCGGGTCGGCGGACATGAAGTTCGAGGGGGTCGTGACCCGCTTCGAGCGCCTGTACCTCAAGCGCGACACCGCCTCCCTCTCCGAGAAGCGGCGCGAGGCGGCCGCCCGGTTCACCGTGGAGCGGGTCTGCGGATCCTGCGGCGGGGCACGACTCAACGCGGCGGCGCTCGCCACCCGGATCCACGGGCTCTCGCCCGCCGACTACGGGCGGATGGAGGTCGCCGAACTCGTCGGCGTACTGGAGCGGATCGACGATCCGGTGGGCGGGCCCATCGCCGCCGCGGCCCGGGAGCGGCTGGAGCGGCTCGTCGGCATCGGGCTCGGCTATCTGAGCCTGGACCGGGAGACCACGACTCTCTCGGGAGGCGAGGGCCAGCGCCTCAAGATGGTGCGGCACCTGGGCAGTTCCCTCACGGGGCTGACGTTCGTCTTCGACGAGCCCAGCGTCGGCCTGCATCCGCGCGACGTGGGCCGACTGGGCGATCTGCTGGTGCGGCTGCGCGACAAGGGCAACACGGTGCTGGTCGTCGAGCACGACCCGGATGTGATGGCGGTCGCCGACCATGTCGTCGACATGGGGCCGCGGGCCGGTGCCGACGGCGGCCACATCGTCTTCGAGGGGCCGTTCGAGCGTTTGCGCGAGGCCGATACGCTCACCGGCCGGTCACTGCGCCGCCGTACCCCGGTGAAGGATGCCGTCCGCTCCCCCACCGGCCGGCTCCCGGTGTACGGGGCGGATCTGCACAACCTCAAGGGTCTGGACGTGTCCTTCCCCGCCGGGGTGCTGACCGCGGTCACGGGGGTGGCCGGATCCGGGAAATCGACCCTGGTGTCACGGGTGTTCACGGCGGCGTACCCGGACGCGGTGGTGATCGACCAGAGCGCGATCACGGCTTCGTCCCGCTCCACGCCCGCCTCGTACATCGGCGCGCTGGACGCCATCCGCAAGGTGTTCGCCCGGGAGAACGGTGTGGACGCGGGGTTGTTCAGCTTCAACTCCGCGGGGGCCTGCGCGGGTTGCTCGGGCCGTGGTGAGATCTCGACGGATCTGGCGTTCATGGATCCGGTCACCACGACCTGCCCGGAGTGCGAGGGGCGCCGGTTCCACGACGACGTACTGAAGCACCGGGTCGGCGGCCGGTCGATCGTGGACGTACTGAACATGACGGCGGCGCGGGCGGCCGGACTCTTCGAGGACCCGGTGCTGCTGCGGAAGCTGCGGACCCTCGACGCGGTCGGGCTCACCTACCTCACCCTGGGGCAGCCGCTCTCCTCGCTGTCGGGCGGTGAGCGCCAGCGGATCAAGCTCGCCACCCAGCTGCACCGCACCTCCAGCGTGTACGTGCTGGACGAGCCGACCACCGGACTGCACCTGGCGGACACGGGCACGCTGGTGGAGCTGCTGGACCGGCTGGTCCACGCGGGGAACACCGTGATCTGCGTGGAGCACAACCTGGAGGTGGTCAAGCGCGCCGACTGGGTGATCGACCTCGGTCCGGACGGCGGCAAGGGCGGCGGGGAGCTGGTCTTCGCGGGGACGCCCGCCGAGCTGCTCGCGCATCCGACGTCCGTAACGGGCCGGTACCTCCGTCGCGACCCGGGGGTGGAATCACCGAATCCGGAACGCTGAGAACCCCTGGAGCAGGGACCCGAGAAGGCCCCGGAGCGCCCTCTCACACACCCGTTCACCTGGAGATATCACCCTGTGCAGCCCGCCCCTGCGGGTGGCGGGCTTGGCTTTGGCCTTACGGTCGCCTTAACCTACGGTCTCGTAACCTACGAAGCCGTAGGTAATTCTCCCGTCCCCAGGAGGTCCCCGTGACGATCACCTCTCCCCACCTCGGCAGTTCGAAGGCGTGGACCGACGCCCAGCTGCTGTACGCGCTGGAAGAGGTGGTGGAGAAGGAACTCAACCGCCATCTCAAGGTCGCCAAGGACTGGATGCCGCACGAGTACGTCCCGTTCTCCGACGGCCGGAACTTCCCCGGGGTCTTCGAGGACGGCGAGGCGTGGGCGGCGGACCAGTCCAAGGTCACCGACATCGGCAAGATCGCTCTCGTGGTGAACCTCCTCACCGAGGACAACCTCCCCAGCTACCACCACGAGATCGCCTCCCTCTTCGGCCGCGACGGCGCGTGGGGCACCTGGGTGCACCGCTGGACCGCCGAGGAGGGCCGCCACGGCATCGTGATGCGCGACTATCTGCTCACCTCGCGCGCCGTGGACCCGGACAAGCTGGAGCAGTTCCGCATGGCGCACATGGCGGAGGGCTTCGAGTCGGACAACCGGCACTCGATGCTGCACTCCGTCGCGTACGTGGCCTTCCAGGAGCTGGCCACCCGCGTCTCGCACCGCAACACGGGCCACCAGTCCGGCGACCCGGTCTGCGACCGGATGCTGGCCCGGATCGCGACCGACGAGAACCTCCACATGGTCTTCTACCGCAACCTCCTGGGCGCCGCCTTCGAGCTCGCCCCGGACCTGACCATGCAGGCCGTGCGGGACGTCGTCGTCAACTTCCGGATGCCCGGACACGGCATGCCCGGCTTCGAGCGGGCCGCCGCGCAGATGGCGATCGGCGAGATCTACAACATGCGCATCCACCACGACGACGTGATCCAGCCCGTGCTGCGCTTCCTCAAGGTCATGGAGATCGACGGGCTCGGCCCGGAGGGCGCCAAGGCCCAGGAGGAGCTGGGTCTCTACATGGGCGGACTCGACAGCGAGGCGTCGAAGTTCGACGAGAAGCTCGCCGCCCGCAAGGCCCGGATGGCGGCGCGCGACCGCGCCTGATCCCACCCCGTCCCCCCCCTCCCGGGAGCTCCGGTCCGTGCCCGGGGACGGGGGCGTTCGCGCGGTACGGGGCGGTCAGCCCCGGTCGCGTCCTTCCCTGCGCAGCCGCTCGCGCTCCTTCTCCGAGAGCCCGCCCCAGACGCCGAACCGCTCGTCGTTGGCGAGTGCGTACTCCAGGCAGGCCAGCCGCCCTTCGCAGGCGTTGCAGAGCTGCTTGGCCTCGCGGGTCGAGCTGCCCGGGGCCGGGAAGAAGAACTCGGGCCCGGCCTGCGCGCACAACGCGGTCTCCTGCCAGGCGAGTGCGTCGTCGGTCACGGTGTTGATCAGCATGGAGCACACGCTGCCCGGCGGCGATAAACAACCGATCAACGATGCATCAACCCGGCGGGGGCGCCCCGCTCATCCCGCGGGGGCGTCCCGCGGGCGGCGCTCCCGCGTCACTGCCTCGGCTCGGGCTTCATGACCGCGAAGACCGCCCCGTACGGGTCGGCGACATTGGCCATCTTGCCGACGCCGGGCACCTCCATGGCGGCCAGTGTCTCCCTGCCGCCGAGCCGCTTCGCCTCGGCCACCACGGCGTCGACGTCGGCCACGGCGAAATACGGCAGCCAGTGGGCGCCGCGGGCGGCCTCGGACGGGACGTCGCCCATCCGGACCAGACCGCCGAAGGACGCGTCGGGGCCGGCGCCGGCCGGGTGGACCGTGGTGTAGGCGTAGTCGGAGCCCTCCACCTTCATCTGGTCGGTCCCCCAGCCGAAGACGCTGCCGAAGAACGCGGCCGCCGCCGGTACGTCGGGGGTGTAGAGCTCGGCCCAGAGGAACGCGTTCGGCTCCTGGATCACGCCGAAGCCGGGGTGCTCCTTCGGCTGCCACACCCCGAAGTACGCGCCGGCCGGGTCCGTGAATCCGCCCATGCGGCCGAAGTCGAGGACGTCCATCGCCCCGAACGCGGCGCTGCCGCCCGCCTCCGTGACCGCCCGGGCGGTGGCGTCGACGTCGGGCGACTGGAAGGACACCGACCAGGCGCTCGGCGCCTCCTCCTCCGAGACCGTCATCACCCCGCCGACGTAGCGACCGTCCAGGGTGAGCATCCCGTAGCCCCCGACCTCGGGGCCGCCGGGGATCAGGTCCCAGCCGAACAGGCCCCGGTAGAAGGCGGTGGCCCCGTCGAGATCAGGGGTGCCGAGATCGACCCAGTTGGGTGCTCCGTCGAGGAAGGCGGGGCTGTTCATGGCGTGCTCCTCAGTCGATCCGGGTGATCCTGCTCGTCGTGTCCTGCCGGGTGGTTCCTTCCGTTCGGAGTCTTGCACCGGGCACCGGCCACCGCAGTCCGTACGGGGCCGACCGGGGCGCGTTCCACCGGCGGTGGCCGCGTCCGCCGTGCGGCCCAGGGTAGGCAGCGCGTGGCTGCGGGGCGAAACGTTGGACCGGCGCGTCGCGCGGCGGTCGGGGCGGATCGGGCCGGGGGCCCCGGCGGGCGTGACACGATGGCGGGGAGGCAGGGAGAGCGGGGCTCCGGGGCGGGTGAGACACCCCTCGGGAACAGAAGGACGTACATGAACCGGAGCGGGGCGGCGGGCGGCTCGGCCGACGGAACACTCGCGCGCAAGGCCGCCGGGAGCCCGGTGGCCACCGGCGGCGCGGCCCGTGAGCTGCTGGCACGGGCGGAGCGGCTGCTGGAGAGCGCCCGTGCCGTGCCGGCGGACCGGGCGAACGCCGTGGCCGCCGTACGTTCCGTACTCGATCCGCTCCTCGACGCCCTGGTGGGCGGGGAGTTGGCCCACATCCCCGTCTCCCGGCTCAAGGACGTCACGGAGGGACGGCTGCGTCTCGGGGCGCTGGAGGAGGCCGGGTTCGACACGGTCGGGCAGGTCCACGGCACGGACCGCTACGCGCTGCGGCAGATCCCCGGGGTCGGGGCGCACACCGCCGACCAGGCGCTGGCCGCCGCCGGGCAGATCGCCCACGCGGTGCGCGACACCGTCTCGGTGCGGATCGACGTGGATGCCCCGGACGACACGAGCACCGCCCTGGTGATCGCCTTGCACCGGCTGGTCGTGGCCGGTGCGGACGCGGGGCGCGCGGTGGACGCGGCCCGTCGGCTGGCCGAACTGCTGGGCCCGCGGGTGGAGGCGGCCGCGCCGGGCGGGAGCCGGCTGCGGATGCTGCTCGCCGGGCGGCGGTCCCGGGCGCGGGTGCGGGAGGCGCTCGACGCGGTGCGGTCGGCCTTGGCGGACGCGGTGGAGCGGGAGCTGCCGGTGCTCTTCGCGCAGGCGTCGGCCGATCTGCTGCGCTCCCCGGCATCGCCCGCCGAGGCGTGGGTGGACTTCGAGCTGCGGTCCGCCGAGTACTACAGCCTGCTCGCCGAGCTGTCGGGCAGCGGTCCCGACCGGGATGCAGCCGAGGGGTTCCTGCCCGCCGGGATCGCGGACCGGGTGCGGGCGCTGCGGCTCGACGACACACGTCTGCGGGTGTCCCTCCGCGGCTACCAGGCGTTCGGGGCGCGCTTCGCGCTGGCGCAGAAGCGGGTGATCATCGGGGACGAGATGGGGCTCGGCAAGACCGTCCAGGCCATCGCGGCCCTCGCCCACCTCGCCGCCCGGGGCGAGACCCACTTCCTCGTGGTGTGCCCGGCGAGCGTGCTGATCAACTGGACCCGGGAGATCCGGGCCCGCTCCACCCTGCGCGCCGTGCCGGTGCACGGGGCGGAGCGCGTGGAGGCGTTCGCGGACTGGCGTGGCACGGGCGGGGTGGCGGTGACCACCTTCGACGCGCTGCATCTGCTGCCCGAGGGGGCGGTGGCCGAGCTGCGGCCCGGGATGCTGGTGGTGGACGAGGCCCACTTCGTGAAGAATCCCGAGGCCCGCCGGTCCCGGGCGGTCGCGGGGTGGGCGGAGCGGGTGGAGCGGGTGCTGTTCCTGACGGGCACCCCGATGGAGAACCGGGTGGAGGAGTTCCGCAGTCTGGTGCGCCAACTGCGCCCCGAACTCGCGCCGTCGGTGAGCACGACGCACGGCGCGGCCGGTTCGCGGGCCTTCCGCCGGGCCGTCGCCCCCACCTATCTGCGCCGCAACCAGGCGGACGTGCTGGCCGAACTCCCGGCGCTGGTCCAGGTGGACGAGTGGGAGGAGTTCGGGTCCGAGGACCGGGAGGCCTACCGTGAGGCGGTCGCCTCCGGGCGGTTCATGCGGATGCGCCGGGCCGCCTACGCCGTGCCCGGGACCTCCGCAAAGCTGGAGCGGCTGCGCGAACTCGTCGACGAAGCACGGGACAACGGCCTCAAGGTGGTCGTCTTCTCCTACTTCCGCGAGGTCCTCGCAACGGTCGGCGAAGCCCTGGGGCCGGACGCCTTCGGGCCGCTCTCCGGGAGCGTCCCGCCGGCCCGGCGGCAGGAGCTGGTGGACGCCTTCTCCTCGGTGGAGGGGCACGCGGTGCTGCTGTGCCAGATCCAGGCGGGCGGGACCGGGCTGAACATGCAGGCCGCCTCCGTGGTCATCCTGTGCGAGCCCCAGATCAAGCCCACGCTGGAGCACCAGGCCGTCGCCCGCGCGCACCGGATGGGGCAGGTGCGCACGGTCCAGGTGCACCGGCTGCTGGCCACGGACAGCGTCGACCAGCGCCTGGTGGAGCTGCTGGCCCGCAAGGACCGGCTCTTCGACGCGTACGCCCGGCGCAGCGATCTCGCGGAGACCACTCCGGACGCGGTGGACGTCTCCGATGCCGAGCTGGCCCGGCGCATCGTCGAGGAGGAGCAGCAGCGGCTGACAGGCGGCACCGGCCGGCCGTGACCCGGGCCGCCCCCTCCACGGGCCCCGTGACGGACGGGGTCAGTGCTGGTGCTCCCCCGCGCCCACGCCGGTGTCCTCCGCGGCCGCCTCGTCCGCGCTCTTCTTCCCGGCCTTGTCGCCGGTCGATTTCTCCCCGGACCTCTTCTCCGTGGATCCGGCCGTGTGGTCGTGGGGTTCGTAGCCCGGGATCGTGCCGTCCGGCTTCTTGATCAGCAGGAGTCCCGCCATACCCATGTCGGAGTGGCTCTGGACATGGCAGTGGTACATCCACGCGCCCGCGCCCACGCGTTCGCCGGCGATGAGCTGGAGGCCGAAGGAGTCGGCGGGCCCGCAGATCTTGTTGTCGATCACCCGGCTGGGGTCGTCGGGGCCGGCCAGCAGACCGGTGCGGTTGTCGGCCCAGCGGTGACCGTGGATATGGAAGGTGTGGTAGTACTCGCCGTGCGTGATCATCACGAATTCGAGCCGGTCGCCCACCGTGGCCTCGAAGTTGACGCTGTTGTGGGCCGCCTTGTTGTTGATCGTCATGTCGTTGAAGACAACCGTGCACGTCTGGTCGGGCAGGATGTCGCCCTTGCGGCGGACCACGACCGGCCCGTAGAGCCCCTTGCGGATGCCGCCGGTGCCGTGGTCCGTGCCGACGACGTGGTCGTGGTAGTGCCAGTAGCCCGCGCTGCCCGGCTCCCAGGTGCCGTCCTTGCGGCGGCCCGGGGCGTGGGTGCGCCAGGTGTAGGTCCGGGTGCCGCCGGGCTCGACGTGGCTCTTGTTCATCCGGGTGCCGTCGTTGGCGATGTCGTAGTCCACGCCGTGCACATGGAGGCTGGCGTCGACGTCGGTGAGGTTCTCGAACTCGATGTGGACCGTGTCGCCCTCGTTCAGCTCGATGAGGGGGCCGGGGATCGATGCCTTGCCCTTCTCGAAGCCGTAGCCCAGCTCACCGCCCGGCAACTTCTCGGCGTACATCTTCAGTCGGCGTGTGACGCCGCCCGCCGGGGCCGTACGCGGCGGGTTCTCGGCCGAGCTCGCCTCCACCGCCCCGAGCGACAACGATGTCACTCCCGTCGCGGCGGCCGCCGCTCCGCCGACCAGCATCCGCCGGCTGAAGGTCCTTCGGTCCATGTCGAACTCCCCACTGCGATAAGGAAACTGGCGAAGCCGCCGGTACGGAACGGTGCCCCCGGGATCCCCGGAACGGGCCACACCGTAGCCGGGGCATCTCCGTTTATCCACACTCAGGACAAAGTTCGTGCGATTGCTGCCGTAGCTATTGGCGGACCGCGAAAAGAGGTCTAGCTTCGTGCGCTGTCGCAGTGAATCAAGAGGCAGTGGGCCAAGAGACCGAAGTCACAAGGGCTCCTGACGAAGAGTGAGCAAGCCACAGTCACCGAGAGGTGCAGTGACCACAGAGGGGTGGGTGACCACATGCAGCGCGCATCACATCACCGGTCCAGATCACGACGCGGCCTCGCGGCGGCCGTGGCGGCCGGCGCACTGACCGTGTCCATGCTGGGCAGCGGAGGCCCGGCCAGCGCGGACCCGTCGCCGGACCGCGCCCTGGTCGAGAAGATGGCGACAACGTTGTCCCTGCCGTCTCCGCCGGGCGCGAAGAGCCAGGTGAAGGTGCTGGTGTTCCACGCCTCGGCGGGTGACGAGGCCCCGTACACCGACGCCGGGATCGCGGCGATCGAGAAGATCGGGCTCACCGGTCCGGAGGCCCAGCGGTTCACCACCGTGGCCACCGCCGATCCGAAGGTCTTCACCAACGGCAAGCGGCTCGGCTCCTTCCACGCCGTCGTCTTCCTGACCGGCGGGGGCGACGTCCTCGACCCGGAGCAGGAGGCGGGCCTGGAGGCGTACATGGAGGCGGGCGGCGGCTTCCTCGGCATCCATGACGCGGCGCGCACCGAGCCGTACTCCGACTGGTTCACGGGTCTGGTCGGAGCCCGCCCGGCGGCGAACAGCCCGGCGGCCGTACAGCGGGCGACCGTCGAGATCGGGGACCGGGTCCATCCCGCCACCAGGAACCTGCCGTTGGAGTGGAAGCGCCCCGACAAGTGGCTGAACTGGACGAAGAACCCGTCCGGTGACGTGCACACCGTGGCGCGCGTACGGGAGCTGACGTACAAGCCGGGCGCGAGCGCCAACGGCTGGGACCACCCGGTCTCCTGGTGCCGCGACTACGACGGCGGCCGGTCCTTCTACACGGCGATGGGCGGTACGGCGGACAGCTTCGCGGAGACCGACTTCCGCGACCATCTGCGCGGCGCGCTCTCCTGGACGAACCGGACCTCGCAGGCCGACTGCAAGGCGACGATCACCTCGAACTACACCGCCGAGCGGGTCACCCAGCCCAACCAGCCGGGCCAGAACGACCAGATCGGCGAGCCGCACGGCATGGTGACCGCGCCGGACGGGCGGGTCTTCTACATCGGGCGCGGTGGGGCCGACAGCTCCCAGCCGGTCGTCATCGACTGGAACGACCCGGACATCGGCAAGGGCAAGGGCGAGGTCCACGTCTACGACCCGAAGACCAAGAAGGTCACCCTGGCCGGTGCGCTGTCCGTCTTCGGCAACAAGGGCGGGGGCGACGAACTGGTCAAGAACGAGGAGGGGTTGCTGGGCATCGAGCTGGACCCCGACTTCGCGTCCAACGGCTGGGTCTACCTGCACTACACGCCGCACGCGAAGATCGACCGCGACAAGCGGATGGCGACCCGACAGGTATCCCGCTTCACCTTCGACTCCGCGACCAACAAGCTGCACCTGGCGTCGGAGAAGGTGCTGCTCGGCTGGCCGGTGCAGATCAACAGCTGCTGCCACGCGGGCGGCGGCATGGCGTGGGACTCGAAGGACAACCTGTACATCGCGACCGGCGACAACAACTCCTCCGGTTTCAGCGACGGTTACTCCGGAAACAACCCCCAGCCGAACTACAAGGGCGTCTCCTTCGCCGACGCCCGGCGCACCGCGGGCAACACGAACAACCTCAACGGGAAGATCCTGCGGATCCACCCCGAGGACGACGGCACGTACACCCTGCCGTCCGGCAACCTCTTCACCGGCAAGGAGCCGGACGAGGGCGGCGGCAAGACGCGCGGCGAGATCTATGTGATGGGCGTGCGCAACCCGGCCCGCATCTCGATCGACCCGTCGACGGACACGCTGTACGCGGGCTGGGTCGGCCCCGACGCGGGCTCGCCGTCCACCACCTGGGGCCCGGCGAAGTACGACACGTTCGCCGCGATCACCAAGGCGGGCAACCACGGCTGGCCGTACTGCATGGGCAACAACCAGCCCTACCGCGACCGCAATCTGCCGGACCCGACGAAGCCGCTGGGCTGGTACGACTGCAACGCGCCGAAGAACGAGTCGCCCAACAACGACGGCCTGGTCAAGCTGCCGCCGGTGACCCCGAACACCATCTGGTACTCCCCGCAGGGCGGCGGGGTCGACTACCCGCGCGACGCCAACGGCGTACCGAGCTACAAGCCGGAGGAGGGCAAGCAGCTGCTGCCCTGGCTCAAGGGCGGCGGCCAGGCCACGATGAACGGCCCGGTCTACCGGTACGACGCCCAGAGCGAGTCGACCGCCAAGTGGCCGGCCTACTGGGACGGCAAGTGGTTCGTCGGTGACTTCTACGACGCCACGCAGCCGCGGCACGCCGTGCTCACCGACCCGAAGACGGTCGGCAAGGGCGGACTGCCCACGCATGCCGAGTCGTTGAAGAAGATCATCCCGGTCGGAGCGGACGGCATCCGCAATCTGATGGACTGGAAGTTCGCGCCGGACGGTTCGCTGTACGTCCTGGACTACGGGCGCGGCTTCTTCACCTCCGACTCCAAGTCCGCGCTGTGGCGCGTGTCGTACAAGGGCGGCGGCGCGACGCCGGCCGCCGCGGATCTCGTCGGAAAGGCGGCGGCGAAGTGAGACACCATCCCTACCTCGCACGCAGGCGGCATCGGCCGCGGAGCTTCTGGGTGGCCCTGCTGGCCTCCCTGCTGATGGTCCTCGGGCTGACCTCGACGGCCGCGTACGGCAAGGGCGGCAACGGTCCCGGGGCGAGCGCCGCCGACCAGGTGCTGACCTGGACCGCGGGCGACCCGATCGACCGCTATCTGTCCGCGCCGAAGACGGCGGTGGCCGGCAAGGCGACGATCGTCTTCGAGAACAGCACGGCGACCGGCAACACGACGAGCATGCCGCACACGCTGACGTTCAGCGTGTCGGACCCGGAGTTCAACAACGACGTCCAGCTGAACATCCTGGCCAACCCGGGCGACTCCGAGGGCGGCAAGCACAGCGTGGAGGTGACGCTGTCGCCCGGCCGGTACTTCTACCACTGCACGATCCCCGGCCACGGCATGATGCAGGGCATCCTGACCGTCGCCGAGGGCGGCGGCGAGGACACCGAGGCGCCCACGACCTCGGCGAAGGTCGACGGCGACCAGAACGGCGACGGTGCGTACATCGGCCAGGCGTCCGTGACGGTCGAGGCCACCGACGCGGGCTCCGGCGTCGACACCGTCGAGTACGCGCTCGGGGCGGACGGCGAGTGGCAGCCCTACACCGCGCCCGTCGTGGTGAACGAGGTCGGCGACCACACGGTCCGCTACCGGGCCACCGACAAGGCCGGCAACGCGGCCGAGGAGAAGTCCGTGGACTTCGCGGTGGCGGCCCCGCCGACCGACGACGAGACGCCACCGGAGACCTCGGCGACCGTCTCGGGCGAGAAGGACGACGCGGGCGCGTACCTGGGCATGGCCACGGTCACCGTGACCGCGTCCGACACCGGGTCCGGCGTCAACACCATCGAGTACGCGCTCGGGGCGAACGGCGAGTGGCAGCCCTACACCGCGCCGGTGATGGTCCACGAGCTGGGCGAGCACACCGTCCGCTACCGGGCCACCGACCGGTCGGGCAACGTCGCGGACGAGAAGTCCGTCGGCTTCACCGTGGTCGAGCCGCCGTCGCAGGACCAGACGGCTCCGGAGACCTCGGTGAAGGTCGAGGGCGACAAGAACAGCGACGGCGCGTTCATCACCAGCGCCAAGGCGACCGTCTCCGCGACCGACGACGACTCGGGCGTGGACAAGGTCGAGTACAGCCTCGACGGCGGACCGTACCTCGCGTACACCACCCCGGTGATCGTCGACCGGGTGGGCCGCCACACGATCGCCCACCGGGCGACGGACAAGGCGGGCAACACCTCCGAGGCGAAGAAGGCGTCGTTCACCATCGCCCAGGGCGGCGGCGTTCCCGCGCCGAACTGCGCGGAGTTCGACGAGCGGCACACCGTCTTCGTCGGCACGATCGACACGGGCGTCCCGAACCGGATCACCCGTAACCGCTGCACGATCAACGAGCTGATCGAGGACGAGAAGGACTGGTCCTCCCACGCCCTGTTCCTCAAGCACGTGACGGCGGTCCTCGACAAGCTCAAGGCCGACGGTGTCATCGACCAGCGCGAGCGCAAGGCGATCAACCAGGCCGCCAAGCAGTCGGGCATCGGCAAGCCGGGCCAGTCCGAGGGCTACACCAAGCTCTTCGACGGCACGGCGGCCTCGCTCGCCAAGTGGGAGCACGTGGGCGGCGGCAAGTTCGAGCTGAACGAGGAGGAGGGCTCCATCACCAGCTCCACCACGGTGGACGGGATGGGCATGCTGTGGCTGCCGAACCGGGCCTACGGCGACTACTCGCTCAAGCTCCAGTGGCGCGACGACGCCCCGGGCTCGGGCAACGCCAACGGCGGAGTCTTCGTCCGCTTCCCGAAGGTCCACGACCACCCGGAGGAGTCGCGTCCGGAGTGGGTCGCCATCAAGTACGGCCATGAGATCCAGGTCAACGACCGGCCCGACGGCGACATGTACAAGACAGGTTCGGTGTACGGCTTCGACCGGGTGGGTCTCGGCGGCGCCGCGGTCACGCCCAAGGGCACCTGGAACGACTACGAGATCAAGGTCGTCGACCAGCACTACGAGATCTACCGCAACGGTGTCCTGATCAACGAGTTCGACAACACCGGCGGTCAGCTCTTCGAGCCGCCGCGGGGCGACGACCCGGGCACCGACGGCCGGCGGTTCGCCTCCGGTTACATCGGGCTCCAGGTCCACGGCGTCACCGACGTCATCTCGTACCGCGACATCCGCATCAAGGAGCTGTAAGCCGTAAGGAGAAGGTCTCAGGTGGCCGCGGCCGCATGCTCCGGCGTGCGGGCGCGGCCTCCTGGGTGTCGGTGCCGCCAGACCCAGAAGACCGTGCAGGAGACCAGCGCCCAGGCGGCGAGGACCAGATACGGGAAGACGAACTGGTGGCCCTGGTAGTAGACGGCGGTGTGCTGGGCGTTGACCGAGGCCCCCGGCGGCAGCCAGCGGCCGATGTGGCCGAGCGCGGAGGGCAGCAGCGGCCAGGAGACCGCTCCGCCGGACGAGGGGTTGCCGAGCAGCACCATGACGCCCCAGGTGGGGATCATCGCCCAGCGGCCCATCAGGGTGTTGAACATGGTGAAGACCATGCCGGAGGTGAACATGGTGAACGCCAGGATCAGCCAGGACTGGACGAACGGCAGGTCCACCGCCCCGAGCCACCAGTCCACGGCCGCCGCGATGGCGAAGCCGCCGAGCAGGGCGTAGGCGACGGTGAAGGCGATGCGCTCGGCCGGGTTGAGCCCGTGGGCGTGCACGCTGAGCTGGATCGCGCCGAGGAAGCCCATGATGACGGCGGCCAGCGAGATGTAGAACAGGGCGAGCCCGCGCGGGTCGCCCCGCTGGAGCGGTTTGACGTCCCGGACGGTGACCTCGACCCCGGTGGCGTCCCCCACCTCGATCCCCGCCTTGCCGATCAGCTCGGCCACGGAGGCGCCCGAGGCTCCGGCCACGTCGAGCGCCACCCCCTGGCCCGACGCGCGGACGATGGTGAAGACCTTCTGTTCGTCCAGGGCGCGGCGGGCGTCGGCGACGTCCGGGTAGTCGTGGAGTTCGAGCGAGGCGTCGAGGGCCTTCTCCATCCCGGCGACGAACGCCTCGCCGCTCGCCACCTCCGGCTGGGTGACCAGGGCCGCAGGGATCCGGTGCGGGGTGGGGTTCGCCATCGCGTACGTGTAGGAGCCGGCGAAGAGACCGGCCGCGGCGGCGACGATCAGGACGAGGACGGTCGCGGGGAGGAACGGGCTGTTCTTGTACGCCTCCCAGCGCTCACGGAGGGTGAGCGGCCGCCCGTGCGCGCCGTGCCTCTCACTGCTCCCGCCCTGCCCGCCGCTCCCGCTCACGCCAACTCGCCGTCGTCGTGGCGGGCGCGGCTGGGCTGGACGCGCTTGGGCTCGCCCGGCATCTTCGGATACTCCGGCGGGTAGGGCATGTCGCCGAGCCCGCGCTCCTTCTCGTCCCGGTCGGCCAGCTCCAGCAGCCCGTCGAGCCGGAACGCCTCCTGGTCCATGTCCGCGTGGACGTCGCCGAGTTCGGCGTACCGGCCCGGCATCGTGCGGATGTCGAAGTCGCGGGGTTCGGCGTCGTCGATCTCGTCCCAGCGCAGCGGTGCGGAGACCGGGGCGTGCGGGAAGGGGCGTACGGAGTAGGCGGAGGCGATGGTGCGGTCGCGGGCGGTCTGGTTGAAGTCGACGAAGATCCGCTCGCCGCGCTCCTCCTTCCACCAGGCGGTCGTCACCCGCTCGGGCATCCGCCGCTCCAGCTCACGCCCGGCGGCGATGGCGGCGCGCCGCACCTCGACGAAGGTCCAGGCGGGCTCGATGGGCACGAAGACATGCATCCCGCGCCCGCCGGAGGTCTTGGGCCGGCCGCGTACGCCGTGGTCCTCCAGGACGGAGCGCAGCTCGTGGGCGGCGGTGACGGCGTCGGCGTAGTCGGTGCCGGGCTGCGGGTCCAGGTCGATGCGCAGTTCGTCCGGGTGGTCGGTGTCCCCGGCCCGCACCGGCCAGGGGTGGAAGGTGAGGGTGCCGAGGTTGGCGGCCCAGATCACGGCGGCGAGCTCGGTCGGGCAGATCTCGTCGGCGGGACGGCCGCTGGGGAAGGCGATCCTGGCGGTGGGGATCCATTCGGGGAGGTTCTTCGGGGCGCGCTTCTGGTAGAAGAAGTCGCCCTCGACCCCGTCCACGAAGCGCTGGAGCGTGGTCGGCCGGTGGTTCAGGGCCCGCGTGATCCCCGGGCCGACGGCCAGGAAGTACTCGGCCACGTCCCTCTTGGTGTAGCCCTTCTCCGGGAAGTACACCTTGTCCGGGTTGGACAGCCTCACGGCCCGTCCGCCCGCGTCCAGCTCCACCGCTGCTCCCATGACGGTTACCGTAGGCCGGTCGCACATATGCCGCACATCGGGCGACATGGGTGGGTGCACGGTCCAGAATCGGGCCATGGACCTGCCGGTGATGCCGCCCGTGAAGCCGATGCTCGCCACGTCGGTGGCCAAGATCCCGCCGGGCATGGCGTACGAGGCGAAGTGGGACGGCTTCCGGGCCATCGTGTACCGGGACGGCGACGAGGTCGAGATCGGCAGCCGTACGGGCAAGCCGCTGACCCGCTACTTCCCCGATCTGGTCGACGCCGTGCTGGACAACCTCCCGCCGCGCTGTGTGATCGACGGGGAGATCGTCGTCGCCCACGAGGGGCGGCTCGACTTCGAGCGGCTGAGCGAGCGCATCCATCCGGCGGACTCCCGGGTGCGGATGCTCGCCGAGCAGACCCCGGCGAGCTTCATCGCCTTCGACGTCCTCGCGGTCGACGACACCTCCCTGCTGTCCACCCCGCAGGCGGACCGGCGGGAGGTGCTGAAGGCAGCGCTCTCCGGTGCGTCCGCCCCCGTGCTCCTCGCCCCGTCCACCACGGACATCGAGGTCGCGCGGGAGTGGTTCGACCGGTACGAGGGGGCCGGGCTCGACGGAATCGTCGCCAAACCGCTCGACCTCCCCTACCGACCGGACACCCGGGCGATGTACAAGATCAAGCACGAGCGGACCGCCGACGTCGTGGTGGCGGGTTACCGCGAGCACAAGAGCGGCCCGGTCGTCGGCTCGCTCCTCCTCGGCCTGTACGACACCGACGGCGCGCTCCAGCACGTCGGGGTCTGTGCGGCCTTCCCCATGAAGCGGCGCGCCGAGCTGGTCGAGGAACTCTCCCCGCTGCGCTGCGGGTACGCCGAGCATCCATGGGGCGCCTGGGCGGACGCGGCGGCGCACGAGCAGTCCCGGCTGCCGGGAACCCAGAACCGCTGGACGGGCAGGAAGGACCAGTCCTGGGTTCCGCTGCGCCCGGAGCGGGTCTGCGAGGTGGCCTACGACCACATGGAGGGCGACCGGTTCCGGCACACCACCCAGTTCCGTCGGTGGCGGCCGGACCGGTCACCCGCGAGCTGTACGTACGCGCAGCTGGAGGAGGTCGTCTCCTACGACCTGTCCGAGGTGCTGGCGGGCGGCTGAGCCGGTGGCGGCCGGCATGGACCGCGGGCTTGAGGGCACGTGTCGGTGCGGGAGAGGGCCCACCCCGCGGCGGGGTGGGCCCTCTCCCGCACCGGTGGACGACGAGACGAGCGGGGAGACCAGGGCGATGGCCGAAGGACCGGGCACCGAACCGGCGGAGCTGCTGAAGGGGCTGACCGTGGACGGCAGCCGCCCCGAGCAGCCCGTCCTGCTGGACGACCGGGGCCGCCCGATCGAGACGTGGCGGGAGAACTACCCGTACGACCGACGGGTGCGGCGCAGGGAGTACGAGCGGGTCAAGCGCGTCCTCCAGATCGAACTGCTCAAGCTCCAGCGCTGGGTCCGCGAGAGCGGGCAGCGTCTGGTGGTCCTGTGCGAGGGCCGTGACGCGGCGGGCAAGGGAGGGACCATCCAGCGCTTCACCGAGCGGCTGAACCCGCGTGGTGCGCGCGTGGTCGCCCTGGAGAAGCCCACCGAGCGCGAGAGCGGCCAGTGGTACTTCCAGCGCTACGTGGCCCAGCTCCCGACGGCCGGGGAGATCGTCTTCTTCGACCGCTCCTGGTACAACCGGGCCGGTGTGGAGCGGGTGATGGACTTCTGCACCACGGAGCAGTACGAGCACTTCCTGCGGCAGGCCCCGCAGTTCGAGCGGATGCTCGTCGAGGACGGTGTGCTGCTGGTGAAGTTCTGGTTCTCCGTCTCGCGCAGCGAGCAGCGGACCCGGTTCGCGATCCGGCAGGTCGATCCGGTCCGCCAGTGGAAGCTGTCGCCGACGGACCTGGCATCGCTGGACCTGTGGGACGAGTACACGGCCGCGAAGGTCGAGATGTTCCGGGCCACGGACACCGAGTACGCGCCGTGGACCGTGGTGAAGAGCAACGACAAGAAGCGCGGCCGGCTGGAGGCGATGCGCAGCCTTCTGTGGCGGTTCGACTACGAGAGCAAGGACGAAACCGCCGTCGGGCACCCGGATCCGCTGATCGTCGGGCCGGCGGACACCCTGCTGGAGCCGGGCGAGGAGCGGGCGGACCTCTCCCCCACGCCCCTGGCCGGCCGTGCGGAGGGGCCGGGCAACCATCCCGGGCAGAGCTGAGCCGAGCCCTTTCCGTCACGGAGCCAGGAAGGGGCCTCTTCCACCCGTCGGTGGAAGAGGCCCCTTCTCGGCGACCGGAGACGTTCCCAGCAGCCGGGGACCGGAATTCCTTCGGGGAACACCTGCCGTGTTCCGGAAGCCGTCGTGGCCCTGTTCCGAGGGCCGGCCCCGGGGAGCACCGGCCCTCGGCCTCAGGCCGCGGTCCCTTCGCCCGGCTCGCAGGGGTCGCCGGGTTCCTCCTGGACGCCTGACGTGCCCTCGTTCGGAGCGGATTGCGATGGGGAGGGGGACGGGGAGCCGCCCGGGCCGGGGCAGCCCGGGCCGGTCTCGCCGGGATCGGGCGGTGTGGTGGGCCCGGTCGGGTCGGGGGTGGGGCCCGGATCGGTCGGATCGGGGCTGGGACCCGGGCCGGTCGGGTCGGGGCCGGGACCCGGGCCGGGGCCGGTGGGTCCGGGGCCCGGGTCCGTCGGGTCCGGGCTGGGGCCCGGGGTGCCGGGGCCCGTCGGGCGGGGGGTGGGGGTCGGGCTCGGCGGCCTGGTCGGCTGCGGGCCGACGACGACGCCTCCGCCGTCCTTGCCGGGGCGCTCCGGCGCGCCGGGACCGCCGATCGGCGCCTTGGGCCGGGTCTTCCCGCCGGGGCCGGGGCTGATCGGGAGGACGCCCTCGCCGTCGGCGACCGGGTGGCTGCCCTTGCGGTAGAACTCCAACCAGGACAGCACCGTCCGCAGATAGGTGTCGGAGCGGTTGTAGCCGAGGATCGCCCGGTCCAGGTCGGCGCGGCGGGTCAGATCGCGCGGCCCGGCACAGAGGTAGTGCCCGGCGGCGAGCGCGGCGTCGTAGATGTTGTTCGGGTCCTCGCGGCCGTCGCCGTTGCCGTCCGCACCCCAGGCCGCCCAGGTGGACGGGATGAACTGAAGGGGCCCGACGGCCCGGTCGTAGGTGCGGTCGCCGTCGTACGCCCCGCCGTCGGTGTCCCGGATCAGGGCGAAGCCGTTGCCGTCGAGCGCGGGGCCGAGGATCGGGGTGAGGGTCGTCCCCCGCGCGTCGACCCGCCCGCCGGACGCCTGGCCGGACTCGACCTTGCCGATCGCCGCGAGCAGCTGCCACGGCAGCCCGCACCCCGGGTCGCTGCGGCCCACCGCGCTCTCGGCCTTCCGGTATGCGGCCAGCACGGTGGCCGGGATGCCCGCCTCGGACCAGGCACGGGCCACGAGGGGGTCGGGCCTCTTCCCGGGCTTCAGGAGCGCGGGCGGCTTCGGGGACCGCAGCGGCGGTAACTCGGTGTGGTAGATGTCGTCGCCCGGCACCTCGGTCCACCGCACGTCGTCGGAGGCCGCCGCCTTCTCCTTCCGGGTCTCGGGCAGGGCGAACCCCGGGGCCTGGGACGCGGTGAGCGCGGTCATCGCGGCGATGGCGGTGGCCGTGGTGCCGAGCCGGCGGCGCACCGTGCGGTTGAAGCTCATGCGGATTCCCTTCGCTCAGCGCGTGAACGTGTCGATGGCGGCGATCAGCCAGGTGTCCCCGCGGCGGACGGCGTCCACGGCGAACATGGCCGCCGCGTACGTCGTCTCCTCGTCCTTGCCCGTACGGGTGTTGCTCTGGTCGGCGAAGATCAGCAGGCGGGCGCGGTCGCCGTCGAGGAATTCGACGCCGCTCTCGGTGACGGTGGTGGTCAGGACGAGCTTCTGCTCCGGGGCCTGCTCCCGTACGTCGGCGAGCATGTCCTTGTGCTGCTGGACGGCCCGGCCGGTCAGATAGGTGCCGGCCGCGCGGTCGGACCGGGCGGGCGAGGCGTAGTCGTACGAGAACACCGCGCCGACCGCCTCGCTGATCCGGCCCTTCACCTCGCTGGTGCGGCCGATGTCGGTGAGCGCGGCGTTCTGCCGGGCGGGCTCGTCGCGGAGACTGCTCGCCGAGGCGAACGCCCAGACGGCGGCGGCACCGAGGAGCACGGTGAGCGCGCAGAGCACGGCGGGCAGCGTGCTGCGCAGGCGGGAGACCCGGGCGCGGTGAGCGTTGTCCGCGTGGCCCTCTTCAGAGGTGTCGGGAGCGGTGTCGCCGAGGGTGTCCGACTGGGCTTCGACGGCGTCGGGGGCGGTGGCGGGCTCCGGGGCGGAGCTTGCCGCCGGATCCGGTTCGCGGTCGGCTTCGGGCTGTCCGACGGCCGGTTCCGTCTCGGCTCCCGCCGTGCGCGAGGGTGTCGTGGCCAGCCGGCGGCGGCGGTTGACGAGGTGACGGGTCGTCGACATGGGTGGGTCCTCTCCGGGGCGTGCGGGGTGGGGGTGCGGCGCGGAGGTCAGCCGGCCGTGGCGCCGACGGGCGCCTGGCCCAGTGCGCTGAGCTTCCACCCCCCGGCGGTCCGGGTGAGAGTGCCGAGCAACCGGCTCTCCTTCACCGCCGGTTCACCCTCGGGCGCGGTCACGGTGACCCGCAGTGCGACCATCACCCCGGCCCGGCCCGCCCGTTGGTCCAGCTCGGTCACCGCGCCGGAGAGGACCTTCGCCGTGCTCACCGTCTTCGCCTCGGCGATCTGCCGGGCGAACTCATCCCGCCCGTCGACGAGCTGGCGGTGGAGGTCGCCGGTGGTGGACTGCTCCCAGCTGTCGAGCCCCTGCTCCAGCGCCTTGTGGTCCAGGGTGTTCATGTTCTGCACCGCCTGCTCCCCCGCCGCCAGCGCGTCGTCCCGCGCCTGCGCGAAGGAGGCCGTGTCGTCGTGCGATGCCTCGTAGCGCTGCCAGCCGCCCCAGCCCGCGGCTCCGGCCGCGCAGACCACCAGGGCCAGGGCGGCGAGCAGGACCGGATTCTTCGCACCCGAGCGCGAAGCCCGGGGGGTGTCCGTGGTCCCGGGCGTCTCGGTCGCCCCGGTGGTCTCCGTGGTCTCGGTGTTCGCTGTCGCCGTCCGCCGCCGTGCCATGCGCTGCCTCTCCCCTGCCTGCCGAACCGGACCCGTGCGCCATCGCCTGCGGGCCGCCGTCATGTGGAGCCGATCTCGACGATCCACCAGCGTCCGTCGCGCAGTTCGGCGGTCACCGTGAGCTGCGCCGAGGCGGTGGTGGGGGCGCGGCCCCGGCGTTCGTAGACCTGGTCGAGGAAGACCAGGAGGTGTGCGCTGTCGCCGGTCAGCCGGGTCACACCGGCCCGGACGACCTCGGTGGTGAGCGTCAGCCTCTGGTCGGCGGACTGCCGCTCGACCTGGCCGAACAGCGTCGCGTACTGCTGGAGCGCCTTGCCCGCCAGGACCTCTTTCGCTGCCGCCCTGGTGGTCGCGGTGGCCCCGGGACCGTACGAGAAGGCCTTGCTGAGCGCGCTGCTGACATCGCCGGTGACGCGGGTGGTCGCCGCCGCGTCGGTGAGCGCCAGGTTCGCCGTGGCCGGGGTGTCGCGCAGCTGGCGTCCTTCGGCGTACAGGGCGCCGCCCGTGGCGATCAGAACGACCGTCAGCAGGGCGCCGAGGAGACGCGGCCACCGGCGGCGGGGCACGTCCGTGCCGTCTTCCGGGTCCGGTCCCCGCGTTTCGGCCTCCTCGGCCCCGGGGCCGGGGTCGAGGGCAGCATCGCTGTTCACCGTCGCCGTTCCTCCGCTCGCTCTCATCGGCCGCCGCCCGTCCCGATCGCCGTGAGCGCCTTGACCTTCCAGCCGTCGGCCGTACGGGCGAGGGTCGCTCCGAACCGTTTGCGCTGGGTGCCGGCCGCGCCGGAACGCGGGGTGACCTCGACGTCCACGGTGGCGATCAGCTCCGCCGTACCGGTGCGTTCGTCCAGGGTGGTGAGCGCCGCCGACGTGACCTTGCCCCGGGCCGTGTCGCCCGCCGCCGTGAGGGACTTCGCATCGGCCTTCCGGGTCCGCTCCAGCTCGTCGTGGAGCGGACCGGTGGAGGAGTCCAGCCAGGCCCGCAGCCCGGCCTCGACCCGCTGCGCGTTCTCGCCGTCCAGGCTGTTCAGCGTCGCGAGATGCCGTTCGCCCTCGGTGAGAGCCGTGTCACGGGCCTTCGCGTAGGACAGGGAGCGGTCGCCGCGCGCCTGCCCGTACGACCACGCCCCCAGGCCGCAGACCAGGGCGGCGACGAGGAGGACCGCCCAGCCGCCCAGGTGCCGGGTGCGCGGGGTCATGAGCCGCCTCCCAGGCCCAGCAGCCCGGCCATGCCTTCGGCCGGCGGCTGTGCGGTCGCGGCCGCGCCGTCCACGGCTCCGGGCAGCTTCATCGAGCCCGGGACGGCCGGTTTCGGCACCGGGCCGCCCTTGGGGGCGTTGGCGCTGCCCCGGACGTTGATGCCGGTGCCGGGCGAGGACGCGCAGCGGGCGGCGGTGTTCACCGCGGGCCCGGCCGAGGTGTCGAGCCCGTTGCGGTAGACCGTCCCGCCGTAGCCGGCGGTGCAGGGCAGCGGTTCGAAGAAGGTGACGGACATCCCGAACCGGGCGCCGTCGTCGTCGACCGCGCTCGCCCCGGCGGCGGCGACGGCGGGGAGTTTCACGAGGAGTTCCTCCAGGCCGCGTTGGCGGGTGACGGCCACGTCCGATGTGGTGAGGAGGTTGGCGACGACGACGCCGAAGGCCGGGTCCACGTCGCGCAGCAGTCCGCTGATCTGGACGGCGGCGTCCGGGGTGGTCGCGATGAGGCGTCGCAGGTCGGCGTCGGAGCCCTTGAGTTCGGCGGCCAGTTCCCTGGCTCCCTCGGCGAAGCCCTTGAGCGCCTTGCCCTGTTCGGCCTGGGTGCGCAGGACCTGCTCGCCGTCGGCCATCAGCCGGGTCGTGACCGGCAGGGCCTTGTCCGCGGCCTCGACGAAGTCGCCGCTGGTGTCCAGCAGGACCTGGAGGTCGTCGCCGCGCCCTTCGAAGGCGGCCCCGAACTCCTCGACGACGGTCCGCAGGCTCTCCAGGTTCACCGAGCTCGCCAGGTCGTCGACGCTGGTGAGCACGTCGGTGGGGGGCGCGGGAATGGTGGTGTCGGCTTCGTCGATGACCGAGCCGTTGCCCAGGAAGGGCCCCTCCGTGCGGGTGGGCCGCAGGTCGACGTACTGCTCGCCGACCGCCGAGAGGTTCGCGACGACGGCCGTGAGACTGTCGGGGATCCGCGGAGCGTCCTTCTCGATCCGCAGCTCGGCCTCGACGCCGTCCTCGGTCAGCTCGATGGGGCCGACGCGGCCCACGGAGACGCCCCGGTAGGTGACGTTGGAGTGGGTGTAGAGGCCGCCCGTCTGCGGGAGCTGGACCGTGACGGTGTAGTAGCTGCGCAGTCCGACGTAGTGGCCGAGATCGGCGTAGCGGACGCCCAGGTAGCCGAGGACGAGGACGGCGATGACGAGGAAGGCGAGGTTCTTCAGCCGGACGGCGAGGGTGATCACGGTGTCGCCTCCTTCGTGGTCTTCGGCGTGCCCGACACGGCGGGCAGCGGGAGCGGGAGCGGCAGCGCGCCCCGGGTCGACGCGGCCGGCTCCTCTCCCTCGGCCGGGGGCTGCGGAATCCCCGGGGGGTCCGGGGTGAGGGCCGGGATGATCTGCGTGCCGGGCATGGCCGTCACGTCCAGGTAGACGTTGAGGTAGTCGCCCTTGACGCCCCGCAGCACCTCGTCCGTGAAGGGGTAGGTCAGCAGGACCTGGAGCGAGTTCGGGAGGTCCTGGCCGGAGTCGGCGAGCGCCTTGAGGGTCGGGGCGAGCGCCTTGAGGTCGGCGATCATGTCGGCCTTGCTCCGGTTGATGGTGTCGACGGCGACCGTGGACAGGGTGTCGAGGGAGCGCAGCATGGTGAGCAGGGAGCCGCGCTGCTTCTCCAGGACCTTGAGTCCGGGGCTGAGCCCGGTGAGGACGGTGCCGACGTCCTGGTCGCGGGTGGCGAGGGTGGTGGCGAGCCGGTTGACCCCGTCGAGGGCCTGGGTGATGTCGCCCTTGTTCTCGTCCAGGTTGGCCACGAGGGTGTCGACCCGGTTGAGCACGGAGCGGATCTGCGGTTCCTGCCCGGCGAGCGCTTTGTTCAGCTCGGTGGTGATGGTCTTGAGCTGGTTGACGCCGCCCCCGTTGAGGAGCATGGACAGGGCTCCGAAGACCTCTTCGACCTCGGGGTTCCTGTTGGTGCGGGAGACGGGGATACGGCCGCCGCTCGCGAGCGACCCGTGTGCGGTGCCCTCGGGGGGCGGGGCGAGCTGGATGAACTTCTCGCCGAGCAGGCTGGACTGTTCGAGCCGGGCGTAGGCGTTGGCGGGAAGCTTGACCTTGCCGTTGACCTGCATGGTGACCCGGGCCCGCCAGCCGTCCGGGGCGAGCGCGATCTTCGTGACCCGCCCCACGGAGACGTCGTTGACCTTGACCGAGGACTGCGGGGCGAGGCTGAGGACGTCGCCGAACTCGGCGGTGACTTCGTACGGCCGGTCGCCGAGGTCCGCGCCGCCGGGCAGCGGGATCTGCTCGATGCCGGTGAAGGAGGGGGCGTCGGGGCGGACCACGACCAGGGCGATCAGCGCGCCGGTGGCGAGCAGGGCGACCGCGCCGACGGCCGCCCGTGCGGCGGGTCTGCGCCGGATCTCGTCGTTCATCGCTCGGCCCCCTTCTCCTGGTCCGTCCCGCCGGACGTGCCTGCCTTTCCGGCCTGGCGCGGCTTGCCGGGTTGCTTCGCGGGGGTGCCGTAGACCGTGCCGACCTCGGGCAGCGGCAGGACGGGCAGCGCCTTGCGGCGGATGGCGTCGACGGGGGCGAGGCCGGTGAGCCGGCTCACCGCGGCGGCGGCTCCGGGCTCCACGAGCGGTCCGCCCATGGACAGTTCGTTGAGGTTGGTCCGCCCGTTGAGGGTGCGGTGGGCCGGGTCGTAGGCGTTGAGGACGTTGCCCGCGGCGAGCGGCAGGGTGTCCATCGCCTCGGCGAGCGAGGCGCGCTGGTCGACGAGGGCCTGGGTGATCGGCACCAGGGCCTCGACGTTCTTCTTGAGCGAGCCGCGGTTCTTGGCGATGAAGGTCTTGACCTGGCCGAGGGCGGTGCCGAGTTCCCTGAGGGCGGCGCTGAGGTTCTTCTTGTCGTCGGCGAGGAAGGTGGTGACCGTGTTCAGCTGCTGCTCGGCGCTGCGGACGTTGCCGTCGTTCTTCTTGAGCATCGTGGTGAAGCTCTGGAGGTACGTCAGGGTGTCGAACAGGTCTCCGCTGCTCTTGTCGAGCGTCTTGGTGGCCTTGCCGAACTGCTCGATGGAGTCCCCGATGGCCTTGCCGTTGCCGTCGAGGTTCTTCGCCCCGGTGTCCAGGAGCCGGGCGAACGCCCCGTTCGCGTTGGCCCCGTTGGGGCCGAGCGCGGTGGACAGCTCGGTGATGGAGGCGTACAGCTCGTCGACCTCGACGGGGGTGGCGTTGCGGGCGGCGGGCAGCACCGCGTCGTCGGCGAGCCGGGGGCCGCCGTCGTAGGCCGGGGCGAGCTGGATGTAGCGGTCGGCGACGAGGCTGGGGGCGACGACGACGGCGTGGGCGTCCCGGGGGACGTCGACGCCCTGGTCGAGGCGCAGCACGACCTTCACCTCCTTGCCGCGCGGCTCGACGGAGTCGACGGCGCCGACCTTCACGCCGAGGATCCGCAGGTCGGATCCGGGGTAGACGCCGGTGGCGCGGTCGAAGTAGGCGGTGACGGTGGTCTTCCCGTCCTCCTCCAGGGCGCTCAGGCCGGTGGCGGCCACGACGGCGACGACGGCGAGGCCGGCGCCGATGCCGGTGATGCGGGTGCGTCTCATGTCAGCGGCCCCCTTGCTGCCGGGGTGGCATGCATCCGGTCGCCGGGGGTGTGCCGGCGGGTAGGTAGTTCCTGGGCACGACGCCGCAGACGTAGTTGTCGAACCAGCGCCCGCTGCCGAGGGTGTTGCCGACGAGCCGGCTGTAGGAGCCGGTCGTGGCGAGGACCTTGTCCAGGCTCTTGCGGTTCTTCACCAGGACGGCCGTGACGCGGCCGAGGGAGGCCAGCGTCGGCCCGAGCTGCTTGTCGTTGTCCTTGACGAGTCCGGTGAGCTGCGTGCCGAGGTCGCGGGCGCCGGTGAGCAGCAGATGGATGGAGTCGCGGCGGGCCTGGACCTCGCCGAGCAGGAGGTTTCCGTCCTCCAGGAGCGTTTCGAAGCTGCTCTTCTTGCCGTCGAGGGTCTTGGTCAGCTTCTTGCTGCTGCTGAGCAGGGTGGCGAGCTGGGCGTCGCGTTCGGAGACCGTACGGGAGAGGGCGGAGAGCCCGTCTGCGGCGCTGCGGACGTGGGGCGGGGAGTCCTTGAAGGTGGCGGAGATCGTCTCGAAGCTCTTGGCGAGCTGGTCGGTGTCGATCTCGCCGATGGTCTCGCCGAGTCCGTTGAACGCCTGGGTGACGTCGTACGGGGAGGTGGTGCGGCTCGCGGTGATACGGGAGCCGGGGTCCTGCGGGGCGTCGCCGAGGGGGTCGACGGCGAGGTACTTCTCACCGAGCAGGGTCTTGATGGCGATGCCCACGGTGGAGGAGTCGCCGATCCAGGCGTCCTTCACCCGGAAGTCGACCCGGACCTTCGCGCCGTCGAGGGAGACGCCGGTGACCTCGCCGACCTTCACTCCGGCGATGCGCACCTCGTCACCGTCGTCGAGTCCGGCGGATTCGGTGAAGTCGGCGCTGTAGGAGGTGCCGTTGTCGACGAAGGGCAGGGCGTCGGCGCGCCAGGCGATGAGGCCGACGAGGGACAGGACGAGGAGCCCGACGACGGCGACGGCGACCGGGTTGCGTTCCCGGATGGGGGTGATTCTCATGCCAGGCACCTCGGTTGGGTGATCGCGATGCCGGTGGGCGGCTTGCTGCCGTCGTCGTGGGTGACGCCGCTGACCTTCGCTTCGCAGAGGTACAGGTTGAGCCACGATCCGTAGGACGTCAGCCGGCTGATGGCCGCCATCTTGGCCGGGGTCTTCTGGAGGAAGTTCTCGATCTGCGGGGTGCCCTTCTCCAACTGTCCGCTGAGGCGACCGAGTTGCTGGATGTCGTCCTTGAGGGGCTTCCTGCCGTCCTGGAAGAGGTCGGCGGTGACGGTGGTGAGCGCGCCCATCGCGGTGATGGCCTCGCCGAGCGGTTTGCGGTCGCCGGAGAATCCGGTGACGAGCTTCTGGAGGGTGACGACGAGGTCGTCGAAGCCCTCCTCGCGGTCGTTGACCGTCTTGAGGACCGTGTTGAGGTTCGTGATCACCTCGCCGATCACCTTGTCCTTCGCGGCGACGGTCGTGGTGAGCGAGCCCACGTGCCGCAGGATGCTGTCGACGGTGCCGCCCTCCCCCTGGAGGACCTGGACGATGGAGCCGGCGAGCTGATTGACGTCGGGCGGCGACAGCCCTTCGAAGAGCGGCTGGAAGCCGTTGAAGAGCTGGGTGAGGTCGAGGGCCGGGGTGGTGCGGGAGAGCGGGATGGTGTCCCCGGGGGCGAAGGTCCTGCCGACGGGTCCGGCGCCCCGGTCGAGGTCGACGTACCGCTGGCCGACCATGTTGAGGTACTTGATGGACGCCGTCACCGAGGCGGGGAGGTCCCGGCCCTTGCGTACGGCGAAGGCGACCTCGGCTACGCGCCGGTCGGCGACCCGGACGGATTCGACCTGGCCGACCTTCACCCCGGCGATCCGGACGCTGTCGCCGGGAATGAGGCCGGTGGCGTCGGTGAACCGCGCCCTGTACGTGGTGGTGTCGCCGACGCCCGTATTGGCGATGGAGAGACCGAGGACGGTGGTGGCCAGCACGGTGACGACGATGAAGACGAGGGACTTGGTGACCGGTCCCGCGAGCGAGCGGCGTTTCACTTGAGCTTCACCTCCGCACCGCGGAAGGCCGGGCCGATGAGCACGCTGCTCCAGTCGGGCAGGTCCCCCGGCCGGACCTTCAGCGAGGGGGCGACCAGTTCGTTCACGAGCTGGGACTCCTGGGGCGAGTTGGGCAGTCCGAGCGCGGTGTCGGTACCGTCGCCGGCATCGCCCCGAGTGGCCGGGGGCGCGGTGACGTCGGCGGCCCGGCGGGTGTCGGCGGTCGGGGCGTGCCGGCCGACGTACGGCACCGAATAGCACTTCGGGCCGCCCGTGGCGTTGTAGACCGGGGCGTCCCTTCCGGGGATGTATGCGCCCTTCGAGGGGACAGCCTTGACTGACACATGCAGCCCCGGCTCGTCGGTGCCCTTGCCGAGCGCCTTGTCCATGGCCGGGACGAAGCCGGCCATGGTGCGCAGGGTGCAGGGGAACGACTCGGCGTATTCCGCGAGGAGTTCGAGGGACGGCCGGCTCGCGGCGGAGAGCCGGATGAGGTTGTCCTTGTTCTCCCGCAGGAAGGAGGTGACGTCCTGCGCGGCGGCCGTGGTGGTGCCGTGGAGAACGGCGAGCCGCGCCTCCTCGTCGGCGAGGGTGGAGCTGGTGACCGTGGCGTCCCTCAGCGCGTCGAGGATGTCCGGCGCGGCGTCCGCGTACAGCGTGCTCACCTTGACGAGTTCCTTGATGTCGGCGTTGAGGGTGGGAAGTTGGGGGTTGAACTTCTTCAGATGGTGATCCAGCGTGGTCAGCGTCTCGCCGAGGCGTTCACCGCGTCCCTCCAGCGCCCGGGAGACGGCGCCCAGGGTGGCGGAGAGCTTCTCGGGCTTCACGGCGGTCAGCAGCGGCAGGACGTTGTCGAGGACCTGTTCCAGCTCGATGGCGTTGCTGGAGCGGTCCTGCGGGATGACGGCTCCGGCCCGCAGGGTGGTGGCGGCGGGGATGCGGGGCGGGACGAGCGCGACGAACCGGGCGCCGAAGAGGGTGGTCGGCAGCATCTGGGCCGTGACGTCGGCGGGGACCTGGCCGAGCTTGTCGCGGTCGATGGCCAGAGTGAGGCGGGCGCCGTCACCGTCGGTGGCGATGGAGCGGACCTGCCCGATGACGACGCCGCGGAGCTTCACGTCCGCGTTCTCGTGCATCTCGTTGCCGACCGGTCCGGTGCGGACGGTGACGGTGGCGTCGTCGGTGAAGTCCTTCTCGTACACGGAGACCGAGACCCACACCAGGACGGCGGGGACCAGCAGGAAGGTGACTCCGGCCAGGCGCCGGCGGACCGTGCGTGTGCTGGGTGTGCGCATCAGCCGGCCACCTTCACCGTCGTCGTGGCGCCCCAGACGGCGAGCGAGAGGAAGAAGTCGGTGACGCTGATGAGCACGATGGCGTTGCGCACCGAGCGGCCGACCGCCACACCCACGCCGGCCGGCCCGCCGGTGGCGTGGAAGCCGTAGTAGCAGTGGGCGAGGATCACCAGCACGCTGAAGATCAGCACCTTGAGCACCGACAGCAGGACGTCCTGCGGGGAGAGGAAGAGATGGAAGTAGTGGTCGTAGGTGCCCGCCGACTGGCCGTTGAAGAAGATGGTGATCCAGCGGGAGGCGACGTACGAGGAAAGCAGCCCGATCGCGTACAGCGGGATGATCGCGACGACTCCGGCGATGATCCGGGTGGTCACGAGGTAGGGCATGGAGCGGACGCCCATCGCCTCCAGGGCGTCGACCTCCTCGTTGATCCGCATCGCGCCGAGCTGGGCGGTGAAGCCCGCGCCGACGGTGGCGGAGAGGGCGAGTCCGGCGACCAGGGGGGCGATCTCCCGGGTGTTGAAGTAGGCGGAGACGAACCCGGTGAAGGCTGAGGTGCCGATCTGGTTGAGGGCCGCGTAGCCCTGGAGTCCGACGACCGTGCCGGTGAACAGGGTCATGGCGACCATCACGCCGATGGTGCCTCCGATGACGCCGAGTCCGCCGCTGCCGAAGGAGACCTCCGCCAGGAGTCGCTGGACCTCGCGCAGATAACGGCGCAGGGTGCGCGGGATCCAGAGGAGTGCCCTTACGTAGAAGGTGAGTTGGTCGCCCGATCGGTCGAGCCAGCTGAGCATCGCCATGGGTCAGCTCCCCTTCGCGGGGACGATCTGGAGGTAGATCGCCGTGAGGACCATGTTCACGAAGAACAGCAGCATGAAGGTGATGACGACGGACTGGTTGACCGCGTCGCCGACGCCCTTGGGGCCGCCGCGGGGGTTGAGGCCGCGGTGGGCGGCGACGATGCCGGCGATGAAGCCGAAGATCAGGGCCTTGAACTCGCTGATGTAGAGGTCGGGCAGCTGGGCGAGGGCGGAGAAGCTCGCGAGGTAGGCGCCGGGGGTGCCGTCCTGCATGATCACGTTGAAGAAGTAGCCGCCGAGCGTGCCGACCACCGAGATCAGCCCGTTGAGCAGGACGGCGACGAGCATGGTGGCGAGCACCCGGGGGACGACGAGACGCTGGATGGGCGAGACGCCCATGACCTCCATCGCGTCGAGTTCCTCGCGGATCTTGCGGGAGCCGAGGTCGGCGCAGATCGCGGAGCCGGCTGCGCCGGAGATCAGCAGCGCCACGATGAGCGGGCTCGCCTGCTGGATCACCGCGAGGACGCTGGCGCCGCCGGTGAAGGACTGGGCGCCGAGCTGCTGCGTGAGGGAGCCGACCTGGAGGGCGATGACCGCGCCGAACGGGATGGAGACGAGGGCGGCGGGCAGGATGGTGACGCTCGCGACGAACCAGAACTGCTCGATGAACTCCCGTACCTGGAACGGTCTGCGGAAGATGGCGCGGGCCACGGCGACGGCGAGCGCGAACAGCTTCCCGGTCTCGCGGAGTGGGGCGAGCAGCCGGGACGGGCGGCCCTTCCCCGGCGCCGGACGGGCTTCGGCGGCTTCAAAGCCGGTGGCCGGTGGGGGCTTCTCGGGCGGCTCGGGCGGCCGCACCGGCATCGGGGCGGTCACGCGCGCGCACCTCCCGCGGCCGGGGCGTAGCTGTCGAGGATCGCCCTGCGGGCGGCCTCCGGCAGCTGGCCCATCATCGACATGACCCGCTCCCGGCGGCGCAGCGCCCCCTGGCGTACAGGCATCCCGGGCGAGGGCTCCAGCTGGGGGACGACGGTGCGGGGACCGGTGGCCGGCGGGACGGTGTCGGCCAGCTGCTCGGCGGCGAGGGTGGCGGCGTCCTTCTCCTCGGACATGCCGATGGGTCCTTCCCGGCGTCCGGCGAGGAACTGGGAGACGACCGGGGTGTCGCTGGTGAGCAGTACCTCGCGCGGGCCGAAGGTGACGAGGTTGCGGCAGAACAGCATGCCCATGTTGTCGGGGACGGTCGCCGCGATGTCGAGGTTGTGGGTGACGATGAGCATCGTCGCGTCGATCTGCGCGTTGAGGTCGATGAGGAGCTGCGAGAGGTAGGCGGTGCGGACCGGGTCGAGGCCGGAGTCCGGTTCGTCGCAGAGGATGATCTGGGGGTCGAGGACGAGGGCGCGGGCGAGGCCGGCCCGCTTGCGCATACCCCCGGATATCTCGCCGGGCAGCTTTCCCTCGGCGCCGAGGAGACCGACGATGTCGATGCGTTCCATCACGATGCGACGGATCTCGGATTCCTTCTTGCGGGTGTGCTCGCGCAGCGGGAAGGCGATGTTGTCGAAGAGCGACATCGAGCCGAAAAGGGCCCCGTCCTGGAACATGAGGCCGAAGAGTTTCCGGGTCTCCATGATGTCGCGCTCCGGGCTGTTCACCATGTCGACGCCGTTGATGAGGACGCGTCCCCGTTCGGGCTTCAGAAGCCCGATGATGGATTTCAGGAAAACGGTCTTTCCGGTTCCGGAAGGACCGAGCATGACGCTCACTTCACCGGCGGGCAGGGTGAGGTTGACGTCCTGCCAGATGTTCTGCTTGCCGAAGGATTTCGTCAGGCCCTCGACGACTACTTCGATTCCCATCGGCCCTCCTTCGAAGTGGCGGTGAACGTTTTCATCGGTTGGCGCTCCGGCTCTGAGAAAGGCGACGGCGGCTCGTCACACATGCACCAGGGGGCGCACGTTATGTCCGCCGAAACCGCCAGGGCAAGCCGTTGAACAGCGGATTTCGACGAACCGGGGCGGAGATCGGATCACTTGTCATTCGGTGACAAGGCCGGTTCCCCACCTTGTCGAAATCTGCGCAAAGCCCTGGGCGTCCGATCCCGGGCGGCCCGGCACCGGAGCGGAGCGAACCGGGGCCGGGCATGCCCGACGAGCAGGTGCGCAGGCGTTTTCGATCGGCACATCTGGGACGCTACGGGCCGGTAACCTGACTCCGCAATACTGGGTACAGATTTTCCTCGGCGAGAATTCACGGGGCGCCACCGATTGTCTGCGGGTGAGCAATTCGCTTGTCAAACCTGTCGGATGATGAGGAATCTGGCAGCAGGCGGCCGGGCCCGGGGCCGGCACGACCCGGTCCGGTCCCGGCCCCGGGGATCAAGAAATGAGCCCTTCCGGTCCCGGGGAACCGGAAGGGCTCGTTGGCCTTTCAGCCGGCGGCGGGGCGCGCCGCCCCCGCTCACCGCTCGGGCTTCGGCTTCCTCGGCGGGCAGTCGGGACCCTCCGGGTTCGTCGCCACGCACAGGGGCGCCTGGGTCATCTTGGTGTAGTTGTCGGCCTTCTTGCCCGGGCTGGAGATGGCCGAGGTGAAGATCGGGTCGAGGTCCTCGGTGGCGCCGCACCCCTCGAACGGCGGGATGTGGGCGTACCCGGTCAGGGTGCCGCCGTACGCCACGAGGTAGCCGGCCGGCGGATAGCTCTGGCCGTACCCCTTCAGCACCTGCTCGAAGGGGCGTTCGGTGCGGCAGTCGGGGCCCACGTCCAGGGGCACGCCGTTCACCTCGACATCGGAGAGCCGCATCACGAGCTGGGCCCTGACCGTGGTCTCCTCCGGGTAGGTCGGCGTGTTGGTGACCGTGTGGGTGTGGATCGCGGCCGGGGGGCCCACCTGCTCCAGCGTCATGGTGGCGGTGGTCGGCATGAACCCGTAGCTGAGGAACGTGGCTTTCGTCGGGGGGAGTTGGCGCTTCCCCTCGTAGTCGAAGTTCACCTCGGAGCTGACGTCGACGGTGGAGGCGCAGGAGTCGTTGATGTAGCGCTTGTTGAGCACCACCTTCATGAACGCGGGCCCCAGCGCCGCCGCGCCGTCCAGTTTGGCGGCGTTCGCGTAGCCGGCCGCGTAGGTCTCGGCGGTGGTCATCACCCACTCGGGCGGGATCTCGATCGGGCAGCTGCCCGGGTCGTCCTCCAGGGCTTCGCGCCGCTTCTCGGTGAGGGCGTCGATCTTCTCCCGTGCGGTGGGCGGCAGCCCCTCGGCCGGGCGGGTGGGGGTCGGCTCCGGTGCGGGGCCGCTCTCCCCCGGACGGGGTGCGGGGGCGGTGGGGTCCTGATCGCCGCGGATCGCGATGGCGGCCAGTTCCGCTTCCTGGCCGGGGGCCGGGGCGCAGGCGACGTCGAGCCCCGGGGGTGTGGTCGGCTCTCCGGCCTCCGTGAGCGAGGTCAGCGCGAGGTCGAGGGCGCCGGCAGCGAGCGTGGCGCGTCCCGGGCTGCCGAAGGCGACCGTCGGCACGTCCCCGGTCGCGGTGAGGGTCAGTGCGCCCTGGTCGTCGCCCTCGCCTTCACCTTCGCCCGGCGGGGGCAGCTCCGCCGGCGGGGCTGTCAGGTCCTGCCAGGAGGCGTCGGCGGACTTGTCGCCGACGCTGTTGCGGACGGTGAGCCGTGCGACGGCCGACAGGGTGGCGGCGTCCAGGTCCCCGAACCGGGCGAGCGCCGTCGGGGGCAGGGTCACCTCCACCGCCACCTGAGCGGGGCGGATCTCCTCGCCCGTACGGGCCGAGGTGGGAAGCACCGCCGAGACGACGACGTCCGCCTCCTCGGGCCCGGAGGGGAAGGGACAGGTGTAGCGGAGGGCGACCTTTGACTTCTGTTCCGCGGCGGCCGATTCGGCGCTGGGAACGAGTGCGGTGGCGACGACGAGCGCCCCGCCCACGGCCCAGTGGATCGGTCGTCTCGCTGCGGCGCGTGCATCGACGGTCATACGGATGTGTCCTTCCGGCGCGCGTGGGCCCAGAGGGCGGGCGGCTGCGGAGCGGGTCCGGTGGGCTGCGGCGGCTCTGCGGGCGGCGGCCGTGCGGGCCGCGGGGCGGACTTCGGGGCGGGTCGGGCGTCGGGGCGGGGCCGGGCCCTGCTCCGAACGGGTGCGAGCGGGGTTCGGCCCCGCTCCGACCTGCCGCGGCCGGACCTCGGACGAGCCCTACCGACGGGTACGGTACGCACGCCGACGACCCTGTGGGAAGGGCCGGGTCCCCGAGCGGATCACCGGCGCGCGGACTTTGGCAGCGGGTGACAATCCGCCGCCGCGCCCTTGTCGGCGGGTGCGCGAAATCGTGCCCGGCCGTCGGGTGCGCACGGCCGGGCACGACGTTCAGACGCGGTACGTCATCGGGGCGGGATCAGCCGCTGATGACCGGGGACTTGTTCGTCGCGGTGCTGATGATGGTGTACAGCCCCTGGAAGCTCGCGGTGGTGCCGACGATGCCGCAGCCGCCGCCGACCTTGTTGGCGATGGCCAGGGTGAGCCCGCCGCCCGCGGTGTTCAGGGTCCCGTTGCTGCCGCCCGCGGTCGGGTTGTTGTACTTGGCCGCGACCTTGCCGGTCACGTCGAAGGTGCAGGGGCCGAGGATGCTGCTCCCGGACACCTTCGCCTTGATCGCTCTGATCTCACCGGTCACCTGGCCCGTGGAGTTGGTGCCGGCGCCCGCCGTGTAGTCCAGACCCCAGATCTCCCACGGCGGAGTGGTGGTCACCGTCCAGGTCGAGCTGAAGGGTCCGGTGCACGGCGAGTTGAACGAGATCGCCGAGATGGACGCGAGCTTGGCAGGGCTCCCGGCGACCGGGGAGGTCGGCGCGGAGCCGGAGGCTGCGGAGGTCGCGCACTGGATCTTGTTGCCGTTGTTGTCGGTCAGGACGGTCACTCCGGCGGTGCCCTTGAAGGCGCCGGTCGGGCTGATCGTCCAGCTGGTCGGCGCGGCGACGGCCGACGGGGCGGCCAGCACGAGGGATGCCGCGGCGGCACCGATGGCGGTCAGGACACCAGTTCTTTTGAACATGGGGGTACTCCCTTTTCTCGTCCCGTTGGGGATTCGGCTGAACGTGACTGGAGAGGTTCGTGCGCTGTGTCCGCCGGGCCGGACGGTGCGGCGTTCGGCGGGTCCACGGGGTGCCGGACGGTGCGGCACGCGACGGGGTCCGCGAGCAGGGGCCTGCCGTGCGCGGACCAGGACGTGAGGGGCGGTTGCCGCATCACCTCCTCATAGGGATGGAGGGGGACGGCCTACCGCTTCGCGGAGTGCCAGAATTCGGACAGCTTCCGGCCCTCGTTCGGCGCGAGGCCGGCGGGGTCGTAGGGGCTGCCGAAGTATGTGGTGGTGGCGTCCAGCGACACGCTGTTCTTCCCGGCGGCGGAGGGGAGACCGGTCTTGAGGTTCACCGCCCAGTCCAGAAGCCCGGCTCCGCAACCGCTGGCGCCCGGTACGGCGAACGTGGCGTCGCCCTGGTCGGCGCCGTCGAAGGTGTAGCGCCCCATCTCGCCCTCGTCGTCGTTCGGCGTCCCGTCGGCTGCGAACCGCTGGAGCGAGAGGGTGGGCGCCGTCACGTTCCGGGGCTTGAGGAGCACCGGGTTGGCGGTGGTCCCGATGTAGCACTTGTCACCCAGGAACGGATTCTTGAGGTGGATACGCACCGGGATGGTGAGAATGGGCTCACCGGTGGAGAAAGCCGCGCTCATATTGAAGTCGCGTGGTGCTCCGGCCGGTTCGATGGTGGCCGTCACCCGGTTGAGATTGTTGTCCGTCAACTGACGGCAGATTCCCGATACGACGGGAATTCCGCTGGGGCACATCAGCCCGAGCAGCCCGCCGGGAATCTCGGCCGGGTCCGCCGTCAGGGCCCCTTCGGGCGGGGCAACCAGCGAGGCGGTGCCGTCGGCGCGCTGGACGACGCCGAGCTGCAGATCGGTGTGGCCGGTGGAGACCACGCTCTTGCCCAGCGTGATGGAGCCGGTGGCCGAACTCGACGCGATGCAGGTGGCGATGGTGTTCACCCCGTCGGCGGCCAGCATGGCGGGCGCGTCGACCGGGCAGCGGTCGAAGGGCGCCCAGTCGCCGTTGAGCTGGGTGGCGGCGGTGGCCGAGCCGGTGGAGAGCACAGCGCTGAATGCCGTGAACGCCGCGAGCAGACCTACGCGGGTTCGATTGGAAACGGATCTCATGTCGTCCCCTCTGTCGGCCGCCGTGGCGCGGCCTCGTGCACGAAGTTGACCGGTTCTGCAACGCATGCCCGCACCGCGACGACCGTCGGCGGCGTTGGGGCCTCGGATGGCCCGGGGGCGGAGGATCGGAGCATCAAATTTCGGGCAGATTTCATGACCGAATTGATCGAGGCGTGATGTTACTCGCGGGAAACCGGGCGACACAATCCGTCCGGCTAAGATTCTTTGCACCGCACTCTTTTTGATCCGTAAATGAGCATCGGGGCATGCTCCCCTTATCAAGGAATGCGCACCCGGAGGCAGCGAATTACGCACCGTCGGCCGGAACCCCGCGCGCGGCGCGCAGGCGGCGCCGACACCCCGGGAGACACGGAAGTCCAGCTTCCGTTCTCCGGCGGACGGCATGGAATTCGGCCAGGGCGGCTTGAAATCCCCACCCAGGAGAAGGTGGTCCACCGCGTTCGCCGTGGTGAGCCGCCCGTACACCCGACCGCTCCCCGGCCCGTCCGGGTCCGACCGGACCATGCCGAAACCAACTCGGCGGCAGCAGAACCGCTTTGTTGTCACCGTTTGAGCGGGCGGCCGAAATTCATTGTCCGAAAGCGCGCAGTAGCGCCCGACCTGCACGGAAGTCGCACAGTGGGGCCGAGATGTGTGCCCTCTGCACGTCGATCTTGTCCAAGTGGTGTGCAGTACCTGTTCCTTGGTCTATCTTCGTCGCGGACTTGGTACGCACCTGTCGGTTCGTGGGAGCGCTTTCCCCCCACCGTCTCACCCCACCACCGGGCGCCGGGAGCAAGGGGATCTGTCATGCCACATCTCATACAGCCGTTGGATACCGAAGACCCGCTCGGGCCGCTCCCACAGGAATTCGCGGCGATCATGCGGCCCGAACTGCCCAGCCTCATCAAGGAAATCGGCGTCGAGGTCACCCGGGCCTATCCGGAATACGCCCGGCTGCTCGACGGACCGAACGGCCAGGCCATCAGGGTGGGCGTGGAGCAGAGCCTCGCCTCCTTCGTCGACCTGGTGGCCGAGCCCTCCTCCCCGACCACGCTCCGGGACGACATGTGCCGGCGCTTCGGACGGTTCGAGGCGTACGAGGGCCGGAGCATGGACACCCTCCAGGGGGCGTACCGGCTGGGTGCGCGGGTGGCGTTGCGGCGGGCCAAGAAGGTCGGGCAGAGCTACCACCTCTCCCCCACCTTGATGCTGAGCTTCGCCGACGCGCTCTTCGCCTACGTCGACGAACTGGAATCGCTTTCCCGGGAAGGCTTCCTGGAGGCGCAGTCCCAGTCGGGCGAGCACAGCGAGGCGCTGCGCCGCCGACTGCTCCATCTGATCCTCGCCGGCCGTCCGGCCCCCGGGAGCGCCATCGCCGATCTGTGCGAGCAGACCGGGTGGACGCTGCCCGAGGAGGTGACGCTGATCGCCGTCCGCGCCCCGGCGGAGCTGGACCGGCTCAACGCGGACCGTGACCTTCTCGTCGACCTCAGCGCCCCGCAGCCGCACCTGCTCGTCCCCGGAGCGCTGGACGACGCACGAAGATCGATGCTCGCCCAGGCCCTGCCGGCCGGGCGCATGGCGATCGGGCTGACCGTCCCCACGGCGCTGGCCTGCGAGTCGATCCGCTGGGCCCGCCGGGTGCTGGAGCTCGTCGACTCCGGGGTGATCGACGACGCTCCGCTGATCCGCTGCGAGGACCACCTCCTCACCCTGTGGCTGCTCTCCGACCCCGCCCTGCTGGACCAGCTCGCCCAGCGGGAGCTGGCCGCCGTCGCGGGGATCAGCGCGACCCGCCGGGAACGGCTGGTCGAGACGTTGCGGATCTGGCTCGACACCCGGGGCACCGCGGCGCAGATGGGCGCGCTGCTGGATGTCCACCCGCAGACCGTGCGCTACCGCATGCGCAGCCTGGAGACCATCTTCGGTGACCAACTCGTCGATCCCGAGAGCCGCTTCGCCACCGAGGCGGTGCTGCGCGCGCTGCGGCTGCGCTCCCGCGCCACCGGCACATCCCCCTGATCCGGATCACGTTCGGCGCGGCGGGTCAACTTACCGGCGCGTAAGGCGAAATAGACGGTCAGTCCCAAACGGTTGCGACACGGAGACGTATCCGGCGAGAAACCCGGAACCGCGTCCCGTACACAGGAGGGAGCCCGCCGCCCGTCAGGCGACGGCTCCCGTGCACCGCCTCCTGGCCGACCACCGAAAAGGGAAAGCCCCATGACCGCCTCGCACCTTCTCGTCCCCGTGCCGATCCCGGACCGGGTCGCCGCGCTGATTGGCTCGTGCATTCCGCCGCACATCCTCCAGGCGGAGTTCGACGCCGACTGCGCGGCCCGTGAGGTCCGCAGGTTCCGCGGGCCGCGGCTGGGCGTCGAGGACCAGGCCGACCGCGAACAGGCCCTGTCCGAACTGGCCCGCGCCAACAAGGTGCTCGCCGCGCACCACCCGCACCTCGCCGTGCTGCCCGGATCGCCCTTCTGACCGGCCTTGCGGGACGCCACCGCTCCCCTTACCTTACTCCCAAGTAAGTTTACTTCGGAGTAAGGAGTTGGCGTGGACGGAAACAGCAGCGGCAACCTCACCGACGACCTGTCCGCGCTCGACTTCGCGGCGGTCGCCCCCGAGGAGTTCGCACGGATCGTCAAGGGTCTGTCCGCCAGGCAGCTCGCCGAGGTCATGCGGGGCGACCTGCGCACCCGGATCCTCGGCGAGGTCTTCGGCCGGATGCGGCAGCAGTTCCGGTCCGAGGCGGCCGGCGGCCTCACCGCCCTGATCCGCTGGAAGATCACCGGGGAGAGCGACGCGGTCTACGAGACCGCGATAGCCGACGGCGCCTGCCGGGTCACGGCGGGCCGCTCCGACGCCGAACCCCGCACCACGCTGGTGATGGCCGACGCGGAGTTCCTCAAGCTCGTCTCCGGCAACGGCAATCCGGTCACGATGTTCATGACGCGCAAGCTCAGGGTCGCCGGTGACGTCGGCCTGGCGTCCGGCCTCACCCGCTACTTCGACATCCCGAGGGCGTGAGGGCATGAGCTTCTTCTCCCTGGCCCTGACCGAGGAACAGCAGGACCTGCGCGACTGGGTGCACGGCTTCGCCGCCCAGGTGGTCCGCCCGGCCGCCGCCGAGTGGGACGCCCGGGAGGAAACCCCCTGGCCGGTGATCCAGGAGGCCGCCCGGATCGGTCTCTACGGCTTCGAATCGCTCGCCGACCTGTACGGGGACCCCACGGGTCTCTCCCTCCAGATCGCCAACGAGGAGCTGTTCTGGGGCGACGCGGGCATCGGCATGGCCCTGTTCGGCACCTCGCTCGCAGTCGCCGGAATCTTCGCCTCCGGTACTCCGGACCAGCTCGCCGAGTGGGTTCCGCAGTGCTTCGGCGACGAGGACGACCCGAAGGTCGCCGCGTTCTGCGTCTCCGAACCGGGGGCCGGGTCCGACGTCTCCGCGATGACGACGAGGGCCCGTTACGACGAGGCGGCCGACGAGTGGGTGATCTCCGGCCAGAAGGCGTGGATCACCAACGGCGGCATCGCCGAGGTCCATGTCGTCGTCGCCTCGGTCGACCCCTCGCTCGGCTCCCGGGGGCAGGCCGCGTTCATCGTGCCGCCCGCCACCAAGGGCCTGACGGCGGGCCGCACCGTCAAGAAGCTCGGCCTGCGCGCCTCGCACACCGCGGACCTCTTCCTCGACGACGTCCGCGTCCCCGGCCACTGCCTGCTCGGCGGAAAGGAGAAGCTGGACGCCCGCCTCGCGAGGGCCCGCGAGGGCGGCCCCGCCAAGGGCCAGGCGGCCATGGCCACATTCGAGGTCAGCCGCCCCACGGTGGCCGCGCAGGCGCTCGGCATCGCGCGGGCCGCCTACGAATACGCCCTGGAGTACGCCGGTGAGCGCGAGGCTTTCGGCAGGCCGATCATCGAGAACCAGTCGATCGCCTTCGCGCTGGCGGACATCCGTACCGAGATCGAAGCCGTACGCCTGCTGATCCGGCAGGCCGCCTGGATGGCCCGTAACGACCGCACCTTCGACGCGGGCCAGGGCTCCATGGCGAAACTGCGGGCCGGCGAACTCGCGGTCGCGGCGACGGAGAAGGCGGTCCAGATCCTCGGCGGCGCGGGCTACAGCCGGGAGCACCCGGTCGAGCGGATGTACCGCGACGCCAAGATCTACACCATCTTCGAGGGAACCAGCGAGATCCAGCGCCTCGTCATCGCACGGGCGATCTCGGGGCGGCACATTCGCTGAGGCGGGGAGGCCGTGCCGCGCGGTGGGGCCCCGCAGACGGGGAACTCCCAGCTTCCCGGGGCTCCTTCCCGGCTACGCACCCACACCTTCCCCGCTCTTTGGTCACAACTCCATCACCACCGGAACAAGTCGCTCCCCCGGTCCCGGCCGGGTCGCTACGGTCGGGCTTCCGCACAGCCCTTGGGGGGATGATGGATTGGAACAGTCCGCAGCACCCGTCGCGTCGGCCCGGCTGGGGCCGGGGCGGCGACTTCACACCGCCGCCGCCGTCTTCCACGGGTGGACCGCGGTGGGCGCGGAAGCGTGTCGTACTCCCGGCGGCCGGCGCGTTGTTCGTGCTCGGCGTCGGAATCGGTGCCACGGGTGAACAGCCGCAGGAAGTGCGCACGGTCGCGGCGAAGGCGAAGCCCGGGCCGACGGTCACCGTCACGGAGACGGCGAAGGTCACGGTGACCGCGGCCCCGGAGCCGGCCCCGACCGTCACGAAGGTCAAGAAGGTACGGGTCACGGTCACCGCCGCTCCCCCGGAGGCGGAGCCCGCGAAGAAGCCCGTCGCCCGGGACGACGAGGCCACCGGTAGCGGTGGGGGTTCGGGCGGCACGTCGGCGTACTACAAGAACTGCGATGCGGTTCGCGCCGCCGGCGCCTCACCCATCCGCTCCGGCCAGCCCGGGTACGGGCCGCATCTGGACCGTGACGGCGACGGGGTGGGCTGCGAATAGGTTCCGCAGACATGTGATTCTCGTCGCCCCGGACGCGTACACCGTCCCCGGACGGGAAGCCCGCGCGTCGCGTCCCCGGCCGGGCGCACCCCACCCTCCACCGAGGGGTCGGGACGGGCCCGGCGCACCGCCACACGCCATCCACGTGCGGCAACGGGGGTTCGGACCGCCCGGTCGCGGCGGGACGTGGCGGCGAGGTGAAGAGGCTCACCGGGCCCCGGGACAGCGGTCCGGCGTCGCCGCGCCGTCGGGATGCAGGCCGACCGTGGCGGGTTCCACATGTTCGACAGGCCCGCGGACCGGCTCCGTGCCACTAGCCTCTTCACATGACCTCCACTTCGACCGAGCCGACGCCTGCCCGCCCGATGGTTGAGCTGAACGCGGAGATCCGCGCTCTGGTCGCGGACGGCGGTGTGGTGTCGCCGGAGGGCCGCCGGGAGTACGAGCGGCTTCTCGTCGAGTGGGTGGCGGCCGTACGGGGCAGCTCCACGGAGGCCGTCTGACCGTACGGCGGCGGGTGCGCCCGCCGGAACGGCCGTGCGGGTCCCCCCGTACTGCGGCGCGGGTCTCCGTACAGCGGGTGCGGCGCGGGTCCTCGTACGAGGGGAGCCATCGAGCCACCCCTCCGGGAAGCCCGGTCCGGGTGTCGGCGATAGTGATCGTCCGTCCGCGTCCTCACCCCGGGAGCACCTCATGACCGCCGCGTCACCCGCCGGCGCACGCCGCACGTCCCTCCTGCTCGTCACCGATCTCGCGTACGAGGCGCGCGGGCGCCGCTACTGCGACGAGGACATCTACCTCTCCTCCCGGCTCCGCGAGGCGTTCGACGTCGCGCTCTGCCACCCCCGGGACGCGGCCGCGCTGCTGGCGGGGTTCGACACCGTGCTGATCCGCAACAGCGGACCCGTGCTGCACTACCGGGAGGCCTACGACGCCTTCCTCGTACGGGCCCGGGGGCTGGGGACAGCCGTCTACAACCCGCTGGACGGGCGCGGCGACATGGCGGGCAAGGAGTATCTGGTCGAGATGTCCGCGGCGGGGCTCCCGGTCATCCCCACGGTGGACCGGGCGGCGGAGCTGCCGGGACTGCCCGATGTCCCCCAGTACGTGGTGAAGCCGAAGCTGGGGGCGGACTCGGCCGGGTTGCGTTTCGTCGCGGCGGCGGAGGCCCGCACCGAGCTGGAGGCGGCGGCCGAGGGCTCCCTCCTCGTCCAGCCGAGGATCGACTTCCGGCACGAGGTGTCGTTCTACTTCGTCGACCACGACTTCCAGTACGCGCTGTACGCCCCCGACCCGGAGCGGCGCTGGGTGCTGGAGCCGTACGCGGCGAGCGCGGAGGACCTGGAGTTCGCCCGGCGCTTCATCGCCTGGAACACCCTCGACCACGGGATCCAGCGGGTCGACGCCTGTCGGACGGCGGACGGCGCCCTGCTGCTCGTCGAGTTGGAGGACCTCAATCCGTATCTGTCGCTCGACCGGGTCGCGGAGGACGTCCGGGAGGTGTTCGTGGCCCGGCTGAAGACGTCGATCGCCTCGCTGCCCCGCTAGAGCCGGTCGTCCTGACCCCCGTCCGGCCCGTTCCCGCATGCGGGGGCGGTGCGCGGGTGTGAGGGTGCAGGGGTGACGACTGCCAGCGAGCAAGCCCCCGCCACACGGAGTGCCGAAGCGCCGCCGCCCGTCCTCGACCGGCGGCGGCGCAACATCGTCTTCGCGACGATCGTGCTCGGCATGCTGCTCGCGGCACTGGACCAGACGATCGTGGGCACGGCCCTGCCGACGATCGTCTCGGACCTGGGCGGCGCCTCGCACATGTCGTGGGTGGTCACCGCGTATCTGCTGGCCGAGACGGTGGCCACCGTGCTGGTCGGCAAGTTCGGTGACCTGTTCGGGCGGAAACTGGTCTTCCAGGTCTCGGCGGTCATCTTCATCACGGGATCGTTCCTGTGCGGCCTCGCCTCGGACATGCTGCTGCTGATCATCTGGCGCGGTATGCAGGGCATCGGCGCGGGCGGGCTCATGGTCACGTCGATGGCGCTGATCGCGGATGTGATCCCGCTGCGCGAACGGGGCAAGTACCAGGGCGCGATCGGGGCGGTCTTCGGCATCTCCACCGTGATCGGACCGCTGCTCGGCGGGCTGTTCACCGACCATCTGACGTGGCGCTGGGCGTTCTACGTCAATGTGCCGATCGCCATCGTGGTGGTCATCGCCGCCGCCCGGAACATCCCGTCGGTGAAGGCGGCGGGGCGGCCGGTCATCGACTACCGGGGCATCGCACTGGTCACCGTCGGGGCGAGCGCGCTGATCCTGGCGACGAGCTGGGGCGGCAACGAGTACGCCTGGGGCTCGGCGGTGATCATCGGCCTCTTCGTCGGCGGTCTGATCGCGCTCACCCTGTTCTGCCTGGTGGAGACGCGGGCGAAGGAACCCATGCTGCCGATGCGGCTGTTCCGGAACCCGGTCTTCACCGTCTGCTCGATCCTCAGCTTCATCGTGGGCTTCGCGATGCTCGGCTCGATGATCTTCCTGCCGACCTATCTCCAGTACGTGGACGGGGACTCGGCGACGCTCTCGGGGGTGCGGACGCTGCCGCTGGTCGCCGGTCTGCTGGCCGCCTCGATCTTCAGCGGCAACGTGGTGAGCAAGACGGGCCGCTACCGCGTCTTCCCGATCGTGGGGACGCTGGTGATGGCGGGCGGGCTGTTCCTGCTGTCCCGGATGGGGCCGGGGACCGGCGTCTGGCTGGAGTCCCTCTACATGGTGGTGCTGGGGCTCGGCATCGGCCTGGCCATGCAGGTGCTGACCATCGCCGTGCAGAACACCGTCGACTACGAGGACCTGGGCACGGCCACCTCCGGTGTGACGTTCTTCCGTACGCTGGGCAGCGCCTTCGGCACGGCGGTGTTCGGCACCATCTACGCCAACGCGCTGAAGCCGAACCTCACCGACGGCGTCGCGCGGGCGGTCGCCGCGGGCGGCGACCCCGCGGTCCTGGCCGATGCCTCGCAGAGCCCGCAGGCCCTGCACGCGCTGCCCGCCGCCCAGTCGGAGCCGCTGGCCCAGGCCTACGCGGACACCCTGCACACGGTGTTCCTGTGGACGGTGCCCATCGCCCTGATCGGTTTCGTCATCGCGCTGTTCCTCAAGGAGGTGAAGCTGCGGGACTCGGCACGGCTGGGGTCGACGGACATGGGCGAGGGCTTCGCCCAGCCGGGCAGCGGGGACTCGGCGAAGGTCCTGGAGTATTCCGTGGCCACGATCCTGCACAGCGCGGGTCCGGAGACCGCCCGGCGGATCACCGCCGAGTCCGACACCCGGCTCGACATGGCGGGGGCCTGGGCGGTGATGCAGGTGGACCTGTTCACCAGGATGGTCGGCCACGCGGGCCTCGGGCTGATCGCGGCCCGGCACCGTATCCCGCCGGAGGTCCTGGTGCCCGTCTTCGACCGGATGATCGAGGAGGGCTATCTGACCGGCGACGGCCGGATCTTCTCGCACACGGCGGCGGGCCGGCGGGAGGCCGCGGTGATCTCCGACGCCTGGGGCCGCTGGCTCAACGACCGCCTGGCCGAGGACGGCGCACGCCCCGACGACCGTCAGCTCCGGGCCACCGTGGACGTGATCGCCAAGCGGCTGCTGGCGGAGGACCTGGCCCAGGAGCTGTCCCCCGCGCCACGCTCCGGCGGATCGTCGCGGGTGGGGGCCCCGGTCTGAGCCGCGTCGGGGACGGTCGCGCTCCCCGTGATCCCGGGACCGGGGGCGCTCCGGCGTTTCAGTCGACGAAGACCGCCGTCGTGTAGACCCAGGCGCCCTCGTGCCGGACGAAGCGGCTCTTCTCGTGGAGGGAGTCGGGGCGCCCGTCGTCGGTGTAGTGGGCGCGGAAGGTGACCGTTCCGGTGGAGTGGAAGGCGCTGCCCTCGGTGGTGTCGAGGATCTCCAGGCCCACCCAGCGCATCGCCGGGTCGAAGTCGACGCCGGGCGGCCGGGTCTCGGGGTGCCAGGTGCGCAGCAGGTACGCCGCGTCCTGGGCGGCGAAGGCCGCGTACCGGGAGCGCATCAGGGCCTCGCAGGTCGGCGCGGCGGCACTGCCGGAGTGGAACCGGCCGCAGCACTCCCCGTAGGCGGCGGGCAGGCCGCAGGGGCACGGGGAGGTGGGGGTGATCCGCGGGGCGGCGGTTCCCCGGGGTCGGGAGGTGCGTCGTGACATGGGTCCATTGTGACGCGTCGGGGGCGGGGCGGCGGGCTCAGCGGCGGGCCGATCACGGCGGGACGCGGCTCACCCCCGTCGGCCCGCCCCCATGAGCGGGCCGACGGGGTGGGCATCAGGGCTTGCGCGCGACGCCCGCGTAGCCGGGGATCGGCTCGTCGCCGGCGACATCGATGACCTCGCCGAGTTCGGGGTGCCAGTCGGCCGAGAGCGAGACGCCCGGCTCGACCAGTTCGAGACCGTCGAAGAACGCCGTCAGTTCGGCACGGCTGCGGGGGCGCAACGTCATCCCGCGCGCCTTGTACATGGCCCGGGCCCGCGCCGCGCCCGCCGGGTCGAAGTCGCCGGTGGTGTGCGAGAGCACCAGATAGCTGCCGGAGGGAAGCTGTTCGACCAGCTTGCCGACCAGGGCGGCCGCGCCGTCCTCGTCGTCGATGAAGTGCAGCAGGGCCAGCAGGGAGAGGGCTACCGGCTGCTCGAAGTCCAGCACCTTGCCGGCCTCGGCCAGGATCGTCTCCGGTCTGCGGGCGTCCGCCTGGATGTACTCGGTGGCCCCCTCGGGCGTCGAGCGGAGCAGAGCCGCCGCGTGGGCCAGCACGATCGGGTCGTTGTCGCAGTAGACGACGCGCGCGTCGGGGGCGGCCTGCTGGGCGATCTGGTGGAGGTTCGGCTCGGTGGGTATGCCGGTGCCGATGTCCAGGAACTGGCGCACACCCTGCTCGGTGAGCCAGCGGGTCGCCCGGTGCATGAACGCGCGGTTGACCCTCGCCATGTCACGGCCCCGCGCGTCCAGGGTGAGCAACTGGCGCGCCATCTGTTCGTCGACCGGGTAGTTGTCCTTGCCGCCGAGGAACCAGTCGTACATGCGGGCCGGGTGCGGCCTGCTGGTGTCGATCTCGATGGAGTGGCGTTCTTGGCCGGTCATGGCGCGCTCCGTGGTCGGTGGTCCGTGCAGAGGAGGGGTGCGGTCTCAGGTGAGCAGGAAGTCGGCCTGGCCTGCCTTGGCGCCCTGGATGAACGCGGCGATCTCGCCGTTGGAGTAGATGAGAGCCGGGCCGTCGGGGTCGGCGGACTGGCGTACGGCGACCCGCCCGTCGGCGAGCTTCATCGCCTCGATGCAGTTTCCGCCGTTCCCGCCGCTCCACGGCTTGTACCAGCCTTCGGAGCCGAGGTCACCGGCCGGCATGCCGTTGTATATGTGGTTCATCACAGCTCCTTGCGGAAGTCCCGGAGGATTTCCTTCGTGCGTTGTGCAGTCGCGGCCTGAGCCGCCATGCGGTCCATGACTTCGAGGTAGGAGGCCACCTCGGGTCGGGCGTCGAAGTAGACGGCACCGGTCAGGTACTCGCTGTAGACCATGTCGGGGAGTTCGGGGACCGCGAACCGGAAGAGGACGAAGGGACCGTACGTTCCCGGATGGTGGCCGGTGGCGAACTCCGCGATCTGCAGGGTGACATGGGGAAGCTCCGTGGCTTCGAGCAGCCTGTCGATCTGCCCGCGCATCACCTGCGCGCTCTCGACGGGCCGCCGCAGCACGGTCTCGTCCATGATCACCCAGAGTCGGGGGGCGTCCTCCTTGGCCAGCAGCGACTGCCGTTCCATCCGCAGCGCCACATGGCGCTCGAGGTCCTCGGGCCGCGTCTGGCCGACCGCCCCGGTCCGCATCACGGAGCGGGCGTAGTCCTCGGTCTGGAGCAGTCCGGGCACGAAGTGCGGCTCGTACATGCGCAGCAGGCTCGCGGCGCCCTCCAGGCTGACGTACATGCTGAACCAGTCGGGCAGCACGTCGTGGAAACGCTGCCACCAACCCGGCCTGTTCGCCTCCTCCGCCAGATCGACGAAGGCCTCGGCCTCCTGGTCGGCGACGCCGTACGCCTTCAGCAGCAGCTGGACGTAGGGGATCTTCAGCCCGACCTCGGCCGTCTCCATTCTGCGTATCGTCGCGGGGGCGACCCGGAGGACCTTCGCCGCCTGGTCACGGGTCAGACCGACACGCTCGCGCAGATCCTGCAGGCGCTTGCCGAGAACGACCTGGCCCACGGTCGGGGCGGACCGCGGTTCGCTCACTTCAGACCTCCCCATGCGCTGTTTTGCGAGCAGTGTGCCATGCGTGCGCCCCCAACGACACGGTCACTCTGGAAATTTCAGAGTGCCCCTTGCCAAGTGTCATCGTCGGGGGGAGAGTTGACTCCCGAACCAGTTCGCTCAGTCATGCCCGCCCCCGAGCACCCGGGGAACGAAGTGTGACGCAGCCCCCACTGTGAGGAATCGGTCGTGGCACCTGGCAGTGCGCTCATCCCCCGGCCCGCGGACCTCAGCCCCGGGACGGAGGCGCTCCGTTACTGCTTCGCGCTGCCGGCGCACCCCGAGTCGGTGGCCAGGGCCCGGCAGCTGACGAGAACGCGGCTGGACGCCTGGCAGCTGGGCCGGGACGTCTGTGACGCGGCGGTCCTCATCGTCTCCGAGCTGGTGACCAACGCGGTCGTGCACACCGCTAGCACCCGGGTGGTCTGCGAGCTGGGCCGGTTCGGCAGACGACTGCGGATAGCCGTGCAGGACCAGGGCCACCCGCCGGGCGGCCCGCGGCTGCGCGCCTCCTCCGACGACGAGCACGGCCGTGGTCTCCTCCTCGTCGACGCGATGAGCAGCGCCTGGGGGTCGCACGACGCCCAGGACGCCTCCGGGCGCATCGTCTGGGCGGAGCTGCCGCACGGCGCCGAGCAGTTGTCCGGCACGGAGCGGCCGTGTTGAGGGACGCGCTGTCCCGGCTGCGCTCGGCGCGCCGGGGCGGCAGGTCCGAAGAGGCCCGCGGCGGCCGGGTGCGGCTGGCGCTGCCCGCCTCGATGTCGGCGACCCTGGGCTGTGACGCGGTGGGGGTTCCCGCTCGGCACGGGTTCCGCCTCATGTCCCATCTGCCGCGCACCGGCTGCGTCTTCGCCGACGCGGACCGCTGGTGGTGGATCGTTCCGGCCGGCTCCGACCTGGATCTGGACTGGCCCGAGCAGGTGACGTACGCACGCGACGCGGCCGTGCCCGGCGGGCGCCCCCGACTGATCCACTCACCGGACGCCCTGACCCCGTACACCCCGCCCATTCCGCTGTTCCTGATGGTCTGCCAGGTGGCGGGCGTGGCCCCGAGCTGGGCCGCCCCCGGTACGCGGAGCGTCGTGTCCGCGCCGTAGCGGCGCCGGTGACCGGGCGGAGAGCCCACGACCGAACGAGCCGGGCCCGGTCAGGTCGGGCCCGTCTCGTTCGGTCGTGCTCGCGGCCGGGTCAGGCCCGGTCGAGGTACGCGAGCCCCGGGTGGACCTCGGTGTACCGGTCGAGCAGCCGCCGGGCCACCGTCACGGAGTCCACCAGGGGGTGCAGGGCGAAGGCCTGGACCGCCGCCGCGCGGGACCCGCTCTCCGCCGCCTCCAGCACCGCCCGCTCCACGGCCTTCACCGCGGTGACGAGGCCGACCGCGTGGTACGGCAGCGGCGAGACGGCCACCGGGTGGGCCCCGTTGGCGTCGACGAGGCAGGGCACCTCGACGACGGCGTCCGCGTCCAGGACCGACAGGGTGGTGCGGTTGCGGACATTGAGGATCAGCGAGATGCGTTCGTTGCGGGCGACGGCCCGCATCAGGGCGAGCGCGACCTGTTCGTAGCCGCCGGACTCCAGGTCGCTCTCCTCCCGCTCCCCCGCCCCGGCGACCTCGCGGTTCTCCGCCATGTACGTCGCCTCGCGTTCGGCACGGGTGCGGTCCCAGGTGGCCCAGGCGGGCGTGCCGGGTTCGCGCATGCGGGCGTAGAAGCCCTCCTGCTGGTCCTGGAGGAACGCGCCCCGGGTCTGCTCCGCCTCCTGGTAGGCGCGTACGGCCTCGCGGTTGACGTAGTAGTAGTGCAGGTACTCGTTGGGGACCGCGCCCAGCGACCGGAGGAGTTCCGCGCCGAAGAGGCGGCCCTCCTCGAAGGAGTCGAGCAGCTTCGGGTCGGCGAGCAGCCGGGGCAGCTCGTCGCGCCCGTCGACGTACAGCCCCCGCACCCACCCGAGGTGGTTGAGCCCCGCGTAGTCGATCCAGGCCCGGTCCGGGTCGGCGCCCAGCACGCGGGCGATGCGCCGCCCGAGCCCGACCGGCGAGTCGCAGATCCCGATGACCCGGTCGCCCAGGTGCCGGGACATGGCCTCGGTGACCAGGCCCGCCGGGTTGGTGAAGTTGATGACCCAGGCCTGTGGGGCGAGCCGGGCGATGCGCCGGGAGAGGTCGAGGGCGACGGGGACGGTGCGCAGCCCGTACGCGATGCCTCCGGCCCCGACCGTCTCCTGGCCGAGCACGCCTTCGTCGAGGGCGACCCGTTCGTCGGCGGCGCGGCCGGCGAGCCCGCCGACCCGGATGGCGGAGAAGACGAAGTCGGCGCCGCGCAGCGCCTCGTCGAGTTCCGTGGTGGCGACGACGGCCGGGGCATCCGCGATGTCCCGGCCCTGTTCCGCGAGGACGCGGGCGACGGCGGTGAGCCGGCCGGCGTCGGTGTCGTACAGCGTGACCCGGGAGACGCGGCCCTCGGCGTGATCGCCGAGGAGGGCCCCGTACACGAGAGGCACCCGGAATCCGCCACCGCCAAGAATTGTCAGCTTCACGCTGCTCGATGGTACGGGCAGGCCGGAGCCGTGCGGGGCGGGCCGCGCCCGGCCCGGTGCGCGACGCGGCGGCCCCGGGCCCGTGGGCGTGATCCGGGGCCGCCGCGGCCGGCGGGTCGACGGCGGGTCAGTAGCCGTTCCACCAGCGGGTGACCGCCTGCCAGAGCCGGGCGGGGGCGGCCGGGCGGCGCTGGCGCGGGATCGTCGCGACCGGGGCCGTCGCGGGGGCGGGGGTGGCGGCGGGGACCGGCTGGGCCGCGGGGGGCGCGGCGGCCGGGGTGGGCCGGAGGGCGGCGCCCGGGGCGTGGGCGGGCTCGGCTCCCGCGGCCTCGTGCCGGGGCTCGGGAACGGTCCTGGCCGGGGAGGAGATCTCCCAGGCGTCGGCCGGGCGGGGGGTGCGGGCCATCACGGTGAGCGGGTCTGCGTCCAGCTTCTGCTGCGGGCTGGGGGCGAACTTCACCGGCAGCTCGACCAGGTGGCGGGACATGATGTTGCCGACCCGGCGCAGCTCGCTCTCGTCGACGCCGAGCTCCAGGTCCGGCAGGCGCATCAGGAGCGCGTCGACGCCGACATCGGCGATGGCCCGGCCGATGTCCTGTCCCGGGCACTCGTGGGGACCGCCGCTGAAGGCGAGGTGGGCGCGGTTGCCGCCCATGTCGGCGTTGAGGTCGGGGCGGACGGTGGGGTCGGTGTTGGCCGGGGCGATCCCGACGAGGAGGGCGTCGCCCGCCTTGATCTGCTGACCGCCCAACTCGGTGTCACCGACGGCCCAGCGGCCGAAGACGGCGGTGAACGGCGGCTCGTCCCAGAGGGTCTGCTCGACCGCCTCGGGGACGGTCATGTGCCCGCCGCTGAGCCGGGCGCGGAAACGCGGGTCGACGAGGACCATGCGCAGCACGTTGGCGATGAGGTTGGCGGTGGACTCGTACGCGGCGATCAGGATGAGACGCAGGTGTTCGACGACCTCGATGTCGGTCATCGTCGCGGGATGCTCGACCAGCCAGCTGGCGAAGTCGTGGGCCGGTTCGGCGCGGCGGCGCTCGACCAGGCGGGTCAGCACGGCCACGATATGGGCGTTGCTCGCCACGGCGGTCTCGGTGCCGCGGGTCATGTCGCGGGCGGCCTGGACGAGGCGCTCGTCGTACTCCTCGGGCATGCCGAAGATCGCGCACATCACCATCATCGGCAGGTGCTCCGCGAACTGGCTGACGAGGTCGGCGGTGCCCTTCTCGCAGAAGTCGTTGACCAGGCGGTTACTGAAGCGGTTGATGTGGCGGCGCACGCCGCGGGTGTCGATGCGCTCCATGCTGTCGGTGACCGCGCCGCGCTGCCGCTCGTGCTTGGCGCCGTCGGCGAAGACGCAGACGGGCTGCCAGGTGAAGATCGGGGCGAGCGGGTGGTCGGGGGCGACGCTGCCGTCCTGGAGGGCCCGCCAGCGCCGCGAGTCGCGGGAGAACTGGGACGGCGTACGGGTGAGGTGGAGGTTCTCGCTGTGGCCGAGGACGAGCCAGGCGGGGACGTCGCCGTGGAGCAGGACCGGGGCGACCGTGCCGTGTTCGGCGCGGAGCTTGTCGTAGAGGCCCGCGGGGTTGTCCTCCGCCTCGGGGCCGTAGAGCCGGCGCAGTCCGCCGGGGCCGATGTCGGGGTTGTGGGCCGGGCACTGGACCGGGGGCACGGCGCCGGGTTCGTGGTGGAAGGGGGTTGTCACAGGGGCTCCAGGGATCAGGATTCCAAGGCTGGTGCACAAGCGGGCGGGAGCGGCGGGGCGTTCGGGCGCGGACCGGGCCGGGGGCGTACGCCGGGGATGGCGCGCGCCCCCGGGGCGGTCCCGTCGCCGGGCCCCGGGGCGGGGGCGTCAGGCGAGGGGGACGGCCAGGCTGTGCAGGTAGCGCATCAGGGTCATCAGCACATCGCGGCTGGAAGCCCGCAGCCGGGCGTCGCAGTCGATCATCGGGACCTCGTCCGGCAGGTCGAGGGCTCGGCGCAGGGCCTCGACCGGGTGGTGCGGTGCGTCGGGGAAGGTGTTCACGGCCACGACGAACGGCACGCCGCGCTCCTCCAGCCGGCCGATGACGTCGAAGCTGACTTCGAGGCGTCTCGTGTCGATGAGGACGACCGCGCCGAGGGCGCCCTCGAAGAGGCCGTTCCACAGGAACCAGAAGCGTTCCTGGCCGGGGGTGCCGAACAGATAGAGGATCAGTTCCTCGCTGAGGCTGATCCGTCCGAAGTCCATGGCGACCGTGGTGGCGGTCTTCGTCTCCACCCCGGCGTTGTCGTCCACACCGACGCCGGCCTGGGTCATGGTCTCTTCGGTCGTCAGCGGCCGGATCTCGCTCACCGAGCCGACCATGGTCGTCTTGCCGACGCCGAACCCTCCGACGATCACGACCTTCACCGCGGCGGTGGCCGTGGTGGGGAGGACGTCCTCGGTGCGGGGTCCGGTGATCGTGTCAGAGCTTCTGAAGTCCATGCATCACCGCTTCGAGAAGGGACCTGTCGGGGAGAGTGGCGCGGACGATCGGCGCGCGCGACTCGATGAGCTCGGTGGCGAGAAGATCGCTCAGGAGCGAGGTGACCACGCTGAACGGCAGGCCGAGGTAGGCCGAGATCTCGGCGACGGACAACGGGGCCTGGCAGAGCCGCAGGATCGCCGCCTGTTCGGGCTGGAACGTCGGCGAGGGCTCCGCCTGCGCGACGACCATCGTGACCAGGTCGAGGGTGGCCCGTTCGCTGTCGTCGAGATCGCCGGTGATCACGTACAGCCGTTCCGGATCGAGGAGATCCGGATCGGCCTTGCGGCGTTCTCGTCGAGGTCCACTCATCCGGACTGCCCGCCGTGGCGGGGCGGGCTGGTCAGATGGGCACCGATCCGCACGACCATGTCCCGCATCCGGGCCCCGACGAGTCCGGAGTCGACGGTCTCGCCGGCCAGGACCGCGAGATACGCGCCGGTGCCGGCCGCCATCAAGTAGAAGAAGCCGCCCGTGACTTCGATGACCACGAGCTTCATCAGTCCGTCGCTGTACGGGATCTCGGTGGCCACCGCGGCGGCCAGGCTCTGCAGTCCCGCACAGGCGGCCGCGAGCCGGTCGGCGACATCGGGGTCGCCGCCGTGCATCGCGATGCGCAGGCCGTCCGACGAGAGCACCACGATCTGGTGGATGCTCGGAACGTCGTCGGCCAGCTCCTTGAGCATCCAGTCCATGTTTCCCCGCTGCTGGATCACTTCAGGTCTCCCTTGTCCCACGCGTCATCGGAGTCTTCGCCGTGCTTTCGTTCCTGCGGTACGCCGTTGACGGCCTTGGTGAAGGCCTCCAGCCACAGGCCGGGGGGCTTCTCCTCGCCGCGTCCGTCGTCCGCGCCGCCGCCCGGACCGGGCTGGAACCCGTTGGCGGGGGCCGGAGGCGGCGTGGGCTGCTGCGGCAGGTTGTGCGAGCCGAGCGGGGCTCGGCCCCGGCTGCGGCGCTGCGGCAGCCCGTTCTCGGTCCACTCGGTGACCACGGGAACGTCGTCCTCCATGGCGGCCGCGGGGTGGGCCGGGCGCGCGGCGGCCGCGGGGGCGCCGGTGGGGACCGGTGCGGCCAAGGACGGCACGGGGCCGGTGGCGGCGGGCTTGGGCTTGCGCTTGCCGGGCGGCGGCACCACGTGCTGGAGCTGCGACATGTCCAGGGAGCTGGTGGGCCGGGAGGTGGCGCCGATGCCGTGGGCGATCCCCGGGGCGGGCCCGGTGGTGATCATCTCGCGCGGCACGATGAGGACGGCGCGGACGCCGCCGTACGCCGACTGGCGCAACGACACCTGGAGCTGGTACATCCGGGAGAGCCGACCGACGACGGCCATGCCGAGGCGCGGGGACTCCCCGAGGTCGTTCATGTTGATGCCGGCCTGGGCCTGGGCGAGCATGTTCTCGGCGCGGGCGCGGGCCTCCTCGCTGAGGCTGACGCCGCCGTCCTCGATCTCGATGGCGATGCCGGTCTGCACCTCGACCGCGGTGACGTGCACCCGGGTCTGGGGCGGCGAGTAGCGGGTCGCGTTGTCGAGGAGTTCGGCGCAGGCGTGGATGAGCGGTTCCACCGAGGTGCCGACGATGGCGACCTTGGCGATCGAGTGCAGATCGACGCGCTGGTACTCCAGGATGCGGGACATCGCACCGCGCAACACACTGAACAGCGGTACGGGCTTGGGCCACTGGCGGCTGGGACGGGCGCCGCCGAGCACGGCGATGGAGTCGGCGAGCCGACCGATCAGCGCGGTGCCGTGGTCGATGCGCAGCAGGTCGTCGAAGACCTCGGGGTTGCGCCCGTAATGGTCCTCCATCTCCCGTAGTTCACTGGCCTGGCGGTGCACGATCGCCTGGACGCGGCGGGCGACGCTGACGAAGGCGCGCTGGGCGGAGTCGCGCCGGGCCTCCTCGTTGTCGATGACTTCGAGGACCTGGTGGATCTGCTCGCGCAGCGCCTTGGGCAGATGGCGGTTGGCCGCGTCCGCGTCGACGATGTCGCGCATCACCTCGTCGGGCGAATTGCCCACGCGCAGCCGCCGGATGGCGGCGGGCATGACTTCCTTGGTGAGCCGTACCGTCTCGGCGTCGTGCGAGAGGATGCGGTGTTCCAGGTATGCGATGCGCTGTTCGTACTCGGCGCGCTGGACGCGCAGGGCGCGTCGACGGCGGTGGAGCGCCACGGTGAGTACGGCGACCACGAGCGTGGTGATCGCGCCGCACACGGCGACTGGTATCCGCGCGGCCGGTGCGACCAGGGCCGACCCGGCGGCGGCCGCGCCGAGGAGCAGGACCACGGGCAGCAGGACTACGCGGACGACGGGTACTTCTCTGTCGGTCGGCGGTGATTCAACACGGACCATCTAAAACCCTCTGGCGGTTGATTCCGGGATGTATGCACACGTGAGCGGAGACTTGGGAACAAGTGCTCGGATTCATCTCAACTCGACTTCACTGCGCGTGAGCTTAGCCAGATCAGAACAGTGCTTCGGCATATTCACCCAACCCCCTGCGGGAGCCCGCCGAGAGGAATACACTCACCAGTTTTTGCACTGAGCGCTGCGGAACGTGTGCGGGGAGTAGCGGTGGCTGGAAATAGCACTTCCCCGAGCCCTTGACGGCGAGGAAGGGGCACCATCAGCGCCGGACAAGCGATTTATGAGATGAAAGGCCCCATTGCTCACCCCTGTCACCGTTCAGAATCAGCCAATGGAACAGGTGGCCGAACCGGATCGAAAGGAGCAGATTCCCGGGCGGCGGAGGAGTGAGGGGAGGAATCGCCGCACTGACGCGCATGCGGACGCCTGCGGCCGAGGGGCGCGGGGGTCAGCGGCGGGCGCCCCCGAGGCGCCCTTCCAGCTGGACGAGCAACTCGCCCAGACGGGAGGCGAGTTCATCGCGGTCGGGCTGGTCGAGACCGGCCAGCACCGAGCGTTCGTACGCCAGTTGCTCGGGGAGCAGCCGGTCGACCAGGGCCCGCCCCTCGTCGGTGAGACGGACATGGGCGACCCTCCGGTCGCGGTCGTCGCCCCGGCGCTCGACCAGGGCGCGGTCCTGGAGGGCGCGCAGCCGTTTGGTGACGGCGGCCCCGGAGGAGAAGGTCTCGCGGGCCAGCTCGCCGGGGGTCAGCTCCCGGTCCGTCCGGCGTACGGCGCCGAGGAGGTCGAATTCGGCGCGGGTCAGCCCCGCGGAGCGCAGCGGGGCGTCCTCCGCCTGCTGGAGGAGGGCGGCGCAGCGGTTGATCCGGCCGATGATCTCCATCGGCCCGGTGTCCAGCTCGGGGCTGACGTCCTGCCACTGCCGGACCACCGAGGCAACGATGTCGTCGGTCACTCCGCTCCGATCGAAGGGGCGTGGGCCGTGGGCCCGCACCGTTGTGCTGTCGCGGCGAGCGTACGGTGTCCGGCCTGTTCGGCCGCGAGAAGACGCTGCTCGGGCAGGGCGCGCTGCCACCATTCGCCGGCGGCGGTGTCACCCGCCTCGCGGAGTTCGACGAGGCTCGCGGTGAGCGTCCGGCGGGCCCGGTCCCGTTCGGCGGGCGCGACGGCGGGGTCGGTGCCGGCCCGTTCCGCGGCGGCACGGGCCCGGTCGGTGGCGTCGAGGGCCCGCTCGACCCGGCCCGCCGCCCGCCGGTTGGTGACCAGCGTCGCCGCCAGGAAGCCGGCGGCCGCGCCGAGGACGGTGTCCAGGACCCGGTCGCCGATCAGCTCCCCGGCCGGGTGGGCCCCGCCGAACTCCAGGACCAGCAGGGCCATCGGGGTCACCGCGACGGAGCCGAGCCAGTAGTTGCGGGTGATCAGGGCCTCGGCGGCGAAGCCGAAGAAGAGGCAGCAGCAGACGAGGGCGAGCGGGCTGATCCGTGAGAGGGGCAGAACGGCCGCGAAGACGAGCACGCCCAGGAGGTTGCCGAGGGTGCGCTGGAGGGTGCGGTTCCAGGACAGGGTGATGTTGGCCTGGTAAAGGGAAGCGGCGGTGACGATCGCCCAGTAGGGGCGGCCGACGCCGAGCGCGGCGCAGAGGTACCCGGCGAGCGCGCAGCCGACCAGGGTGCGGACGGCGACCGGCGCCAGCGGGGAGCCGGGACCGAGGCGGCGCAGCAGGGTGCGGCGGGCCGCGCGGCGGCCTTCGCGTACCCGCAGGGCGGCGCGTTCGGCGTCGATCCCGTAGAGCTCCTCGGCGGTTCCGGGGGCCGGCGGTGGTGTGGGCACGGGTCCCCGGCCCCGGGTCCGGGCGGCCCAGGCGCGCAGCCGTTCCAGATCGGCCTTCGTGGCCCCGGCCCCGGCCCCGGGACCCGGGGCCACGAAGGCCGCTTCGGCGTGCACCACCAGGCGCTCCAGCGACCGGCGTACGGGGGTGGGGCGCCCGGAGGCCAGCAGGCACTGCCAGGCGGCGTGCACGGCGGCGGCCGCGGCCCCGCGGTGGCGGGGGCCCGGGTCGGCGGCACAGACCGCCGCGGCCTCCAGGGCGCGGGCGACGGCCCGGCGTTCGGGTCCTTCGCGGCGGACCAGGGCGGGCGCGAGGGCGACCAGCCAGGCGAACGCGCCCGCGCCGAGGGTCAGGGCGAGGTGGCCGGGGATCTGGCCGAGGCGTTGCGGGGCGAAGAGGGCGGCCGAGCTGACGAAGGTGAAGATCACATGCCCGGGCGGTCCGATCCGGGTGGCGTCGCACAGCACCTTCTGTACGGCGGCGAGCAGCGCCCCGGCCGCGACGAGCACGGCGGTCGAGCCGGTGAGCGATGCGGTGACCAGGGAGAGGGCGAGCCCGGCGGCCATACCGAGCACCACCCCCGCGACGGCCCGCGCCCGCCGGGCGTACGGCAGGCCGTGGCCGTAGAGCGCGCACAGCGACCCGGCCATGGTGTAGATGACGAGGTCCAGCCGGCCGAGGGCCAGGAGCGTCAGATGGGGTACGGCGGAGGCGACGACCACGCTGAGGGCGGGCTTGAACCAGGTGTCCGAGGGCCGGGAGAGCCGGAGGGCCGAGGCCAGGGGGAGGCCGCGGACGGCCGAGGGGGGCTGCGGGAGCTTGCGGGCGGAGAGCCGCCCGGGGCGGACAGGTGTATCACTCACCCATACACGTTAACAGGTATTACACCTGTAAAGGATCCGACCTCTGTTCCAGCGGCTGCGACTCGGGCACACTGTCCCGCGGACAGCGCGACCCATATTCTTTGAATCTTCATGCACCCACTACGATGACGGGCGATGACCAGGGTGAGCACGCGGACCGACCGGCAGCGGTGCCGCTCCCGCGCGCCTTACGCCCTGGGCTGGGTCTTCTTCCTGCTGGCCATGCTCTTCTGCTGCTCGGCCGCCGCTTCGTCCGCCGCCGTGCCGGTCGCGACGGGCCCCGCCGAAGCGGTCGGCGTCCGCGCGTTCACCCCGGCACCCGACGCGGCCGTGGAACCGGTCGTGCTGGCGTCTCCGGCCGACCGCGGCCTGGGGACCTCGTGTCATGGGGGCTCGACGCACACGGTGGGCGTCGTGCTTCCGGCGTCGTCCGCCCCCGCGGCCGTTCCCTCGCCCGTGGCCCTCGCCCCCGCCGCCCCCCTCATGGGGGCCGCCTCCATCAGGGGCCCCGCACACGACGGTGTGCGTTCCGTCGATCAACTGCGCCTCCAGGTCCAACGGATCTAGAGGCCGGGTCCGCTCTCCCACCGCGCCCTGGCGCCGGTTCACCGGGAGCGGTTTGCCGTATGCCCCGCATCCCCCGCCCCTCATGCGCAGACACCTTGTGCATCGGTTGAACGACGAGGACCTCTCATGGCTTCCGCCAAGAACCAGAACACCCCGGCAGCGGCGCGCCGCGCCAAGCTCGACGAGGCGCGCCGCAAGGAGCGCGCCCGTGAACGCCGGGTCCGCATGATCACCATCGGCGCTTCGGTGGCCGTGGTCGCCGCCCTGGTCGCCGGAGGCGGCTACCTGATGGTGCAGGCCAACGAGAAGGAGAAGAAGGACGAGCAGGCCAAGACCTCGCCCGTCACCGGTGAGCGCAGCTGGGACAAGCTGACGCAGGAGCACGTCGCGAACAAGGTCGACTACCCGATGAACCCGCCCGTCGGGGGTGACCACAACCAGGTCTGGATGAACTGCAACGCGGACGTCTACACCGAGGAGATACCGAAGGAGAACGCCGTGCACTCGCTGGAGCACGGCGCGGTCTGGGTGACGTACAACGACAAGGCCTCGGACGCGGACATCGAGGCGCTGACCAAGAAGGTCAAGGCGACCCCGTACTCCCTGATGAGCCCGGTCAAGGACCAGAAGGACCCCCTGATGCTCAGCGCCTGGGGCAAGCAGGTCACGGTCAAGAACGCCTCGGACGACCGGGTCGAGCAGTTCTTCACCAAGTACGTGCAGGGCCCGCAGACCCCTGAGCCGGGGGCCGCCTGCACCGGCGGGCTGGACAAGTGACCGCCCTCGCACCCGCCCGCTCCACCCGCCGGCTGGTCCTCGCGGGGGCCTCGGTGCTGCTCGTCGCGCTGGGGCTGGTGGCGCTGATGGTCGTGCGCCCCTCGGCGGCCTCCCCGTCGGGGGCCTCGTCGTCGCAGTCCGCTCCGGCGGAGGACTCCGTGGACGCGGGCTTCGCCCGGGACATGGCGATCCACCACCAGCAGGCGGTCGAGATGTCGTTCATCGTGCGGGACCGCACCGACGACGAGGACGTGCGGCGTCTCGCGTACGACATCATCAACACCCAGGCCAATCAGCGCGGCATGATGCTGGGCTGGCTGGAGATGTGGGGGCTGCCGAAGAGCGCGGCCGGGCCGCCGATGGAGTGGATGGGGCACACCCTCACGCCGACCGGCGACGGTTCGCTGATGCCGGGCATGGCGACCGACGCGGAACTGGCGGCGCTCACGGCCGCGAAGGGCGAGAAGGCCGAGGTCCTGTTCCTGCGGCTGATGACCGTGCACCATCGCGCGGGCGCCGACATGGCGCAGGCCGCCGCCGGTTCGGCGAAGACGGACGCCATCCGGAACCTGGCGGAGGGCATGGTCCGGGGCCAGCAGTCGGAGATCGGACTGATGGCGGACATGCTGAAGGACCGGGGCGCCAAGCCCTGACCGGGAGGGGGTGGTTCCGGCCGCAGGGCCGGGGCCGCCCCTTCGCGCACCGCCCGTCCTGAGCCCTCATCGCATAGGCTCGGCGACGATATGAAGAGCATCCTCACTCCGCTGGGGCCCAAGGCCGACAAGGACACCGTGCGACGGCACAATCTGAGCCTGGTACTGCGTGCCGTGCGGGAGGAGGGCGAGCGCGGCGACGCCACGCGCGCCGGAGTGGCCGCCCGGGTCGGGCTGACCCGGGCCGCGGTGTCCTCGCTCGTCGAGCAGCTGATGGACAGCGGGTTCCTCACCGAGTCGGGCAAGACGTTCAGCGGCCAGGCCGGCCGCCCCGGCACCGCGCTCAAGGTGGCCCGCACCGGCCCGGCCGGGCTCGGTGTGGAGATCAACATCGATTACGTCTCGGTGTGCGTGGTGGATCTGGCGGGCACCGGCCGGGTCCGGCAGACCGAGCACATCGACAACCGGGGCGCACCCGCCGAGGAGGCGCTGGTGCGGGCGGCCCGGCTCGCGGCGCGGACCCTGGAGTCGGCGTACGAGCAGGAGTTGCGGCCGGTGGGCGCGGCGCTGGCGCTGCCGGGTCTCGTCTCGGGCGGGTCGGTGCGGCAGGCCCCCAACCTCGGCTGGAACGAGGTCCCGGCGCAGGAGCTGTTCGCCGAGGCGCTGGCCGCCCTGCGCCCCGGCCGTCCGGCGCTGCCGGTCGCCTCGGAGAACGAGGCCAATCTCGCGGCGCTGGCCGAGCTGTGGTTCGGCGGGCTCGGGGACGTCCGCAGCTTCCTCTATCTGACGGGTGAGATCGGGGTCGGCGGGGCGCTCGTGCTGAACGGCGAACTGCTGCGCGGAGCGCACGGTTTCGCCGGGGAGATCGGCCATGTGGTGGTGGATCCGGCGGGTCCGGAGTGCCGGTGCGGCTCGCGGGGGTGTCTGGAGCAGTACGCCGGACAGGCGGCGCTGCTGCGGGCGGCCGGGATCGAGGGGATCGGCGGCGCCTCCGGGGTTCTGGAGCTGGAGCGGCGCGCGGCGGCGAACGACCCGGGTGCGGTGGCCGCGATCGGTGATGCGGGCCGGATGCTGGGCCGGGTCCTGTCGGGGGCGGTGAATCTGGTGGACCCGGACGCGGTGGTGCTCGGCGGCGTCTACCGGGGCCTGATGCCGTGGCTGGCGCCGCCCGCCGACGAGGAGCTGACGGGCCGGGTGGTGTCGGGCCTCTGGTCGCCCGGCAGCGGCCGGCTCCGGGCGTCGTCGGTGGCGGGCGACGCGGCGCGGGGCGCGGCGGCGCTCGTGGTGCAGGACGTGCTGGACGATCCGGCGGCGTACGCGGAGCCGTCGGGCGGGTGAGCGGGGGGGGCCGGGGTGCCCGGCCCCCCGCTCACCCGCTCACCGGGTACGTCGGCTGCACCGGCGCACCCGGTGTGTCATCCCGTACGTCAGCGGACGGCGAGCAGGTGGTCCATGGCGAGCTGGTCCAGCGCCTCGAAGGCCATACCGCGTTCCGCCGCCGCGTCCACGTCGAACTCCTCGTACGCCGTGCGGTCGGCGAGCAGCTCGGCCAGGCCGTCCCGCGCGGTCGGGCGCGCCAGTTCGTCCAGGCGCGAGGCCCGCAGCGCCGCCCGCACCTCGGGGTCGGCCCGGAAGGCCGCGGCCCGCTCCTTGAGGATGAGGTAGTTGCGCATACAGCCCGCGGCCGAGGCCCAGACTCCGTCGTAGTCCTCGGTGCGCGGGGGCTTGAAGTCGAAGTGGCGCGGGCCTTCGTAGCCGCTCTCCAGCAGGTCGACGAGCCAGAACGCCTGGCGCAGATCGCCGGCGCCGAAGCGCAGGTCCTGGTCGTACTTGATGCCGGACTGGCCGTTGAGGTCGATGTGGAAGAGCTTGTCCGCCCACATGGCCTGGGCGATGCCGTGCGGGAAGTTGAGCCCGGCCATCTGCTCGTGCCCGGTCTCCGGGTTGACGCCGACCAGCTCCGGGCGCTCCAGGCGCTCGATGAAGGCCAGGGCGTGGCCGATGGTGGGCAGCAGGATGTCGCCGCGCGGCTCGTTGGGCTTGGGCTCGATGGCGAAGCGGAGGTCGTAGCCCTGTTCGGTGACGTACTCGCCGAGCAGGTCGAAGGCCTCCTTCATCCGGTGCAGGGCGAGGCGGACGTCCTTCGCCCCGCCGGACTCGGCGCCCTCGCGGCCGCCCCACGCCACGAAGGTCCTGGCGCCCAGCTCGACGGCGAGGTCGATGTTGCGCAGGGTCTTGCGGAGTGCGTAGCGGCGTACGTCGCGGTCGTTGGCGGTGAACCCGCCGTCCTTGAAGACGGGGTGCGTGAAGAGGTTCGTCGTCACCATGGGCACGACGAGTCCGCTGCGGTCGACCGCCTGCCGGAAACGCTTGACGATCCTCTCGCGCTCGGTCTCCGGCGCGCCGAAGGGAATCAGGTCGTCGTCGTGGAAGGTCACGCCCCAGGCGCCCAGCTCCGCGAGCCGCTGCACCGAGTCGACGGGGTCGATGGCGGCGCGGGTCGCGTCGCCGAAGGGGTCCCGGCCCTGCCAGCCCACGGTCCACAGACCGAAACTGAACTTGTCCTCGGGGGTGGGGGTGAAGCGTTCCGTCATCGTCGTCCGACCGCCTTCGCCTGCCGTCGGGACGCCGGGCGGCGAGCCCGGCACCCCTATTTGTTCAGTGTCATGACTAATCAAGCACACCGCACCCCGGCACGGAACCCCCCGGCCGTGCGGAACACCCGCGACCCCCTGTGCAGCGGGCCACGCATCCCGTAATTTGTTCATGCCGCAGCTGAATGACCGGCGCGCGCCCCGCACAGCGGTCCCACCCGCGACCAGCCCCCTGACCAGCCCCGCAGCACGAAAGAGGCTCCCCATGCCGTCACCCGCCGTCGTCATCGGCGTGGACAGTTCGACGCAGTCCACCAAGGCAGCCTTCATCGACGCCGTGACCGGCGAACAGCTCGCCGTGGGGCGCGCCCCGCACCTGGTCACCGGCGAGGCGGGGGCCCGGGAGAGCGATCCGGAGATCTGGTGGCGGGCGCTGTGCGAGGCGGTGGCCGCAGGGCTGAAGGAGTCCGGTCTCCCCGCCCGCGCGGTCACCGGGATCGCGGTGGCCGGGCAGCAGCACGGGCTCGTCGTGCTCGACCGGGCGGGCCGGCCGCTGCGCCCCGCGCTGCTGTGGAACGACACCCGCTCCGCGCCGCAGGCCGCCGGTCTCACGGATGCGCTCGGCGGGCCGGGGGCCTGGACGGCGCGGACCGGGTCCGTGCCGGTGGCGTCCATCACCGCCTCCAAGTGGCAGTGGCTGCGGGAGAACGACCCGGCGAGCGCGGCGGACGCGGCGGCGGTCCGGCTCCCCCACGACTTCCTGACCGAGCGCCTCGCGGGCGTCGCCGCCACCGACCCCGGGGACGCCTCGGGCAGCGGCTGGTACTCCACCGCGACCGGCGCGTACGACCCCGAACTGCTGGACCTCCTCGGCCTGGACGCGGCCCTGCTCCCTGAGGTGGCGCCCACCGGGGCGGCCCGGATCGGCTCGCTCACCGAAGCGGCGGCCGAGGCGCTCGGCCTGCCCGCGGGCATCGCCGTGGCGGCCGGCACGGGCGACAACATGAGCGCGGCCGTGGGCCTCGGGCTGGGCGGCGAGGGGCTGCTGGACCACCCGGCCCTCAGCCTCGGGACCTCCGGCACGGTGTTCGCGGCCTCCCGCACCCGGCCCGCCTCCCCGGCGCTCAACGGGTTCGCCGCCGCCGACGGTACGTACCTCCCGCTGGCCTGCACCCTCAACTGCACGCTCGCCGTGGACAAGGTGGCGGCCCTGCTGGGCCTGGACCGCGAGGACGCGGCACCCGGCGGCGAGGCGGTCCTGCTCCCGTACCTCGACGGCGAACGGACCCCCGACCTGCCGACCGCCTCCGGCCTCCTCACCGGACTCCGCCACGACTCGACCCGGCAGCAACTGCTGGGCGCCGCCTACGAGGGCGCGGCCGTCACCGTGCTGCGCGCCACGGACGAACTGCTGTCGGCCTGCGGCCTCGACCCGGACTCCCCCGAGGTCGCCGCCCGCCCGCTGCGCCTGATCGGCGGCGGGGCTCAGGGCGGAATGTGGGTGGAGACGGTACGCCGCCTCTCCGGCCGCCCGCTGGTCATCCCGGGCAGCGGAGAGCTGGTCGCCCTCGGCGCGGCGGCGCTGGCCGCCTCGGCCGCGGGCGGCGGCGACCCGGTGGCCCTGGCGACGGCCTGGCAGACGTCCGGGACGGACCGTCAGCTGCCGCCGGTGGAACGGGACACGGAGACCTGGGAGCGGGTCACGTCCGTCCTGGAGCAGGCGTCTCAGCCGCTGCTCGGAGGTGCGTGACGGCTCAGGGCACCAGCGTCTCCTCGATGAGGCGTACGGCACGCGGGACGCCGCCCTCGCTCAGGGCCTCGGCGCGCAGCCGTGCGGACCTGCGCGCCACCTCGGGGTCGGCGAGCAGGTCGTCCAGGGCGGCCCGCAGGGTTTCGGCGGTGGCGTCCGCGATGTCGACACGGCGGGCGACGCCCAACTCCACCAGCCGGTCCGCGTTCATGAACTGTTCGGCGCCCTGGGGCACGGCGATCATCGGGACGCCCGCGCGGAGGCCGTCGCCGCAGCCGCCCATTCCGGCATGGGTGACGAACGCGTCCGCCTGTTCCAGGATCGCCCGCGGGGTCGGTGGGCCAGTTGTTGTCCGCGACCGGCAGCGTCGAGGCGCACGGGACGAACGCGGCTCCGGTCGCGGCGATCCGGTCCTCCACGACCGGGTCGTTGGCGTAGGTGACCCGGTGGCCGCGGGCCACCAGTTCGCGGACGATACCGAGGCTGGGCAGGACGTGGCTGACGATCGGGATGCCGATGATCGCGATGTGGGAGCGGTGCCGGGACAGGGGTGATCACTCGCTTCGGGTGGGGGCACGGGAGGCCGGGCCTTCGAGTACGGGCACGCGGTCGGCCCGCAGCGTCAGTCGGGTGCCCCGCCAGCGGCGCCGGAGCAGCCGGTCGTGGCTGACGAGGACGACGGTGCCCGCGAAACCGGACAGGGCGCTCTCCAACTCCTCGGCGAGAGCGGGAGAGAGATGGTTGGTGGGCTCGTCGAGGAGCAGCACGTCGGCGGGCCGGGAGACCAGCCGTGCCAGGGCGAGCCGCTGACGCTGACCGGTGGAGAGCCGGGCGACGGGCACCGACAGCCGGTCAGGGTCGAACAGCCCGAGCGCCAGCAGCCGTTCGGCGTGCTCGTCCGGGTCCCCCGGCAGCCCGCGTGCGTAGGCGGCCAGCAGGGTCTCGTGCGGCGAGCCCGGCGCGGGGTCCTGCCGGAGGTGGCCGAGCCGGCCTCGCCGGACGACGTACCCCTGGTCGGCGGCCAGTTCGCCGGTCAGGACGCTGAGAAGGGTGCTCTTCCCCGCGCCGTTCCCGCCGGTGATCAGCAGGTGTTCGCCCGCCCGTACCGTCAGGTCGACCGGGGCCAGCCTGCCCGAGACACCGACTCCGACGGCGTCGATCACCGTGCCGGTCAGGGGTGCGGCGTGCAGGGCGGGTGAGAAGGCCAGCGGGTCCGGCGGGGCCGGGACGGGGTGGGCCAGCAGGCGGCGCAGCCGTTCCTCGGCGTTGCGGACGCGGCCGGCCAGCGACTGCTGCACGCGAGCGCCGGCCTGGTTGTAGGAGAGCTTGTCGCCGTCCTTCATCGGACGGCCGGGCGCAACCCGGCGGGCCGTGCCGGCGATCGCGTCGCGCAGTCGGCCGGTCTCCTCGCACCACCGCTCGTGGTCCCGGCGCCGGCGCAGCCGGGCCGCGGCCTTCTCGGCGAGGTAGCCGGCATAGCCGTTGCCGTACCGGACGACGTCGTGCCGGTCCCCGTCCACTTCCAGGAAGCCGGAGGCGACCTGTTCCAGGAAGCCCCGGTCGTGCGAGACGACCGCCGTGGTGCCCCAGTGGCCGCGCAGGTGCTCCTCCAGCCAGGTCAGGGCGGCCTCGTCCAGGTGGTTGGTCGGCTCGTCGAGGAGCAGCACCTCCGGGGCCGCCGCCAGCACCGCGGCGAGGCGCAGCCGGGCCCGCTCACCGCCGGAGAGCGCACCCATGGTCGAGGCGCGGTCCACCTGGCGCAGGCCGAGTCCGTGCAGGGCCCGCTCCAACCGGGCGTCGGCGTCGTAGCCCCCGCGCAGTTCGAAGACCGAGACGGCGTCGGCGTACGCGTCGAGGACCGACGGGTCGCCGCCGGCCATCGCCGCTTCCAGGCGGCGCATCCGGGCCTCGATCGACCGGAGGTCGCCGAGGGCACGGTCGATCACCTGCTGCGCCGTCATGGCGGCCGGGAGGTCTTCGTCCTGGGCGAGGTAGCCGACGCCGCCGTCGGCCCGCACGACGATCCGCCCCTGGTCGGGGCTCTCCCGCCCGGCGAGCAGCCGCAGGAGGGTGGTTTTGCCGGACCCGTTCTCGCCGACGACGGCGGTGCGTTCACCCGGCGCGAACGAGCAGGTCACCGAGTCGAGGACGGGCCTGCCGCCGAAGGCCTTGCTGACGGCGAGCGCTGTGATCTGGGTGGGCATACGGCGACTCCGAAGCTGTCGTGGAAGAGGCGATGGCGGTGGACCGCGAGGCCGGGGGGAAGCTTCGGAGGAACATCGGCGACTCCACTAGTGCGACAACTGTTGCTTTAAGATGCTGCCATGACCACCCCCACCGGGCAACGGGATTGCCGATGAACCCGCCGCCGCACGACCCGCCGGGCCGCCGGCCGGGCGGCCGCACCGCGCGCATCCGGGCCCAGGTGCTCGACGCCGTCCGTGCCGAACTCGGCGAACACGGTTTCGAGGGGCTCACGATGGAGGCCGTCGCGGCCCGCGCCGGGGTGCACCGGACCACGGTCTACCGGCGCTGGCAGGACATCGGCGGCCTGCTCGCCGATGTCCTCGACGCGGCGGGCGAGGACGACTGGGCTCCGCCGGACACGGGCTCCCTGCGCGGCGATCTGACGGCCCTCAACGAGGAGATCCATGACTCCTTGGCCGTACGGCCCTCGATCCCGCAGGCCCTGGTCGCCGCCTCGTTCCGCTCCTCACGGGCGGCCGAGGCCCAGCAGCGACTGTGGGAGGACCGGTACACACGCTGCGAGGCCATCGTCGAGCGCGCCGCCTCCCGGGGCGAACTCCCACCGCACACAGCCGCCCGGCCCCTGCTGATCGCCGCCACCGCACCCCTCTACCACCACCTGGTGCTGCTGCGGACCGCCCCCGATCGGCACCTGGCCGCCCAGGCGGCGACCACGGCGGCTCTGGCCGCCACCGCCGGCGCGTTCACCCGCCCGGCACCGGGCGAAGAGCCCTGACGGAGGGGTGCGGCGAGGAGCGGCGACCGGGGGCACGGGCCCCGAAGCCCCCGGTTGGGAATACGAACTAATTTTCCATAAGATCCGGCGATGATCACTAGAAAACGGCTGACGACCGGGGTGGGCATAACGCTCGCCACCCTGGCCGCCGGGCTCGGCACCGCGATTCCCGCCGCCGCCGACGAAGCCCCCGCCGGCCCCTCCCCCAAGGTCGAGCTGGTGCTCGACGTCAGCGGTTCCATGCGCACCCGGGACATCGACGGCCAGTCCCGGATGGCCGCCGCCAAGCAGGCGTTCAACGACGTTCTGGACGCGGTGCCCGAGCAGGTTCAGCTCGGGATCCGGACGCTCGGTGCGGACTATCCGGGTGAGGACCGCAAGGTCGGGTGCAAGGACACCCGGCAGCTCTACCCGGTCGGCCCGCTCGACCGTACGGAGGCCAAGACCGCGGTCGCCACCCTCGCCCCCACCGGGTTCACCCCGATCGGGCCCGCCCTGCTCGGGGCTGCCGACGATCTGGAGGGCGGGAACGGTTCGCGGCGGATCGTGCTCATCACGGACGGCGAGGACACCTGCGGGCCGCTCGACCCGTGCGAGGTGGCCCGGGAGATCGCGGCCCGGGGCACCCACCTGGTCGTGGACACGCTGGGTCTGGTGCCCAACGCCAGGATCCGCCAGCAGCTGACCTGTATCGCGGAGGCCACCGGCGGCACGTACACCGCCGTCCAGCACAAGGAAGAACTCTCCGGCCGCGTCAAGCAGTTGGTGGACCGGGCCGCCGAGCCCGCCGTCACTCCGGTGGCGACCGAGGGGGCCAAGAGCTGTTCCGGCGCGCCCGAGCTGAAGCCGGGCCTCTTCACCGACCGCTCGGAGATCGGCCGGCACCGCTGGTACCGCGTCGATGTGCTGCCCGGTCAGGAGCTGCGCGCCTCGGCGAGCGTCGCGGCCGACCGTGCCGTGGACAACGACTACGGGGTGCTGCTGCGCGCGGTGACCGTACACGGGCGCGAGATCGTCCGGGGCGCCGAGGCCGGGACCGGCCGCACGGACGTGATCTCGTCCGGCCTGCGCTACCCGAAGCCCGAGGCGGAGGACGGTGACGACGGCGCCGGCAAGCCCGCCGCCGAGACCGTCTGCCTCCAGCTCGCCCACTCCTTCTCCGCACCCGCCTCGGTGAAGCGGTCTCCCGGCCTGCCGGTCGAGCTGACCGTGGATCTGGTGGACGGCCCGGACAACGCCTCGGACGTGGCGGCCTTCGGGCTCGGCCGCGGCTGGTGGCTGCTCGGCGTGCTCGTGCTGACCGGACTGGTCGCGGGCCTGCTGGCCGGCTGGCTCTCGCGCTGGCGTGTGGCCGTCTGGAGGACGAACTGATGACCAGGACACTTCGCCGCACCCGCGGCGTACGACACGCGCTCACCGGGGCGCTGCTCGTCGGACTGACCCTTCTCACCACCGCAGGCCCGGCGCTCGCTGACGATCCGTCGGCGAGCGCGAGCCCCGCCGGGGACGAGGCCGGACCCACGGAGGCCGGCACCACGTTCCGTACGGCGACCGCTCTCAAGCAGGGCCAGACCGGGACCGCCCGGGCCTCGGCCGGCGACTACCTGTACTGGGTGTTCCCGGCCGACGCCGGTCAGCGGCCCACCGTCGAGGCCACGGTCAGGCTGCCCGAGAGCGCCGCCCGGCGCGGTACGTCCACCTGGCAGGTCGACGTGTACGACGGGCTGCGCCGCCGCCAGGCCTGCATGTACGGCCACCAGACCCGTAAGGCCGCGGCCGACGCGGCCACCGTCGAGCTGTCCTGCGTCCTGCGCCCCGTGCGGTCCTGGTCCGAGCCCTGGGCGAACGACCCGCTGCCCGGCAGCTACTACGTCCGCCTCACGGTGGTGGACCTGCCCGCCTCCGACCTGGGGCTGCCGGTCGGCGTCGAGGTCCGGACGAGCGTCGAGGAGCTGGGCGGGGGCCATGACGGGGGCGGCACCCTCTCCGAGCCGCTCGTGCCGGGCGTCTCGATCGCCTCGGCGGGCGAGACGGGCGACGCACGTGCTTCGGGCGCGCCGCGGGCCGTCGCCACCGGTGAGCCGGAGGACGGCTGGTCCTCGGGCTGGTGGACCGACCGCTGGCTGTGGACCGTGGGCGGTGGCGTGCTCGCCGCGCTGGCAGCCGTGTTCGGCTATTCGCTGACGCGGGGCCGGGGCCGCCCGGCCCACCTGCCGCCCGGCCTCTGACAGACGCGCCGGCGCCGCGCATGGCGGCCCGCCCCGGCCTCGACGATCCTGGCTCCCGACAAGGGCCGGACCGTCGAGGCCGGGGCACGCCGGGCCGGCTCCGACGCGGCGGAGGGGAACGCGATGAGCGGGACGACGACGTACGTACGGTTCCAGAGCACCGAGCGGAGCCCCCGGGGCCAATTCCCGGGCATCTTCGCCCTGGCCAACGGACTGGCGGGGGAGGGGCGTCTCAGCGAGGAGCAGCACCGCTTCTGGCGGGCGGGGAACGACTGGTACGACGCCGCGTACCCCGACCCCTCGCGGGTCGACCCGTCGGTGTACGACCCCGACGTGAACCCCGGGGCGGTGGCCTGGTTCAAGGGGACCGCGACCCATCTGCTGGACCGGATCCCGGGTTATCTCGCGCTGCTGGCCGCGCACGGGGTGCCTTGCGAGCGGCTGGAGTCCGCGGATCCCGGCAGGGTCGTGTACGAGGACGACGTCCAGCTCGTCGTGGTGCCCCGGCCGGGGATTCTCCCCCGGGGACGAAACTCCGCCCCCCATCCCTGTGCGAATCCGCAGGCAGCTGCGGCTGCCCTCGACAACTCGCCCATCCAGTAAGGCATCTGGCGGATTCTGGCCATGCGCCGCCGACGTCCTGGTGAAGCGCCGCCCCCATCCTGTTCGATGGGTTCGAACGGTTGCGCGTCGGCATGGCGCGCCCCAGGGAGCGGAGTTCCTCGATGTCCACGCAGACCGGTCCGGTGCCCGGCACCCAGCCTCGCGGCCACGCGTTCACGCCGGGGCCCAAGGGGCTGCCGCTGGTGGGGAACCTGCCGCAGTTCGGGAAGAATCCGCTGGCCTTCTTCGAACTCCTGCGCGGGCACGGGGACATGGTGCGCTGGCGGTTCGGCCGCCACCGGTGCGTCTTCCTCTCCGACCCCGATTGCATAGGCGAGTTGCTGACCGGGACGGAGCACACTTTCGACCAGCCGAAGCTCGGTATCGCGTTCCGTACGGTGCTGGGGAACGGGATGCTCGTGGCGCGGGGCCGGGACTGGCGGCGCAAACGCTCGCTGGTGCAGCCCTCGGTGCGGCCCAAGCAGGTCACGTCGTACGCGGCCACGATGGCCGACTCGGCGGTGGAGCTGGCGGACCGCTGGTCGGACGGCCAACGGATCGACGTCAAGCAGGAGATGGCCGCGCTGACGCAGAAGATCGCCGTGCGGACGATCTTCGGGGTGGACACCCCCGCGGACTCCGAGGCGATGGGCCGGGCGATGGACGTCGCCCAGATGGAGATCGGCAAGGAGTTCGCCGGGATCGGCGCGCTGCTCCCCGACTGGGTGCCGACGCCGGGCCGGGGGCGGATCAAGAAGGCCGCCGCCGTCATCGACGCCGAGGTGGGCCGGGTCGTCGCCCGGCACCGGGACAGCGAGGAGGAACGCCCCGACCTGCTCAGCCGGCTGCTCGCCGCCGTCGACGAGAGCGGGAGGCACCTCACGGACGACGAGATCCGCGACGAGACGGTCACGCTGTACATCGGCGGTCATGAGACGACGAGTACGACGCTGGTGTGGGTGTGGTATCTGCTCGGCCGCAACCCCCGGGTGCGCGACGCGCTCGCCGAGGAGCTGGACCACGTGCTCGGCGACCGGGAGCCCGGCTTCGAGGACTACACGCGGCTGACGTACACCCAGGCCGTGGTGAAGGAGACCCTTCGGCTGTACCCGGCGGTCTGGCTGCTCACCGGTATCGCGAAGGCAGGAGCGACGGTCGGGGGCCTGCCGATCGAGGAGGGCACCCGGGTGTGGACCAGCCAGTGGGCCACGCAGCGCGACGCGCGGTGGTTCCCGGAGCCGGAGGAGTTCCGGCCCGAGCGCTGGGACCCCACGGGCGGCGACGAGATACCGGAGTACGCGTGGTTCCCGTTCGGCGGCGGGCCCCGGGTCTGCATCGGAACGCGCTTCGCGATGGTGGAGGCCGTCCTCCTGCTGGCCGTGCTGGCCCGCCGGTTCACGCTCGACGTCGACCCGGGTGAGATCACCCCGGTGACGGGCCTGACGCTCCAGCCGGACCGGGACGTCACGGCGACGGTCCGGGCGCGGTAGCGGGCCGGCTCCCCGGCCCCTCGGGAGAGGAGCCGGGCGCCGGAGAGCGTCAGCCCTCGGGCAGCCACGTCTTCCAGACGTCCGGGTGGCGCTCGATCCAGCGCTTCGCCGCCTCCTGGGGGGTGAGCTTCTGCGAGGCGATCATCTCGGACACCTCGTTCTGGTCCTTCTCCGACCAGTGGAACTTCTTCAGGAACGCGGACGCGTCCCCGCCGCGCTCGGCGAAGTCGGCGTTGAGGAACTTCTGCAGCGGTGTCGTCGGGTACGCGCAGTCGATGTCCGCCGGGTCCTTGGCGGCGCACTCGTCCGTGTACTCGGGGAGCTCCACCTCGACCATCGGCACCTCGTTGAACAGCCACTGCGGCTGGTACCAGTAACTGAGGAAGGGCTTCTTCTCCTTGGCGAACTGCTGGATCTGGGTGATCTGGGCCGCCTCGGACCCGGCGAAGACCACCTTGTAGTCCAGGTCCAGGTTCTTCACCAGGGCCACGTCGTTGGTGACGTAGGACGGCGAGCCGTCCATCAGCTGGCCCTTGCCGCCGCTCTCGGCGGTCTTCAGCTCGTCCGCGTACTTGTCGAGGTTCTTCCAGTCGGTGACGTCGGGGTTCTTGTCGGCCCAGTACTTCGGGACGTACCAGCCGATGTGGCCGGTGACGCCGAGGTCGCCGCCCCGGACGATGGTCTTCTTCTCGTCGATGTACAGCTTCTCCTGGTCCGGGTGGCCCCAGTCCTCCAGGATCGCGTCGACGCGGCCCTGGCTGAGGGCGTCCCAGGCGGGGACCTCGTCGGTCTGGACGAGGTCGACGCGGTAGCCGAGCTCCTCCTTGAGGAGCTGCTCGGCTACGGCGACGTTCGCCTGGGCGCCGACCCAGGACTGGACGGAGAGCGTCACCGTCCTGACCCCGGCGGGGGCGGCGAACGGGGAGGCCTGCTTGGTCATGTCGGCGGCGCCGCAGCCCGCCGTGGCGAGCAGGGCGGCGGCCGACGACAGCGCCGTGATCAGGCGCGTACGGGAGCGGTTCATCTCAGCTCTCCTGTCGCTGGCGGCGGGTGGTGGGCTGGGTGACCCGGTCGAGCATGAGGCCGAGGCAGACGATGGCCGCTCCGGCGACGAGACCGGTGGCCAGATCGCCCTGGGCGAGGCCGAGGACGACCTCGTAACCGAGGGCGCCGGATCCGACGAGTCCGCCGATGATGACGACGGCGAGGACCAGCACGACCGCCTGGTTGACGGCGAGCAGCAGGGAGGGCCTGGCCAGCGGGATCTGGACCTGGCGCAGTTGCTGGCCCGGGGTCGCGCCCAGCGAACGCGCGCATTCCATCGCCGCCGGGTCGACGCCCCGCAGCCCCTGGGTGGTGATGCGGATGACGGCGGGCAGCGCGTAGACGACCGCCGCAGCGGCGGCGGGGGCGCGGCCGACGCCGAAGAGGGCGACGACGGGGATCAGGTAGACGAACTGCGGCATGGTCTGGAAGACGTCCAGGATGGGGCGCAGCAGTCGCTCCAGGCGTTCGCTGCGGGCCGCGCCGACGGCGACGCCGAAGCCGATGACCAGGGTGACGGCGACGGCGGCGAGCACCTGGCTGAGGGTGTCCATCGAGGGCTCCCAGACGCCGAGGACGCCGATCGCGGCCATGGCGAGGACGGCGGTGGCGGCGGTGCGCCAGGTGCCGATGGTCCAGGCGAGGGCGGCGACGATCAGCAGCACCGACCACCAGGGCAGAGCGGTGAGGCCGCTACGCAGCGGGTTGAGGACGCCGCTGGTGAAGTGGGAGGCGAGGTCGGCGGTGCCGCCGACGACGGGCACCCCGGTGTAGAGGTGGTCGACCATCCAGTCCTTGGCGGTGTTGACCGGTCCGGCGATGGCCACGGTCAGGTCGTCGGGCCACACCTGGCCGTCGGCCGCCCGCCCGGCGCCCGCGACGGCCGCGGTGGCCGCGGCGGCCAGGGACCAGCCGCGCCAGCCGCGCAGCAGGGCCGGGCCGGTGGGCTCGGCGCCGATACGGCGGCCTGCCGCCTCCGTCGTACGGTCCAGGACGACGGCCAGCAGCACGATCGGGATGCCCGCGGCGAGGGCGGCGCCGACGTCCACGGAGGACAGCGCCTGGTAGACGCGGTCGCCGAGGCCGCCCGCGCCGATCACGGAGGCGATGACGGCCATGGAGAGCGCCATCATGATGGTCTGGTTGAGGCCGAGGAGGAGTTCCTTGCGGGCCAGCGGGAGCCGGGCGCTCAGCAACCGCTGGCGTCCGGTGGCGCCGAGCGAGGTGACGGCCTCCATGACGCCGCCGTCCGCGCCGCGCAGGCCGAGCGCGGTGAGCCGGGCCATCGGCGGGGCCGCGTACACGACGGTGGCGAGGACGGCACCGGGCACACCGATGCCGAACACCAGCACCACCGGGAGCAGATAGGCGAAGGCGGGCAGCACCTGCATGGTGTCGAGCACCGGGCGCAGGATGCGGAACACGCGGTCCGAGAGACCGGCGGCGAGGCCCAAAAGCAGCCCCAGCACGACGGAGGCGAGGACGGCGACGACCATCAGCGCGAGCGTCTGCATGGTCGGCACCCACATGCCGAGCAGCCCGCAGAGCAGGAACGACACGCCTGCGGTCAGGGCGAGGCGGACCCCGGCGACGCGCCAGGCGACGGCGGCGGCGAACACGGTGACGCCGGCCCAGCCGAGGGCCAGGAGCACCAGGTAGACGCCGCGTACGGAGAGGACGACGGCGTTGCTGATGTGGCCGAAGAAGTAGAGGAACAACGGGTGGCTGTCGCGGTTGGAGACGATCCAGTCCGTGACCTCGCCGAGCGGGGCGGAGAGGTCGGCGGTCAGCGCCTCGGGCCAGATCCCGCCGCCCCAGCGACCGTGCACGACGGGCACGACGACGGCGGCGACGAGCGCGAGCAACAGGAGCTTCGCGGCGGCGGGACGGTCGCGGAGAGCGGCAAGCGGCCCCCGGCGCCCGCCCGCTGTGGCGGGGCGGGCGGGGGTGGCCTGTGCGGTGGCCATCAGAGGGTCACCTCGCGGGAGCCGTCCGGTGCGTCGGGGGCTCCGGGGGTCCCGTAGGGGAACGGCGCGGGCGTGGCCGCCGCGCCCGGTCCGGACGTTCCGGCGACGACGTCGAGCAGGCAGCCGTGGTCGACGACGCCGACGAGCCGGCCGCCGTCCATCACCCGGGCGACGGGGTCGCCGGAGCGGGAGACCGCTTCGATGGCCTCGGAGACGGTGGCTTCGGGGCGTACGGCCGGACCGCGCTCGCTCTCCCCGGCGAGCGCGGGCCGCATGGCGGTGGCGACGGTGAGTACCTGCTCGCGCGGGACGTCGCGGACGAACTCGCGGACGTAGTCGTCGGCGGGCGAGCCCACGATCTCCTCGGGGGTGCCGAGCTGGACGATGCCGCCGTCGCGCATGAGCGCGATCCGGGTGCCCAGGCGCAGGGCCTCGCTGAGGTCGTGGGTGATGAAGACCATGGTGCGGCCCTCCTCGCGGTGCAGCCGGACCACCTCGTCCTGCATCTCGCGGCGGATCAGCGGGTCCAGCGCGCTGAACGGCTCGTCGAAGAGGAGGACGGACGGGTCGACGGCGAGCGCGCGGGCGAGCCCGACGCGCTGCTGCTGGCCGCCGGAGAGCTGCGAGGGGCGGCGGTCCTCAAGACCGCCGAGACCGACCTTCGCCACCAGCTCCGCTGCCTTGGCGCGGCGTTCGGCCTTGCTCAGCCCCTGGATCTCCAGGCCGTAGGCGACGTTGTCCAGCACCGTGCGGTGCGGCAGGAGTCCGAAGTGCTGGAAGACCATCGCGGCGCGGTGGCGGCGCAGTTCGCGCAGCCGGGAGCGGTCCATCGCGAGGACGTCCTCGCCGTCGATGGAGAGGGTGCCGCTGGTGGGCTCGATCAGCCGGGTCAGACAGCGTACGAGGGTCGACTTGCCGGAGCCCGACAGGCCCATGACGACGAACACCTCGCCCTTGCGGACGTCGAAGGAGACGTCGCGGACTGCGGCGGTGCAACCGGTGGCCTCGCGCAGTTCGGCGGGCGGGAGCGCGGCGTGCTCGCTGCCGGGGACGCGGTCGGCCTTGGGGCCGAAGACCTTCCAGAGGTGGCGTACGGAGAACACCGGGTTCTCGTCGTTTCCGGTGGCCCCTGTGTTCCCGGCGGGCCCGGCGGCCTTGCGGGTCTCGGTTCCGGTCATCGGGCATCGCCTCCGGTGCTGGTGCTGGTTCCGGCGGCCGGCGCGGTCCCGCGCGCCTGGTCCGCGAGGAGTTCGGCGCACTTCTCACCGACCATGAGGACGCCGATCATCGGGTTGACGGCGGGCATGGTCGGGAAGACGGACGCGTCGGCGATCCGGATGCCCTCCAGGCCACGGATGCGCAACTGCGGGTCCACGACGGCCTCGTGGTCGTCGGCGGCACCCATCCGGCAGGTGCCGGCCGGGTGGTAGACGGTGTGGGCGACCTTGCGGGCGTACTCGCTGATGGCCTCGTCCGAGGTGACCTCGGGGCCGGGGCAGACCTCGCGCTTGAGCCAGTGGGCCAGCGGCTCGGTGCGGGCGATCTCCCGGGCGAGCTTGATGCCGTCGACCAGGGTGCGGCCGTCGTAGTCGTCCTCGTCGGTGAAGTAGCGGAAGTCCAGGGCGGGCTTGACCTCGGGGTCGGCGCTCGTGAGGTAGAGGCGGCCCCGGCTGCGCGGCTTGGGGATGTTCGGGGTCATCGACACGCCGTGCTCCAGCTTCTCGTAGCCGAGCCGCTCCGGGTTGTCGGTGAAGGGGATCTGGTAGAAGTGGAACATCAGGTCCGGGCCCCGGGATCCGGGGTCGCGGCGGACGAAGAGTCCCGCGTCGGAGTCCATCGCGGAGTTCTCCGGGATGGGCCCGTCGGTCTCCCAGACGATGACGGACTCGGGGTGGTCGAGCAGGTTCTCGCCGACGCCGGGGAGGTCGTGGCGCACGTCGATGCCGAGGGCGGACAGGTCCTCGCGGGGGCCGATCCCGGAGTGCAGGAGCAGCCGGGGCGTGTCCACCGCTCCCGCGCAGACGATGACCTCGCGGGCGGCGCGCAGCAGGATCTCCTCGCCGTCCTTCGTGCGGACGTGGACGCCGGTGGCGCGGGTGCCGTCGAACTCCAGGCGGTAGGCCCAGGTCTCCAGCAGGATCCGGAGGTTGGGACGGTCTCCGGCCTCGATGTGCGGGTGGAGGTAGGCCACCGACGCGGAGGAGCGCTTGTTGTTCTCGGGGTGGTAGGCGAGGTCGAAGAAGCCGACGCCCTCGTGGAACGGCTTGCTGTTGAAGCTGTCCACGCGCGGGACCCCCGCCGCCTCCTGGGCGGCGTCGACGAAGTCGCGGGCGATGGCGTTGCGGTCCTTCTCGTCGACCGGGACGATGTTGTTGCGCAGCTTGGCGAAGTACGGGTCCATCGCGGCCGCGTCCCAGCCCTCGGCGCCCGCCTCGGCCCACTCGTCCCAGTCGCCGGGCAGCGGCTTGAAGCTGATCAGCGTGTTGTGCGAGGAGCAGCCGCCGAGCACCCGGGCGCGGCTGTGCCGGATGTGGCTGTTGCCGCGCGGCTGTTCGGTGGTGGGGTAGTCGTAGTCGAGGTCGCCGCCGAGGAGGCCGAGCCAGCGGCGCAGGGTCAGCACGTCGTCGCGGTCGATGTCGGTGGGGCCGCCCTCGATGACCGTGACGGTCACGTCCGGGTCCTCGGTGAGCCGGGAGGCGATGACCGATCCGGCGGTGCCGCCGCCGACGATCACGTAGTCGGCCACGGGGCCTTCGGGGTCGGGGACTGCGGTGCTGCGGGGGGTGGGAGGCATCGGTCTGCTCCTTCTGCAAGGTTCGTGCGTGTGCGTGGTGCTGCGAACATCCGGGCGGGGCCCCGGGGTTGCTTCGACCGGGGCTCCGGGGCCTTGCCGTCGCATGCCGTCGTCGCCCGAAGGGCGGCCGGGCGTCGACCGGCAGGTGGGCAGGTGACGACAGGCCCAGCAGGCGTCAGCCGGCGAACCAGCGCTGGGGGCGCGGGTTGAGGTTCTGGTAGATGTGCTTGGACTCGCGGTACTCGGCGAGCCCGGTCGGGCCGAGTTCGCGTCCCGTGCCGGACTTCCCGAAGCCGCCCCACTCGGCCTGCGGGAGGTAGGGGTGGTAGTCGTTGATCCAGACGGTGCCGTGGCGCAGCCGTCCGGCGACCCGGCGGGCGCGCCCGGCGTCGGTCGTCCAGACGGCGCCCGCGAGCCCGTAGTCGGTGTCGTTGGCCAGCCTGATGGCCTCTTCCTCGGTACGGAAGGTCTCGACGGTGAGAATCGGGCCGAAGGTCTCCTCGCGGACCACCTTCATCTCGCGGTGGCAGCCGTCGAGGACGGTCGGGCGGTAGAAGTAGCCGCCCTCGGGGAGTACGTCGCCGGGCTTCGGGCGTTCGCCGCCGGCCCGGACGACGGCGCCCTCCTCGCGGGCGGAGGCGACGTACGCCTCGACCTTGGCGAGCTGCTGGGCGGAGACGAGGGGGCCGCACTCGACGCCGTCGAGGGTGCCCCGGCCGAGGCGGATCGCGTCGGCGCGGCGGGCCAGCTCGGTGACGAAGCGCTCGCTGACCGAGTCCTGGACGATCAGGCGGGCCCCGGCGGAGCAGACCTGGCCGCTGTGGAAGAACGCGGCGTTCAGCGCCTGGTCGACGGCCGTGTCGAAGCCCTCCTCGGTGGCGCAGGCGTCGGCGAAGACCACGTTGGGGTTCTTGCCGCCGAGCTCCAGGGCCACCTTCTTCACGGTCGGCGCGGCGGCCTGGGCCACCTTCGTACCGCTGGCGAGGCCGCCGGTGAAGGAGACCAGGTCGACGTCCGGGTGCTCGGAGAGCCGGGCGCCCACGGGGTCGCCCGCGCCGGTGACGAGGTTGGCGGTCCCGTCGGGGAGTCCGGCCTCGGCGAGCAGCTTGATCAGGTGGACGGTGGAGAGCGGGGTGACCTCGCTGGGCTTGAGCACGAAGGTGTTGCCCGCGGCGAGGGCCGGGGCGATCTTCCAGCTGGCCTGGAGGAGGGGGTAGTTCCAGGGCGCGATGAGGGCGCAGACGCCGACGGGCTCGTGCACGACGATGCTGTGGACGTCGGGGTCGCCCGCGTCGACGACCCGGCCGCCGCTCTCGTTCATCACGAGGTCGGCGAAGTAGCGGAAGGCGCCTGTGACGTCGTCGACGTCGACGCGGCCCTCTTCGAGGGTCTTGCCGGTGTCGCGGCTCTCGGTGATCGCGATCTCCTCGCGGTCCCGCTGGAGCAGCTCGGCGACCCGGCGCAGCAGCCCGGCCCGCTCGGCGACGGGCCGGTGCGGCCAGGGGCCGTCGTCGAAGGCGCGCCGGGCCGCCGCGATCGCCGCGTCGGTGTCCGCCACGCCGCCCTCCGCGACGACGGCCAGGACCGTGGCGTCGGCGGGGTCGAGGACCGGGCGGGTCTCGCCCGATACGGCGGCCCGCCAGGTGCCGTCGATGTGGATGGTGCTGAGCTCCAGCATGTCGTGTTTAGCCTTCCGTGCCTGAAATGCCCCCTCCGGTTTCGGCCAGGGCATCGCATGGCGGGCCGACATCCGGCGCACCAGCGGCCTGGACCCCTCCCCAGTCCGGCAGGATGTATGCCGAGAATTTCACGCAGAGTGATACGCCTCACGCGTGAAGGCTCCGGCGGGGGTGCTTCCCGGGCCCCCTCCCGAGCGGCCCGGTGCCGGTCGGGCAAGTGATCCCGGGGCCGTCGGCCGGTGGCCGCGTGCTCCCGCACCTCCGGCCCCTCCCCGCCTCGTCGGTCGCACCGTCAGCCCAGGAGGACCGGGAAGGCGGCCATGTCGTTCTGCGTCATCACGGGAAGTCTGGTGATCTCCTCGTCCGGGACGGCGAGGCGGAGTCCGGGGAAGCGCGCGAACAGGGCGGGCAGCGCGATACCCGCCTCGACGCGCGACAGGGCGGCGCCGGGGCAGATGTGCGGGCCGTGCCCGAAGGTCATGTGGCGGTTACGGGTGGGGCGGGTGATGTCGAAGGCGTCGGCGTCGGGGCCGTGCTGCTCGAAGTCCCGGCCGATGGCCCGGTAGGAGATGACGACTCCCTCGCCCTTGCGGATCACCACTTCGCCGACGGCCATGTCCTCGGTGGCGAACCGCATCAGCAGATGGGTGGTGGGGGTGTCCCAGCGCAGCGTCTCCTCGATCACCGCGTCCCAGCCGACCTCCCCGTCGAGCACCAGGCGCAGCTGGTCGGGGTGGGAGAGGAGGGCGCGTACGGCGTTGAGGACGAGCCCGATGGTGGTCTCGTGCCCGGCGGCGACCATGGCCTTGAGGTTGCCCACCACCTCCTCCTCGGTGAGCGGTTCGCCGCCCTCGTCGGCCAGGATCAGCGCGCTGGTGAGGTCGTCCGTGGGCCGGGCGGTCTTCTCCCGTACGAGGTCGGTGTAGAAGACGTCCAACTCCGCCAGCAGGGCGAGGCGTTCGTCCTGCGGGGTGAGCATGGAGAAGAATGCCTTGTACTGCCGGGTGAGCATGGCGTGCTGGGATTCGTCGACGCCCATCAGCAGGCCGACGACCTTCATCGGCAGCGGCTGGGCGAACACCGCCTTCAGGTCGACGACCCCGTCGCCGCCGCGTGCGGCGTCGAGGGCGTCCAGCAGTTCGTCGGTGAACTTCTCGATCTCCGGGCGGATCGCCTCCAGCCGACGAGGGGTCAGCGCCTGCGAGGTCTTGGTACGCAGCCGCCGGTGCTCGGCCCCGTCGACGGTGAACATGGAGCGCCCGGCGTCGATCATGCCGATCAGCGGCCATGCACGTGTCACCACTCCGCTCTGCCACAGGCCCCAGGCGTCGATGTCCTTCACCAGCCGCGGGTCGACGAGGAGTTGGCGCGCTTCGGCGTGCCGGGTGACCGTCCAGGCCGGGACGCCGAGCAGGTCGATCCGGGCGAGGACCCCGGCCTCCCGCAGCCGTACGGTCTCGCCGTCCAGGTCCCGGACCATGGGGTCGATGGTGATGACCCCGGCGTTCCGACCGGCTCGGGCGGCTTCGGCGTGCGGGCAGTTCACAACGCGTCTCCTGTCGTGCGTACGGGGGTGAAGCGGACGGGCAGCGCGATCGTGCCGCGCAGGAAGGCGGACGGCCGGCGGACCAGGTCGGTGGCGGGGACGGCCAGTTCGAGATCGGGCAGCCGGTCCAGCAGCACTTCGATGCCGGTGCGGGCGATGATCTCGGCGATCTCCTGGGCGGGGAAGGGGCAGCGGTACTCGCCGTGGCTGAACGCCAGATGGGCGCTGTTGCCGCCCTGCCCGGAGCGGACGGCGGATGCGGTGACCTGCTGCCGGATGTGGGGGTCGGCGTTGGCGGCGCCGAGGCCGAGCAGCAGCATGTCGCCGCGGACGATGCTCCGGCCGCCGAGCCGGGTGTCACGCGCCGCCCAGCGACCGGCCAGGATCTGGGTGGGGCCGTCCTCCCAGAGCACCTCGTTCATGGCCTCGGCGACGCTGTGCCGGCCGCCGGACAGCGCGTCGGCGAACTGGTCCTCGGTGAGCATCAGCCGGGTTGAGTTGCTGATCCAGTCGGCGGTGGTCAGATGCCCGGCGGCCGTGATGGCCATCAGGTCGAGCGCGTACTCCTCGTCGGTGAACGGCCCGGGGTGGGCCAGCATCCGCGAGGTCACGTCGTCGCCGGGCCGGGCCCGCTTGTCCGCGACGAGCCGCTGCATGTGCTCGCCGAAGCGCAGGTGCGCCTTCTGTGCCTCGGGCCCGCCGTCAGCGAGGTCCTTGAGCACGCGTGCGATGTCGGCGCCTTCGTCGTCGGGGAAGCCGACGAGCCGGGCGAGTACGAGGACGGGCAGCGGTTCGGCGAACTCGGCGACGAGGTCGGCGGTTCCCCGGCTGCAGACGGCGTCGATGAGCCGGTCCGCCAACTGCTCGCAGTGCTGCCGGATTTCGAAGGGGTCCACCCCTTCGAGGGCGGGGACGACCATGTCGACGTGGCGGCGGTGCTCGGCCCCGGCGGTGAAGTAGATGGACGGCATCGGGGTCCCCACCATGGGCAGGAGCGGCCAGTCGGCGGGGATGTCGCCCCACTGGTTCCACAGGGAGACGTCCCGGGGGAACAACTCCCCGTCACTGGTGACCTGGTGGAGTTCCCGGTAGCCGATCACCAGCCAGGCGGGAAAGCCGCCGGGCAGCTCGACCGGGACGACGGGGCCGTGCTCGCGCCGCATGGAGCGGTAGAAGTCCTGGGGTTCGGCGTCGGAACCGGGCCCTCCGAGGGCGACGGCGCCCGTACCGGCGCCGATGGGACAGCCGCCGGTACCGGTCGGGGACGCGGGCGTGGCGGACGAGGGGTTCGTCATCGTACGGACTCCCAGTGGCGGCGACTTCGCGCGTTGCGACCATACGATCAACGCGGCACCACTATAAGGAGGTTCTGTGAACCCCTGGGCCCTGTTCGCGCTCATTTTCGATCGTGGTCCCGCCGCTCTACGATCGGGGGCGTGTGCGCAGACGTCATGGTCGCCGAGGACGACGAGAAGCAGGCCGAGCTCGTACGCCGCTATCTGGAACGGGAAGGACACGCCGTACGGATCGTGGGCGACGGCCTCGCCGTGCTCGACGCCGTCCGGCACCGGGAACCCGACCTGCTCGTTCTCGATGTGATGATGCCCCGGGCCGACGGCCTGGACGTGGTGCGGGTGCTGCGGTCCGAGGACCGCGAACTGCCCGTGCTGATGCTGACCGCGCGGTCGACCGAGGACGATCTCCTGCTCGGTCTCGACCTCGGCGCCGACGACTACATGACCAAGCCCTACAGCCCGCGCGAGCTGATGGCCCGGGTCCGCACCCTGCTGCGGCGCACCCGGCGGTCCGCCGCCCCGGACCCGGTGGCCGAGGACCCGGTGCTGCGCGTCGGCACCCTGGTGGTCGACCCGGAGCGGCACGAGGTGTCGGTGGGCGGCCGGACGGTGGAGTGCACCCCGGGCGAGTTCCGGATCCTGGCGGCCCTGGCGGCCGGACCGGACCGGGTGTTCAGCCGGCAGCGGCTCCTGGAGGAACTCCACGGGTTCGACCGCTACATCAGCGCCCGGACCGTCGACGTGCACGTCATGAACCTGCGCAAGAAGATCGAGCGGGCCCCTCGGCGGCCGGAGCGGCTGCTGACCGTCTTCGGCGTCGGCTACAAACTGACGGACCCGGCGAAGGCCGCGGCCCGGCGTGCGTAGGGCTCGTGGGCACGGCGCGCGGCAGGAGCCGGGCCGGGCCCGGTTGCCGCCGCCCCGGCCGGACCGGGCACGGCTGCCGCTGCGGCGCAGTCTGCTGGGGCGGCTGCTCGCCGTCTCCGCACTGGTCGCCGCGTGTTCGGTGGCGGCCACCGCCTGGATCGCCGTACAGACCACCTCGGGCGCGATCAAGCAGGAGCAGGGGCAGAACCTCACCGCGGACGCCCGGATCTACGACACCCTGCTGGAGTACGCCGCCCGCAACCCGACCTGGGACGGGGTCGGGGCGACGGTCCGGAAGCTGGCGCGGGAGTCGGGCCGCCGGGTCGCCCTGACCACGCAGGGCCGTCAGCCGCTCGCGGACTCCGCCACCGGGCCGACCGCCCCGGCGCTCCCGCCGCAGGCGTCGGCCGTGGTCGACCCGTTGTCCGTGGACACCGTTCTGGCGGCGCGCGGGGCCAACGGGCAGGGGACGGCGGCCGACCGGATCGACCCCCGGGCAGTGGGTCCTTTCCGGCTCTCCGCGGCCGACATCCGGGCGTTGCGGCGGACGGCGGACGACAAGGTGGCGTGCCTGAACCGGGCGGGGATCGCCTCGGACGTGGTGGTCGGCGCGAGCGGCCGCCCCCGGGTGCAGATCGTGGGCAACGACCCCGAACGCGCCCTGGGCACCCGCTGCGATCTCGCCGCCCTGGACACGCCCACCCGTTCGGAACGCAAGGCGCTCGACGCGCTCACCGAGCTGGCCGACGCCTGCCTGAAGCGCCAGGGCCGCGACGGCGTACAGCTGAACAACGATCTGTCCTGGGGCGATCCGGCCCCCGTGGCCGTGCCGGCCGACCCCGGGGCGCTCACGCCACGGCCGGTGCCCGCGCCGCGCGACGCCCCCGCGGAGGAGGCCGCGCCGTCGGTCGCGATGCCGGAGCGGACCGGGGAGAACGACCGGGCCATCGCGTCCTGCGTGGGCACGGCCCGGAGCGAACAGCTCAGTTCCTACGTGGCGTCCCCCGCCCTCCTCTTCATCGGTGACGAGGGCGGCGCGACGCTGCCCGGCTTCGATCTCTCCCCGGCGAACACCGCCAGGATCGCCGGAGCAGCCGCGCTCGTACTGGCCCTCACGGTGGGCGCGTCGGTGTTCGCGGGAGCCCGGCTGGTACGTCCGCTGCATGCTCTGACCGGCGCAGCGCAGCGGATGCGGGACGGGGAGCAGTCGGCGTCGGTGCCGGTGTCGGGGGACGACGAGGTCGGGCGGCTGGCCGCGGCGTTCAACGACATGTCGGCCCATCGGGCGCGGCTGGAGGAACAGCGCAAGGCGATGGTGAGCGATGTCGCCCATGAGCTGCGCACCCCGCTGAGCAACATCCGGGGCTGGCTGGAGGCCGCCCAGGACGGACTCGCCGACCCCGACCCGGCGTTCGTCTCCTCGCTGCTGGAGGAGGCCGTGCTGCTCCAGCACATCATCGACGACCTCCAGGACCTGGCGGCGGCCGACGCGGGGGCGCTGCGCCTGCACCCGGAACCCGTCGAGGTCCGGGAGCTGTTGGGCCAGGTCGCCGCCGCGCACCAGGCACGGGCGGAGAAGGCGGGGGTGACGCTCGCCGTCACGACACCCGCCCCTGGCCCGGCGCTGAGCGCGGACCCGGTCCGGCTGCGGCAGGCGGTGGGCAACCTGGTGTCCAACGCCGTACGGCACACGCCGGAGGGCGGGCGGGTGACGCTGCGTGCGTACGTCGCGGAGCCGGACGCCGCCGGGCCGGTCGTTCGCGGGCCGTACGCCTCTGGGCGGGACGCCTCCGGGCCGTATGTCTCCGAGGAGAGCGGCGGCCCGGTCGTGATCGGCGGCGGGACGGTGGTGATCGAGGTGATGGACACCGGATCCGGTATCCCCGCGGACGGCCTCCCCCATGTCTTCGACCGGTTCTGGCGCGCCGAGAAGTCCCGCAGCCGCCGCACCGGCGGAAGCGGTCTGGGCCTGGCCATCGTCCGCAAACTGGTCGAGGCGCACGGCGGCACGGTGGAGGCGACGAGCTCCGAGGGCGAGGGGTCGACGTTCACCCTCCGGCTGCCCGGAAGAGCCGCCGTCCGGCCCCTGATGGGATGACCACAGCGTTCTGACAGCTTCTTCATATCTCCACGCCAGCCTGGCGGCATGCCCCGTCCCCGGTGCGAACCGGCACCCGGGACCGTCACGGGCAAAGTATGGAATGGAGCCATCCGTATGACCGCTTTCCCCTCGCGCACCACCCTGCGCGCCGCCGTCCTCGCCGCTGTCGCGGCCGGCGCGGTGCTGGTCCCGTCCGCCGCCGCCTTCGCCGACGCCTCCCCGAAGCCGTCGGCGCCCGTCGCGGCCACACCGGCCCCGGAGCGGACCGAGGCCGCGGCGGATGCCCCGTCAAAAGCCCCGAGGGACGCCGCCCCGGCGGTGACCCCGCGCGGCGGCGTGGCGGCGGGCGACCGCCCGGCACCCGCGGCGAAGGAGACCGCACCCTCGGAGGCCGCACCGGCGGTGACCCCGCGCGGCGGTGTCGCCGCCGGTGAACGCCCGGCCGGAAGTGGCGACAACAGCACCGCGCTGCTGGCCGGTTCGGCCGGGGCCGCGCTGCTCGCGGGGGCGGGCACGCTCGTGCTGCGCCGCCGCTCGGCGGCCGGCCACAACGGCTGACCCGACCGCTGACTGTGGCGCCGCCCCGCACCGGGACGGCGCCACACCCGTCCCCGAGCCACCCCCGCCCCGATTCCGGAGTCTTCTGTGCCGTCGCCCCGTACGCCCCACCGCTTCCGGCGGACCGCCGCGCTGCTGACCGCCGTCGCGGCCTGCGTCGCCCTCGCCGGATGCTCGTCCGACGAGCCCTCCGCGGCCAAGGCCGCCGCCCCCTCCGCTTCGGCACGGGACGGGGCGGGCTCCGGATCGACCGCGCCGCCCCGGACGGATGAGGCGGAGCGGTCGGCTCCCACCGAGGTCTCCATCCCCTCGATCGGCGTACGGAGCACCCTCATGGAGCTGGGCCTCAACGCGGACGGCACGGTCGAGGTCCCGCCGGCGGAGAAGGGTATGACGGCGGGCTGGTACCGCGGCGGGCCCGTGCCCGGCGCACCGGGCCCGGCGGTACTGATCGGCCACAACGACACCCGTTTCGGCCGGGCCGTCTTCCACGACCTCAAGAACATCGCCGACGGCGCCGAGGTGCTGGTCCGCGACGGGGCGGGGAAGACCCTGCGCTTCACGGTCACGGGGAAGGAAGCGGTCAGGAAGAACGCGTTCCCCACCGAGAAGGTCTACGGCCCGACGAAGGGCAGCACGCTGCGGCTCATCACCTGCGACGGGGAGTTCGACGCGGAGGGCCACCCGGTGGACAACCTGATCGTGTACGGCGCCCTCGCCTGAACCGCGACACGTCCCTGCTGGGCGCGCCCGAGCGGCGGCGCGCCCGGGCGGATGCGTATCCGAGCCGCCGCGTACCCCGAGCCGCGGCGCACCGGAGTCGGCGTTTCCGGCCGGGATCCGGATGGCAGCCGATCGGACAGACTCGTGCCATCCGATGTCTACCCGTGGGTAACTGCCGCTGCTTGGATGGGGGTCGCCCGGTACGCCCCCCACTCGATCCCAGGAGACCCCGTGCCGAACACCGCGTTCCGCCGCCTGACCGGCGTCACCCTGTCCGCCGCGCTCGCCACCGTCACCCTCGCCGCGAACGCTCCGCAGGCAGCGGCTGCCGAGACCCCGTCACTGCGGGTGCTCTCGTACAACGCGTTCCTCTTCAGCAAGACGCTGTACCCCAACTGGGGCCAGGACCACCGGGCGGCCGAGATCCCGAAGACGTCGTTCTTCCAGGGCAACGACGTCGTGGTGATCCAGGAGGCCTTCGACAACGGCGCATCCGACGCGCTGCTGCGCGACTCGGCCGCCCAGTACCCGCACCGGACCCCGGTGGTCGGCCGGAGCAGGAGCGGCTGGGACGCGACGGGCGGCTCCTACTCGGCGACGACGCCGGAGGACGGCGGCGTCACCATCCTCAGCAAGTGGCCGATCGTGCGCAAGGAGCAGTTCGTCTTCAAGGACGCCTGCGGCGGCGACTGGTTCTCGAACAAGGGCTTCGCCTACGCGGTGCTGGACGTGAACGGCGCGCGGGTCCATGTCGTCGGCACCCACGCCCAGTCGACCGACCCCGGCTGCTCGGCGGGCGAGGCGGCGCAGACGCGCAGCCGGCAGTTCAGGCAGATGGACGCGTTCCTCGACGCGAAGAACATCCCGGCCTCCGAACAGGTCGTCGTGGCAGGCGACTTCAACGTCGACGGGCACTCGGCGGAGTACGCGTCGTTCCTCTCCGACGCCGGCCTGACCACCCCGGACTCCCGGACGGGCCACACGTACTCCTTCGACACCCGCGACAACTCCATAGCCTCCGAGCGCTACCCCGACGACCCCCGCGAGGACCTGGACCACGTCCTGCACCGCACGGGCCACGCCAAGCCGTCGGGCTGGAAGAACGATGTGGTCAAGGAGCAGAGCACCCCGTGGACGGTGTCCAGCTGGGGCAAGCAGTACACGTACACGAACCTCTCCGACCACTATCCGGTGATCGGTTCCGGCCAGTGACCGCGACGACCCACTGCGCCGAACGGTCTCAGCGCAACGCGCTCTTCCCCTGCCACTCGGTCCACGAGAGATTCCACGCGCCGAAGCCGTTCCCCGGCGCGACCACGCCCTTGGTGTCCTTGCCGGTGATCTCGAACGGATCGCCCGGCCGCACCTGCCCGTAGAACCAGGCCGCGTCCGCGTCGCTCATACCGATGCACCCGGAACTCCGGTTGGCCCTGCCGAGATGGCGGGCGTTCCACGGGGCGGCGTGGGCGTACATGCCCGACCAGGTCAACCGCATGGAGTGGTCGACCATCTTGTCGTAGGCGTCGGCGAGGCCCACCGTCTCGGAGTTCATGTTGATCGTGCCCTCCTTGGCCATGAGGACGGCGGTCCCTCGCCAGGACCGCTTGTCGCCGCCGGGCGTGCCGCCGGAGACCGGGATCCGGCGGACCGTCCTGCCGTCCCGTACGAGGGAGAGCCGGTGGCGGTCGAGGTCGACCTCGACGATCTGCCGGTCGCCGATGGTGAAGGCCGTCGTGTAGTCGCGTACGAACCAGCCGCCGTCCGCGCCGGAGTCGGTACCGTTCAGCTCGGCTTTCAGCGTGACCTCGGTCCCCGGCTTCCAGTACGTTTCGGGCCGCCAGTCCACCCGGTCCCGGCCCGACCAGTCGCGCATCCAGCCCCAGGAGCCCTCGGTGTCGTTCGAGGTGGTGACCTTGAGCTGCTTCTCGACCTCGGCCCGGTTCTCGACCGGATGGTCGAAGACCAGGGAGATGGGCTGGGCGACGCCGACGGTGGTGCCCGTGCCCGGTCGCCAGTCGACCTTGTTGACCTCGGCCGCCGCCGCCGTGGTGAAGCCGGACCGGACACTCCGGGCGGTTCCGCCCGCACTCCGGGTCGCGGCCGTCACCTCGTACGCCTCGCCGGGTACGGCCTTGCGGTCGGAGACCCAGGACCGGCCGTCGGCGGCGGCCTTTCCGGCCAGCCGGCGGCCCTCGGTGTCGGTGACGGTCACCGAGGTGAGGCGGCCGCCCGAGACCGTGACCCGTACGGGCTCACCGGCCGGGGTCTGCTTGCCCGTCGGTGTGACGGAGACCGTGACGGGCCGGTCGGCGGGGCTCGGTGTCGCCTCGGCGGCCGGGGCACCGGGAGAGGCGCTCGTCGAGCAGGCGGCGAGAGGGGTCACCAGAGCGGCCACCACGGCGGCGCGGACGCGGGCGTGGACCAGTACGGGTATGCGTGACGAGCGGGGCAACAGGACCTCCGGGAGAGCCGCGAGAGAGCCGGACGAGTCGGCGATGCTGCGACTGTAGAGCCGGAAAACCCCAGTTCAGACGCCGTGGGGCGATGTGACGGCGACTGGTGAGGAACGGTCATGGTCCGGTCACATTCGCCGCTCGGAGCGGTCATGAAGCGCTGTGAGCATCCTCCGCATCCCCGCGAAACGTCCGGGGAGCCGTCCCCGCGACCGGGTCCGGGGAGAAGGAGAGGCCAGACCGTGTCAGCGCTGCTCGTGCCGTCGTCGTCCAGCCCCGTGCGCCGCGCACGGAACCGGGGCCTTGCCCTGGACACCATCAGCCCGAAGACCTACCGCGCCTTCCTCACGTCTCCCGAAGGCCGGGCCCTCGGCCCCGGCTTCCTCCAGTGCCCGTCCTGGGCCGCCGTCAAAGAGGGCTGGCACTCCCGACTGATCGGCTGGGGGCCCGATCCGGAGGTGGGCGCGCTGACGGGGGCGGCTCTGGTGCTGCTGCGTCAGTTCCCCGGCACGCGCAAGTACTTCGCCTACCTCCCCGAGGGCCCCGTCGCCGACTGGAGCGACCCCGACGTCGACGACTGGCTCGATCCGCTGCTGGAGTACCTGCGCCGTGCGGGGGCCTTCGCCGTGCGCATCGGCCCGTCGCCCGCCTACCGGCGCTGGGACGCCGCCCGGCTCAAGCCGCTCGCCGCACCGGGCCGCCGCCTCGATGACGTCCTGGCCAGCGAGGTCGACCCCCTCGGCTCCGCCGTCGCCGACCGGCTGCGGGTCAGGGGCTGGCGGCGCTGCGGTGGCGACGGGACGGACCAGGGCGGGGACGCCCAGCCCCGCCACGTCTTTCGGGTTCCGCTCGCCGGACGCACCCCGGACGACCTGTGGACCGGGCTCAACCAGGAATGGCGACGCAATGTGCGCCGGGCCCGGAAGGAGTGCGTGGAGGTGGTGGTCGGCAGTGCGGCGGACCTGCCCGAGTTCAGCCGCCTGCTCACCGTCACCGAGCGCAGGGACGGATTCCGTCTCGGCCGCTCACTCGCGTACTACGAGCGTCAGTACGCCGCTCTCAACGCCGAGGAACCGGGCCGTATGAAGCTGTACCTCGCCCGGCACCGGGGCGAGATCCTGGCCGCCCACACGATGATCGCGGTGGGCCGCCGGGCCTGGTACCAGACCGGTGCGTCGGCCGACCACCGCCGCGAGGTCAGGCCCTCCAACGCCCTTCAGTGGCGGATGCTGCTGGACGCCCACGCGGCCGGGGCGGACGTCTACGACATGCGCGGGGTACCCTCCACTCTCGATCCGGAGGAACGTGCGTACGGATTGCTGCGGTGGAAGCTCGGCACCGGTGGGCAGGTCGTCGAGACGTTGGGGGAATGGGAGAGGCCAGTGGGCGGCAGCGCCAACCATGCGCTTCACCGTGCCTTCCAGGCATACCTGAACCGCCGATGAAGCAGCCGCCACCGATGGCACGCGCCGTCCGCACCGCCGCGGTCCCGCAGGGCACGAAGGCGGCGTTCGCCGCTCCGCGCGGCAGTGCGGTCATGGCCGCCGGATCCGTCGTCGCCCGCGCCACCGGTTTCGCCCGGTTTGCCGTGGTCGCTGCGGCCCTGGGCACCATCGGGCCGACCGCCGACGGCTACGCGGTCGGCAACGCCCTGCCCACCATCGTCTACATGCTGCTGCTGGGCGGCGCGCTGAACGCCGTCTTCGTGCCCGAGCTGGTGCGGGCCGCGAAGGAGCGCCCCGACGCGGGGGCGGCGTACACCGACCGGCTGGTCACCGTCTGCGTCGTCGCCCTGCTGGCCATCACCGCGACCGCGGTGTGGGCCGCCCCCACCATCGTCGACGTCTACACCGACTACACCGGTCGGCAGGCGGCGATGACCGTCGCGCTGGCCCGCTACTGCCTGCCCCAGATCTTCTTCCTGGGGCTGTTCACCCTGCTCGGGCAGATACTCAACGCACGGGGCCGGTTCGGCGCGATGATGTGGACGCCGGTCCTGAACAACGTCGTCGTCATCGCCGTCTTCGGCCTCTACCTCGCCCTGTCCCCGGGGGGCGGCGACAACACCCTCACGCCGACCGGGACCGCCCTGCTCGGCTGGGGCACGACCGCCGGTATCGCCGTCCAGACGCTCGCCCTCGTCCCGGCCCTGCGCGCCGCCCGCTTCCGCTGGCGGCCCCGCTTCGACTGGCGCGGCAGCGGCCTGGCCCGGCCCCTGCGGGCGGCCGGCTGGCTGGTGCTGCTGGTCCTCGCCAACCAGGCCGCCTACTGGGTCACCACCCGGCTCGCCACGAGCGCCGGCCTCGACGGCGGACCGGGGTTCGGCGCCTTCAACAACGCCTACGTCCTGTGGGTCGTACCGCACGGCGTCATCACCGTCTCCGTGGTGACGGCGCTCCTGCCGCGGATGAGCGCGGCGGCGGCCGACGGGAACCTCACCGGGGTGCGGCGCGATGTCTCCCACGCCCTGCGGGTCTGCGCCGCCGGCGTCGTACCCGCCGCCTGCGCGCTGCTCGCCCTCGCGGGGCCGGTGACGGCCCTCGTCTTCGGTCACGGCAGGACCAGTGCCGCCGACACGGCCGCCCTGGCCGGAATCCTGATGGCCTTCGCTCCGGGGCTGATCGCCCTGTCCGGCCAGTACGTCCTGTCGCGCGCCTTCTACGCGCTCTCCGACACCCGCACACCGTTCCTGCTCAACCTGGTGATCGTCGCCCTCAACGCGGGACTGTCCCTGGCCGCCGCGCACCTGCTGCCGGCCCGCTGGGCCGTCACGGGCATGGCGGCGGCCTACTCGCTGGCTCTGTGCGCGGGCTGGGCGCTGACCGGCTGGGTGCTGTGCCGCCGGCTCGATGCCGTGCAGCCCCTCCGGTCCTCCCCCGTGGCCGCCCACGCACGCCTGCTGCTCGCCGCCGTCCCCGCCGTCGCGTTCGGCCACCTCGCGTCCCTCGGCGCGGCACCGGCGGGAGCCCTGGCCGCCACCGCCGCCGGCGCGGCCGCCGTCGGCCTCACCTTCGCCCTGCTCGCCCGTCCACTGCGGCTCACCGAACTGAACGCGCTGTTCCTGCGTGTACGCAGTCGGCGGGTCCGGACCTGACCCGCCCACCACCGAGGGAGAACAGCCGATGTCCCGCGTGCTCCTCGTCGAGGACGACCCCTTCGTACGTGAGGGGGTCCAACTCGGTCTGCGCCGACGCGGCCACGACGTACGAGCAGCCGGAACCGGCGAGGACGGCCTCGCCGCGCTGGCCGAGTTCCGCCCCGATCTGCTGCTGCTGGACCTGATGCTGCCCGGTATGACCGGCGTACAGGTCTGCCGGCGCATCCGGGAGCACAGCCAGTTGCCGATCATCATGCTCACCGCGCGCGGCGACGACTTCGACGTGGTCATCGGTCTGGAGGCCGGTGCCGACGACTACATCGTCAAGCCCGCCCGGCCCGAGGTGATCGACGCCCGGATCCGGGCGGTGCTGCGCCGTATGGACGACGGCTCGACGGGCCGCCCGGCCATCGAGGTCTACGGCGACCTCACCATCGACCGGGTCGGACTGACGGCGTCGAAGGCCGGCCGGCCCCTGACGCTCGCTCCCTCGGAGCTGAGACTGCTGCTGCACCTTTCCGCCGCTCCCGAGCAGGTGTTCAGCAGGCAGCAGCTCCTGGAGAACGTCTGGGAGCACACCTTCCACGCCGACGGCCGCCTGGTCGACGCCTGCGTCGCCCGGCTGCGCGGGAAGATCGAGGACGAGGTCGGCAACCCGCGTTACGTCCAGACGCTGCGGGGCTTCGGCTACCGCTTCGGCCCGCTGTGATCACCGTCCCCCGCCCCGGCCGCCCGCGCGGCGGCGGAAACGAGCGAGCGGACGGCGCGGGGCCGGCCGCGCCCACGCGGAAGCGTTCGCGGGTCAGGGCGTTCGGTCTGCGCACCCGGCTGCTGGCCGCCTTCCTTCTGGTCGCCGCGGTCAGCGCCGGCACGACATCCGCCCTGACCTACCGCGAGGCCCGCAACGCGCTGCTCCAGACCGCCCAGGACACGGCCGTCTCGACCTTCCGCGACCAGGTCGAGCGGACGGGCTGGGGGCTGCCGCTTCAGGAGGAGGGGCTGGAGGAGATCCTGCGCGACCTCGCCCGCACGGGCAAGCCGCGCCCCTGGGTGGTGTTCGCCGAATACGGTTCGATCCGCGCGTCCTCGGGCGAGAACCCGGTCTCCTCCGTCATCACCCCCCAACTGCGCCGGGCCGCGACGGCCGACCGGTACGGCAGCTTCCAGCGGGTGGTCAAGGACGGCGTCCCCTACCTGACCATCGGCATGCCCACGGTCTTCAAGACCGGCCCCGACAGCGTGCTTCCCAGCGGGCTCGTCCTGTACGCCGTCATGCGGATGACCGACGAGCAGGTCAACGTGGACGCCCTCCTCATCGCCGCGCGGAACGGCGCCCTGCCCGGCCTCGCGGTCGCGCTCGTGCCCGCCCTGCTCGCGGCGCGCAGCGTGCTGCGTCCGGTACGGGAGCTGCGCCGTGCGGCCCGGAGCATGGGGAGCGGCAGACTCGACACCCGTATACCGGTACGCGGCCGGGACGAACTGGCCGACCTGGCCGACACGTTCAACGAGTCGGCGGGCCAACTGGAGCGCTCCGTCGGTGAACTGCGCGAGGCCGAGGCGCGTGCGCGCCGCTTCGCCTCCGACGTCTCGCACGAACTGCGCACCCCCCTCGCCGGGATGCTCGCCGTCACCGAGGTCCTCGACGAGGACGCGGACCGCCTGGACGCCGACACCGCCCAGGCGGTCCGGCTGGTCAGTACGGAGACCGGAAAGCTGGCCGTGCTCGTCGAGGACCTGATGGAGATCTCCCGCTTCGACGCCCGCGCGGCCGAGCTGAACTCCGACGAGATCGATGTCGCCGAGGCGATCCGCAAGACCCTCCAGGCCCGGCACTGGGCGGACGACGACCGGATCCGCACCGAACTCCCCGCCGGGATCCGGGCCCGCCTCGACCCGCGCCGCTTCGACGTCGTGATCGCCAACCTCGTCGGGAACGCGCTGCGGCACGGCGGCGCGCCCGTCTCCGTGCTCCTGCGCACCGAGGCAAGCTCCTCGGGCACGCTCGTGCTCGTCGTCGAGGTCGCGGACCGCGGCCCCGGCATCCCCGCCGCCGCGCTCCCGCACATCTTCGACCGCTTCTACAAGGCCGACGCGGCCCGTACGCGCTCGCCCGGCAGTGGCCTGGGCCTGGCGATCACCCTGGAGAACGTGCATCTGCACGGCGGCACGATCCGCGCGGGGAACCTGCCCGGCGGCGGTGCCGTCTTCACCGTCGAGATCCCGCTCCGGGCCGAGGAGGCCGGCAGATGAGGCATACGGTGCGGGGCGGTGTCCCGAGGAGGCGTGCGTCGTGGCGCGGTCTCGCCGCGGCCGTCGTCGGGGTACCGCTGGTGGGCGGCTGCGGGATCCAGGACTCCGACGTGATCGAGGCGGGCGGCCCCGCGACGGTCGAGGCCTTCCTCAACCGTGACGCCGACATGCTGCTCTTCTTCCGTTCCCCCGACGGCGGGTTGAGCCCCGTGATCCGGGAGGTCGGGGCCTCGGCCGGGTTCGGCGACGAGTACATCGGACCGGGCGCCGACGACCGGGACCCCTCCGGGCCGGCGGGCCCCGCACCCACGGAGAAGGTCGTCCTGGCGCTGCTCTCCGGCCCCGGCGGGGCCGACCGGGCCGCCGGACTGACCACGGCGCTTCCCGCTGTCCGCGAGAAGGGAACCGTGCAGGTGGAGGTCTCCTCGGACGGCGGCATCACCGCCCGCCTGCCCCTCGCCGTGCAGGCACTGGACGCCACGGCCGTACGCCAGTTGACCTGCACGATCGCCTACAACCAGGCCAGGGACGGCCGGGGGGTCGTGACGCTGACGGGGCAGGACGGGGCGCAGAGGTCCGGTTCCTGCGGGCTTGCCCCGGGTGCGTCCGGCTGAGAACGGCTCCTCGGCCGGACGTCCGTCAGAAGAACACCCCGCACCGCAGCAGGACGTTCGCGTACGGCCGCGCCTCCCCCGTACGGACCACCAGGCGGGCCGTCGCCGTCAGCGCCTTCAGGTCGTCGTGCGGGACCGACTCCAGCCAGGGGAAGTGGGTGTCGAGGAGCGCCGCGGCCGCCGGGTTGGCGTCGCGGATCTCCTCGGCGGCCGTCGCTCCCTCGACGACCAGCTCGTCGAGCAGGCCGTCCAGTACCTCGGCGAAGGACGGAGTCCCGGCGCGGAAGGCCAGGTCGACGATGCGGGGGCCGGACGGTATCGGCATGCCGGCGTCGCAGATCAGGACGGTGTCGCCGTGGCCGAGTTCGGCGATCGCGCCCGCCAGATGGCGGTTGAGGATGCCCGACTTCTTCACAGCGCGTCGACCTCCTCCAGCGTCGGGAACGACTCCTGCGCCCCCCGTGCCGTGACGGCCGCCGCGCCCACCCGCACGGCGAAGGCCGCCGCTTCCCGCAGGTCGTCGCCCCGGCCGAGGCGCCAGGCCAGGGCCGCGGTGAACGCGTCCCCGGCGCCGGTCGTGTCGACGGCCTCGACCCGCGGGCTGACGAGGTGGTCCAGGGAGCCCGTACGGCTCTCCGCCACCAGGGCCCCGGCGGCACCCAGGGTGATGACGACCGAGCGCGGGCCGAGCGCGAGGAGCGCCGGGGCCCAGTCGTGCGGCCCCTCCCCCGCCTCCTCGCCCAGGATGTACCGCGCCTCGTGCTCGTTGACCACCAGCGGATCGCAGGCGGCGAGCACCTCCCCGGGGAGCGGGGCGGGCGGCGACGGGTTGAGGACCAGCCGGGTGTCCGGCCCCCGGCCGCGTACCGTCTCGGCCACGGTGTCCAGCGGGATCTCCAGCTGTACGGAGATCACCCGGGCGGCGGCCAGCAGCGGGGCCGCCGCCCGGACGTCCTCGGGCGTGAGGCGTGCGTTGGCCCCCGGGGAGACCACGATGCTGTTGTCGCCCGAGGGGTCGACGGTGATCAGCGCGACGCCGGTGGGGGCCCCGCCGACCAGGACGCCGTCCGTGTCCACGCCCGCCGCACGCTGGGAATCCAGCAGGAGGCGTCCGTGGCCGTCGTCGCCGACCCGGGCGAGCAGGGCCGTCCTCGCACCGAGGCGAGCGGCGGCCAGCGACTGGTTGGCGCCCTTGCCGCCGGGGTGGACGGCCAGGTCGGAGCCGAGGACCGTCTCGCCGGGGGCGGGGCGGCGCTCGACGCCGATCACCAGGTCGGCGTTGGCCGACCCGACGACCAGCAGGTCGTACCGGTCGCCGGGGGCGTTGTCGTGCATGGGCGTGCTTCCTGCTTTCGTCGGTCCGGGATCAACTGTCCGGTGCGCTGTGCGGTTCAGGAGAAGTCGGCGACATTCTCCCGGGTGACCACCTTGACCGGCACCTTCACCGTGCTCGCGACCTGCTCGTCCTTCGCGGCCTTGACCGCGTTCTGCACGGCGATCTTCCCGAGTTCGGCGGGCTGTTGGGCGACCGACGCGTAGAGCGTGCCGGCCTCGACCGCTTTCAGGCCGTCCGGGGTGCCGTCGAAGCCGACGACGGAGACGGACTTCCCGGCCTTGCTGCCGAGCGCCTTGACCGCGCCGAGCGCCATCTCGTCGTTCTCGGCGAAGACGCCCGTGACACCGGGGTGCGACTGGATCAGGTTGGTCATGACGTCGAGGCCCTTGGTGCGGTCGAAGTCCGCGGGCTGCTTGGCGACCACCTTGATGTCCGGGTACGCCTTCAGCCCCTCGGCGAAGCCGGCCCCGCGCTCACGGCTGGCGGAGGTGCCCGCCGTGCCCTGGAGGATGACGATGCTGCCCTTGCCGCCGAGCTTGTCGGCCAGCGCGTCGGCGGCGAGCTTGCCGCCCGCCACGTTGTCGGAGGCGACGAGCGTTGCGGTCTCGGCCTTGTTGACGCCCCGGTCGGCGGCGATCACGGGGATGTCCGCCTTGTTGGCGCTGCGGACGCCCGGTCCCACGGCGTCCGAGTCCACCGGGTTGACGATGATCGAGGAGACTCCCGAACTGGTGAAGTTCTGCAGTTGGTTGGCCTGCTGGGAGGCGTCGTTCTGGGCGTCGGTGACGGTGAGGTCGATGCCCGCCTTCTCCGCTTCCGCCTGCGCGCCTTCCTTCATCTGCACGAAGAAGGGGTTGTTGAGCGTGGAGAGGGACATGCCGACCTTCGTCGTTCCCCCGGACGAACCGGAGTTGAAGTAGGAGACAGCGCCGACGACGAGGGCCACGGCGAGCGCCGCCCCGGCGAACTTGAGCGCTCCCCTGCGCCCGGCGCCCGGGGCGCCGGGGGCCGTGCCGGCCGGGGAGGCCGCCCCCGAACCGGCCTTGCGGCGCAGCGTGTCGAGCAGGACGGCGAGGGCGATGACGACGCCGATGACGACCTGCTGCCAGAACGCCGACACGGAGAGGAGGTTGAGGCCGTTGCGGAGGACGGCGAGGATCAGCGCGCCGATCAGGGTGCCGGACGCCTTGCCGACACCGCCGGCCAGGCTCGCCCCGCCGATGACGACGGCGGCGATGGCGTCGAGTTCGTACCCCTGGGCGGCCTGCGGCTGGGCGGAGACGAGGCGCGAGGCCAGGACGATGCCCGCGACGGCGGCGAAGAGGCCGGACAGAGCGTAGATGACGATCTTCTGGCGCTTGACGCGGAGACCGGAGAGCCGGGCCGCCTCCTCGTTGCCGCCGATGGCGTACATCGAGCGGCCGATGAAGGTGCGGCCGAGGATCAGCGCGGTGATCAGGCCCATCGCGATCATCACCAGGACCGGTACGGGGAGCCAGCCGCCGAGTGTGTCACCGAGCCGTGAGACGGAGTCGGGGAAGGCGATCGGGCTGCCCTGCGAGATGACGAGGGAGAGACCGCGGGCGATGGAGAGCATGGCCAGCGTCGCGATGAACGGCGGGAGTTTGCCGTACGAGATCAGGGCGCCGTTCACAAATCCGCAGGCGATGCCGGTGACGATCGCGAGGACGACGGCCAGGACGACGGGTACGCCCGCCGATGTCGCCGACCACGCGAGGACCGTCGCGGACAGAGCGGCCACCGAACCCACGGAGAGGTCGATGCCCGCCGAGACGATGACGAAGGTGACGCCGAACGCGAGGATGGCGGTGACGGCCGCCTGGACACCGACGTTCAGCAGGTTCTGGGTGGTGAGGAAGTCGCCGGAGAGCAGCGACATCGCCACCACCAGGACGACCAGGGCGCTCAGGGCTCCGTTGTCGAGCAGGACGCGTCGTATCACGGAGGTGCCCCCTGCGCCCGTGTCACTCTTGAGTGTCTCAGTGGCCACGGGGGCCCTCCTCTTCGTTCTTCGGTACGGGGTGTTCGTGGGGAGCGGCGGTGGAGACCGCGAGGGCCATCACCGCGTCCTGGGTGGCTTCTTCGGCGGGGAGTTCCCCGGCGATCCGGCCCTGGGCCATGACGAGGACGCGGTCGCTCATGCCGAGCACCTCCGGCAGATCGCTGGAGATCATCAGGACGGCGTGGCCGGAGGCGGTCAGTTCGTTGATGAGCTGGTAGATCTCGACCTTGGCGCCGACGTCGATGCCCCGGGTGGGCTCGTCGAGGATGAGGACCCGGGTGTCGGCCAGCAGCCATTTGCCGATGACGACCTTCTGCTGGTTGCCGCCGGACAACGTACGCACATGCTGGCCGAGGCCGGACATGCGGACGCCGAGCTGCTGCGCGATGCGGGCGGCGGCGGTGCGCTGGCCCTTGAGGTCGACGAACCCGGAGCGGGTGGCGGACCGCAGGGTGACCAGGCCCAGGTTCTCCTGCACGGAGGCGTCGAGCACCAGCCCCTGGCCCTTGCGGTCCTCCGGTACGAGGCCTATCCCTGCGCCCATCGCGGCGGGGACGTCGTGCCGGGCGAGGCGTTCGCCGCGTACGTCGACGGTGCCGGCGTCGTACGGGTCCGCGCCGAAGACCGCGCGCGCCACCTCCGTACGCCCGGCGCCGACCAGTCCGGCGAGTCCGACGACCTCGCCCGCGTGCACGTCGAAGCTGATGTCGTGGAAGACGCCGTTACGGGTCAGCCCCCGCACGGACAGCAACGCGTCGCCCCTGCCGGGGCGTTCGCGCGGGTACTGCTGCTCGATGCTGCGGCCGACCATGAGCTGGACGAGTTCGTCCTCGGGGGTGGAGGCCGGGACCTGGTCGATGCTGCGGCCGTCGCGCAGGACGGTGACGCGGTCGCCGAGTGCGGCGATCTCTTCCAGGTGGTGGGTGATGAAGACGATTCCGACGCCGTCCTCGCGGAGCTGGCGGACGATGGCGAAGAGCTTGTCGACCTCTTCCGAGGTGAGCACGGCGGTCGGCTCGTCCATGATCAGGACGCGCGCCTCCAGACTGAGCGCCTTGGCGATCTCCACCATCTGAAGCCGGGCGATGCCCAGTTCACGCACCTTGGCATCGGGGCGCACGTCGACGCCGACGCGGCGCAGCAGCTCTGCGGCGTCCTGGCGCATCCGGCGGTGGTCGACGAGCCCGTAGCGGCGCGGCTGGCGGCCGAGATAGATGTTCTCGGCCACCGTGAGATCGGGGACGAGGTTGAACTCCTGGTAGATGGTGGCGATCCCGAGCCGTTCGGCGTCCTGCGCACCGTCGATGCGCACCTCGCGGCCGTCGGCCAGGATGCGGCCGCGGTCGGGGCGGTAGGCGCCGGAGAGCATCTTGATGAGGGTGCTCTTGCCCGCGCCGTTCTCGCCGAGCAGGACATGGACCTCGCCTCTGCGGAGGTCGAAGTCGACGTTGTCGAGCGCCACCACGCCGGGGAAGGTCTTGCGCAGACCCTCGATGCGCAGCAACTCGTCGGGCGCGGTGGTCGGTTGCTCCTCCGGTGGGGTCACCGGTCGCTCCTCTGGTTCGTGGCGGCCCCGCCGCACGAGCGGCGTACGACGAGGCGGGCGGGCAGGGTGACGGACTGCGGGGTCCGTCCTTCGATCAGGTCGGCCAGTGCGCGCACGGCGGCCCGTGCCAGGTCGGCGGTCGGCTGGGCGATGGCGGTGATCGGCGGATCGGTGTGGACGAACCACGGGATGTCGTCGAAGGCGGCGAGCGCGATGTCGTCGGGCACCCGCAGGCCCCGCGCCCGGATCGCGTCGAGCGCGCCGAGGGCCATCAGGTTGTCGGCGGCGAAGACGACCTCGGGCGGCTCGGCCAGGGCGAGGAACCGCTCGGTGGCCCGCCGCCCGCTGGTGGCCTGGAAGTCGCCCTGCCCGATGTAGGCGTCGGGCAGGGCGAGTCCCAGCCCCCGCAGGGCCTCCCGGAACGCTTCGACGCGCTCGTTGCCGGTGGTGGTGGCAGCGGGCCCGGCGATGATGGCGAGCCTGTGGTGACCGAGTCGGTGCAGATGGGCGACGAGATCCTTGACCGCGCCCGTACCGTCGGCCCGGACGACGGGCACGTCGAGGCCGGGGATCCAGCGGTCGACGAAGACCATCGGCGTACCCCCCAGGGCGACGTCCCGCATCAGCGGGGAGCCGCCGTCGGCGGGCGAGACGAGGAGCCCGTCGATCCTGCGGTCGATGAGCGTGCGGATGTGGTGGTCCTGGAGCTCGGGCCGCTCGTCGGCGTTGCCGATGATGACGCTGTAGCCGAGCGCGCGGGCCTCCTCCTCGACGAAGCGGGCCAGCTCGGTGAAGTACGGGTTGAGCACATCGCTGATGACCAGGCCGAGGGTGCGGGTCTGGGCCGTGCGCAGCGACCGGGCCACCGCGTTGGGCCGGTAGCCGAGCGCTTCGACGGCGGCGAGGACGCGGGTGCGCGCCTCTTCGCTGACGGACGGATGGCTGTTCAGCACGCGCGAAACCGTGGCGACGGACACCCCCGCCTCGGCCGCGACATCCTTGATGCTCGCCATGTCCGGACCACCTCCTTGTGGTTTCCGTACACCTCGACACCTGGGGGCGGACCGGTGGTGGACCGGTTCACCACGCCGTGGAATCGATTACACGGAAGATTGGAATCGATTACATGGCCGAAAGCAAGCCCCCCTCCCATGGCCGAGACCAGATCGTGACGGGAGGGTCGGGGCGGCGGGGCGGGCGTCGGCCGGGCTGATCATGCCGCGTCTCGCGGGGCGTATGGCCGGTGACGTGCGCAGCCTCCTGCTGGGAGTCCTGGCCCGGCAAAGCAGAAGACCCCACGCGGAGTGGGGTCTTCACTGGTGGTGTCCGAGGGGGGACTTGAACCCCCACGCCCGATAAAGGGCACTAGCACCTCAAGCTAGCGCGTCTGCCATTCCGCCACCCGGACAAGGTGTCTGTCGTTCGCGGCGTGTTCCCCGCGGCGACATGGAAAACAATACCAGGGGTTCGACATACCCTTCACCCGCATATCCGGTGGTCAGTGCGGTGCGGCGGGCCGGTGGGCGGTCGGCCTCCCCGGTCCGTGGAGGTCGCGGGGCTACCTTCGCGTTCATGAGTGATCGCGGCTACCGCCGGCCCCGCCCGCTGTCCCCTCTGCGCGAGCATCTGCGCGACACCTTCTGGTTCGCCCCGACCATGGGGTTCGTCAGTGTGTTCGTGCTGTGGTTCGTCGCCACCGAACTCGACGACGCGATCGTCCGGCTGCTCCAGCGGGAGGAGGCGTACGAGGAGCTGGGGGATCTCATCGGGTTCTCCCAGGACACCCGGACGGTGGTGACCGCCGTCAGCTCGGCGATGATGACCTTCATCGGTGTCGTCTTCAGCATCTCGCTGGTCGCGGTGCAGATGGCCAGCGGCCAGCTCACCCCCCGCGTGGTGCGGATCTTCGTCAGGAGCCGGATCAGCAAGCTCACCATGACGGTGTTCCTGGCGACGTTCCTCGTCTCGCTGCTGGTGCTCTCCTCGTACGAGAGCGAGACGGACCCGCGCCGGGTGGTGTCGGTTCCGCTGGTGCAGAGCCTGCTCATCCTGGTGCTCGTCGGGACGAGTCTGCTGCTCTTCGTCGTCTACGTGAGCGCGACGCTCCGGCTGATGCAGGTGGGGCCGGTCGTCGACCGGATCGCGCGGGACTCGTTCCGGGTGCTCGGCAGGATGCCGCGGGGGGCGCAGGGGGACGACGAGGCGGGGCCCGAGACGGCGCGCCTCGTGTACGAGGGGCGGGCCGGGGTGCTGCGGGACGTGAACACGGCGCGGCTGGTCCGGGCCGCGCGGCGGCAGGGCGTGGTGTTGCGGGTGATCCCCCGTATCGGGGACTTCGTCGTGCCGGGGACGCCGATGCTCGCCGTCCACGGCGGGGCCGTGGAGCCCCGGCTCCGGCTGCGGTCCGCCGTCTCCGTCTCGGTGGAGCGCACACTGCACCAGGACCTGGCGTTCGGGCTGCGTCAGCTCGCGGACATCGCGCTGCGGGCGCTCTCCACGTCCGTGAACGATCCGACCACCGCTGTGCAGTGTCTGGACCGGATCGTGCAGATCCTCGCGGTCGTCGTGCGGCTGCCGCTCGGTAAGGTCCACCACCGGGACCGGGCCGGGCGGGTGCGGCTGGTGCAGGAGGGGCCGGAGTGGGCAGATCTGGTCGATCTGGCCTTCGAGGAGATCCGCTGGTGCGTGGCGGGCAGCCCGCAGGTGACACGGCGGCTGATGGCGGGCCTGGGTGATCTGCTGCTGCTCGCCCCCGAGGAGCGTCAACAGCCGCTGGTTCGCCACCGTGAGCTGCTCGTCCAGACCGTGGAGCGGGCGGTTCCGGTGGCCGCCGACCGTGCGTTCGCACTGCTTCCGGACCGGCAGGGCATCGGGTAGGGGCGGGGGTGGGACCCGGGCCGCAGGGGCGCGGTGGGCCCGGCCCGCCGGGATCCCTCCGGCGGGCCGGGCCTGGTGCGTCAGTCGCCGCAGCGGCCCTCGCGCAGCGAGTGCAGGTGCTCGCTGGACTTGCGGGCGAAGGCGAGGGACTGGACCGGGTTGTCGTGCTCGGCCTGCCAGTGGTGGTAGGTCCGGCCGTGGTGGGTGCGCTTCGTGACCTTGGACAGGAACGTCTTGTAGTCGATGTCCCCGTCGCCCACGTCCGACATGCGGTAGCCGTCGCGGGTCGTCTCGTCGCGGACCCCGTCCTTGACGTGGAAGAGGGGGTAGCGGTTCGGGTGCTTCAGGACGTACTTCAGCGGGTCGAGCGGGGCCGGGGTGCCGTCCACGCGCTTGCTGAAGCGGAACTGGGCGCAGTACGCCCAGTAGATGTCCATCTCCAGGTAGACGAGGTCGGGGTCGGTCTCGGCGAGCAGGACGTCGTAGAGGCGCACGTTCGGCTTGTCGGTCGCGAAGGAGAACTCCTCCGCGTGGTTGTGCTGGTAGAACTTCATGCCGCGCTTGCGGGCGGCGGCGCCGTACGTGTTGAAGTCGTCGGCCGCCCGCTTCCAGCCGTCCACCGTGGAGCCGTAGCGGAACGGGCCGGAGGCGGTGCCGATGTGCTTCAGGCCGAGCGCCTGGGCGTCGTCGAGGACCTTCTCCAGGTTCTGGGCGAAGGTGTACGCGCCGGGGTTGTTGTCGTCGTAGTAGCCGACGTGGCTGCCGATCGGGTTGAGGCCGTGGTCCCGGGCCAGCCGCTTGAGCTGGGCCAGGGTGATGGGGCCGGCCGAGCCCTGGGTGTAGCCCGCGAGCTCGATCTCGTCGTAGCCGTACTTCTCCAGTTCGGCGAAGACCGGCGCGAAGCCCAGCGTGGAGATCTGGTCGCGGAGGCTGTAGAGCTGGATGCCGAGGCGGCCGGGGGGCAGGACGGGCTTGCCCTTGCCGTGGCCGTGCCCATGGCCGTGGCCGTGAGCGTGCCCGTTGCCGTGGCCCTGGCCCCGGTCGGTCGCCTGGGCGCTCGCCGTGCCGATGATCGTGGCGGCGGTGGCTCCGGCGGCGACACCGAGGATGTTGCGGCGGCTCAGTCTGCGGGCGAGTCCGGTGTCCTTGGAGGTGCGGCTCATGTTCGGGTGTCTCCCTTGCTGACCTGACGGGGTGAGTGGTGCGGTGCCGGGTGCGTGACGGGAATGTCAGTGCAGTCCGGCAAGCTGGAGGAGCAGGGACTTCACTTCGGTGGCCCTGACCCGGTCGGTGAACGCGTGGGGGGTGGAGCAGAGGATGAGCGGACCTTCGTCGTCGCTCTCGGGGAGGCGGCCGTGGCTGCCGCGAATAGGTGAGGGGTCCAGGGGGACGACCGCCATGCGGTAGCGCAGGCCGAGCTTCTTGCGGGCGACCGCCGAGGCGGCCTTGACCCGGACGTAGGGGTCCTCGGGGTCCATGAAGAGCTCGACGGGGTCGTAGCCGGGCTTGCGGTGGATCTCGACGAGCTGGGCGAAATCGGGGGCGCGCGCGTCGTCGAGCCAGTAGTAGTACGTGAACCACGCGTCCTTCTCCGCGACGGCGACCAGTTCTCCGGAGCGCGGGTGGTCCAGGTGGTGTGCCTTCTTGCCCTCGTCGTCGAGGAGCTGTTCGATGCCGGGCAGGTCCGCGAGGGCGGCCCGGGTCGCTTCGAGGTCCTCGGGACGGCGTACGTAGACGTGGGCGAGTTGGTGGTCGGCGACGGCGAAGGCCCGGGAGGCCATCGGGTCCAGGTATTCCATGCCGTCCTGGGTGTGGACCTCCAGCAGGCCAGCCCGGCGCAGGGCGCGGTTGATGTCGACCGGGCGGTCGACTCGGGTGATGCCGTATTCGGAGAGGGCGACGACCGTGCGGCCCTCGGCCCGGGCGTCCGCCAGCAGCGGGGCGATCGCCCGGTCGAGCTCGGCGGCGGCCCGGTGGGAGCGGGGGTCGTCGGGGCCGAAGCGCTGGAGGTCGTAGTCCAGGTGCGGCAGATAGCAGAGGGCGAGGTCGGGGGTGCGGGTGGCGATGATGTGGCGGGTGGCGTCGATGATCCACTGGGAGGAGACGAGGTCGGCGCCGGGGCCCCAGAAGTGGAAGAGGGGGAACGTGCCGAGTCTGTCGGTCAGTTCGTCGTGCAGGGCGGGGGGCCGGGTGTAGCAGTCGGGTTCCTTGCGGCCGTCGGCGTAGTAGACGGGGCGCGGGGTGACGGTCCAGTCGGTGTCGGCGCCCATCGCGTACCACCAGCAGATGTTGGCGACCGTGTAGCCGGGGTGGGCGCGGCGGGCGGCGTCCCAGAGTCTGTCGCCCTCGACGAGCCCGTTGTGCTGTCGCCACAACAGGACGTCGCCGAGTTCGCGGAAGTACCAGCCGTTGGCGACGATGCCGTGTTCGGCGGGCATCGCGCCGGTGAGGAAGGTGGACTGGGCGGCGCAGGTGACGGCGGGCAGCACGGTGGACAGCGGTGCCTGCGCGCCCTGTTCCCCGAGGGCCCGGAGGTTCGGCATGCGGGCCAGCAGCTGCGGGGTGAGGCCGACGACGTCGAGGACGAGGAGGGGGGTGGGGCCGCCGGTCTCCTGTGCGGATTCCGTGCCGGGTTCGGGCGCGCTCATGGCAGTTCCTTGAGGCCGAGGTCGACCAGGAGGTCGCGGGCGAGGGTGAGTTCGGCGGCGATGCCGTCGGCGAGCTGGGTGCGGGTGCGGGGCCGCAGCTCCGCGGGCAGCGCCTGCCAGGTGTACGTCTCGACCTCCAGGTGCCGGGTCAGCGGCACGGGTCCGCCGACGAGCCGGGCGAGCGTGTCCCGGAGCACAGGGAGCGTCGAGGTCAGCGGGGGCGCCGGGGGCGCGTGCAGCGGTACGTGGAAGTGGGCGCGCCAGGGGGTGGAGTCCGGGAGCGCCCGGCCGGCGGCGGCCTCGTCGAGGTCGTCGGTGCCGCGCAGCCCGGCGGCCGTGCTGGTGCGGGTCTGGTGCAGGAAGCGGGGTTCGGCGAACGCGGCGAGCGCGGCGCGGACCTCGGGCAGGTGCGGGTCCTCGGCGTGCAGGGCGGCGGAGAGCTGGGACTTGACGATGCGGACACCGGCGGCGGCCAGGGCGTCGAGCGCCGTCGCGGGGTCCTCGAAGGAGGTGGCGAGGTGGCAGGTGTCGACGCAGATGCCGATGCGGTCGTGTCCGACGTCGGTGAGCGGGGTGATCGCGTCGGCGGTGGTCTCCACCGTGCAGCCCGGCTCGGGTTCGAGGCCGATCCGGATGGACTTGCCGGTCATCTCGGCCAGGGCGTCGAGGCGCTGGGCGAGGGTGGTGAGGGCGGAGCGCGCGGTGCGGGCCGCCCCGGGGTCGCCGTCGTAGGGGGTGCGCCAGGCGAGGGGCAGGGTGGAGATGGTGCCCTCGGTGGCGTCGTCGGGGAGCAGGGCGGCCAGGAGGCGGGCGAGGTCGGTGGTGTGGGCGAGGCGGTCGGGTTCGGTCCAGTCCGGCCGGTAGACCCGGTATTTGACCTCGTCGGCGCCGAACCCTTCGTACGGGAAGCCGTTGAGGGTGACCACTTCGAGGCCGCGGCTGTCGAGTTCGGCGCGCAGGGCGCGCAGTTCGGCGGGGTCGTTGATCAGGGTGCGGGCGGCGTCCCGGGCGAGCCAGAGGCCGATGCCGAGCCGGTCCCGGCCGAGTCGGCGGCGGACGGGTTCGCAGTGGTCGCGGAGCTGGGCGCGGACGCCGTCGAGGGTTTCGGCGGGGTGGACGTTGGTGCAGTAGGCGAGGTGGACGGTGGAGCCGTCCGGGTGGCGGAAGCGCATGGCCGCCTCACTCCCCGCCGCGCAGGATGGAGTTGCCCTCGTGGAGCGGGTCGGGGGCGAGCACGTCCAGCTGGAGGCGGCCGCTCTGTCCGTAGAAGGCGACGGGGTTGCGCCACAGGACCTGGTCCACGTCGCCCTCGGTGAAGCCGGCCTTCAGCATCGCGTCGGCGACCTTGCGGGTCTTCAGGGGGTCGCTCTTGCCCCAGTCGGCGGCCGAATTGACGAGGATCTTCTCGGTGCCGTGGTTCTGGAGGATGGTGACCATCCGGTCCTCGTCCATCTTGGTGTCCGGGTAGATGGAGAAGCCGGCCCAGCAGCCGCTGTCGGTGGCTGCCTTCACGGTTGTCTCGTTGAGGTGGTCGAGCAGGACGAACTCCGGGGGGAGGTTCGATTCGCGGATGACATCGACGGTGCGGTGGAGACCGGCGAGCTTGTCGCGGTGCGGGGTGTGGACGAGGGCGGGCAGCCCGTGGTCGGCGGCGAGCTGGAGCTGGGCGGCCAGCGCGTGGTCCTCGGCCGGGGTCATGGAGTCGTAGCCGATCTCGCCGACGGCGACGACGGAGTCCTTCACGAGATAGCGGGGCAGCGCGTCCAGCACGGGTGTGCAGCGGGGGTCGTTCGCCTCTTTGGGATTGAGGGCGAGCGTGCAGTGGTGGGCTATGCCGTATTGGGAGGCGCGGAAGGGCTCCCAGCCCAGCAGCGCGTCGAAGTAGTCGAAGAAGCTGGCGGGCGAGGTGCGGGGCTGGCCGAGCCAGAAGGAGGGCTCGACGAGCGCGCGGACGCCCGCGTCGTACATCGCCCGGTAGTCGTCGGTGGTGCGGGAGGTCATGTGGATGTGGGGGTCGAAGATGCGCATCAGGACTCCTCCGTGGGGGCGGGGGCTGCGGTCGGGATCCGCCGGGCATGCCCCAGGACCGTGCGGAGGTCTTCGGGGACGGGGCGGCCCGCCGCGGTGCGTTCGGCGGCGAAGTCGTCGAGCATGCGGGCGAGTTCGGCGTCGCCGCGGGCCCGGTCGCCGAGCCGGGCGACGGCCGCGACGGGCACCTCGGTGAACAGGCACTTCAGCACGGCGTGCCGCCAGGCGTGCGGGTCGAGGTGGTCGGCGGCGTAGGGGCCCACGGCCGCGGCGACCAGCCGGGTGTCGTTGGCGCGCAGGGCGTCCTCGACGAGCGGGAGAGCGGTGTCGCCGAGGTCGAGGAGGTGCAGGGTGAGCAGGACGGCGCGGCGTTCGGCGGCGGTGCCCTGTTCGTAGAGCCGGGTGACGGAGGACAGCGGGGCGCGGGCCTCGACGAGCAGGAGGGAGCGTACGGAGTCGGCGTGCTCCGGTCCGCAGTGCCGGCCGGCGGCGGCGTAGCGCAGTTCCCAGGGCGGGGAGGCGTAGGGGCTCGCCTCCGCGCGGGGTGTGCCGGGGACGGTTGCCGCACGGGCCGCGTCGTGAGCGGCTTCGGCGAGGGCCTCGTCGAGCCAGGCACGGGCGGCGCCGCCGAGTTCGGCGTCGAGTTCCTTGCGGGACCTGAGCGGGTCGGGGGACGTCAGCACGGGGCGGCTCCCTTCGGCGTGGCGGTCGTCGCGGTGCGGAGGCCGGCGTCCCTGGTCATGGCGTCGCGCAGGAAGTCGATCGACCTGCGGGCCAGTTCGGGGCCGGCGTGGGAGTGCCGGGGCAGTTCGACGACGGTGAGGCCCCGGTAGTCCGAGGCGGCCAGGGCGGCGAGCACGGGCGGGAAGACGATCTCCCCGTCGCCGAACGGCAGGTGCTCGTGGACTCCGCGCCGCATGTCCTCGATCTGGACGTGCCGGAGCCAGGGGGCGGAGTCCCTGATGCACTCGACGGGCGAGGCCTCCTCCAGGCACTGGCAGTGGCCGATGTCGAGGGTGAGGCCGAGCGGCCCCGGGTCACCGAGGAGACCCCGCAGGTGGTGGAAGTCGGCGAGGGTGGCGAGGAGGTGACCGGGTTCGGGTTCGATCGCCAGGGGGACGCCGGATCGGTCGGCGGCTTCGAGGACGGGGGCGATCGCTTCGGTGAGCCGTTTCCACGCGGTGTCCGCCGAGGTGCCGGGCGGGGTGATGCCGCTAAAGCAGTGGACGGCGTGCGCGCCGAGTTCGGCCGCCACGTCGACGGCGCGGACCAGCAGGGCGGTGCGGGCGGCCCGGGCCTCGGGGTCCGGGTCGAGGAGGGAGGGGCCGTGCTTGCGGCGCGGGTCGAGGACGTAGCGGGCGCCGGTCTCCACGGTGACCCGGAGCCCGAGGGAGGTGAGCCGGCGGCGGACCTGGCGGGTGCGCTCGGTGAGGTCCGGGGCCATCGGGTCCAGGTGCATGTGGTCGAGGGTCAGGCCGACGCCCTCGTAGCCGAGGTCGGCGAGCAGGCCGAGGGCGTCGTCGAGGCGGAGGTCCGTGAGCCCGTTGGTGCCGTATCCGAGGTGGAGGGTCATGTGAGGCTCACCTTCCGGGCGAGGCTGCGGGCGAGGGGGACGAGTCCCATGACGGCGAGACCGGTGAGGGGCGATCCACAGCGGGCGGCGAGCGCGGCCTGGAGCGGGATCATGGCCCGGATGCCCCCGCCGACCGCCCGCTGGGTCAGGGGCGGCGACGGGTTGAGCGCGGCGTGCAGGAGGGGTGGTCCGGCGGTACGGACGTAGGCGCCGGTGAGCGCGAGGATCAGGAGGCGGGTGGGATCGGCGACGGTCTCGCCGAGCAGGCTTTCGGGGCGTGCCGCAGGCCCCGGGCCTGCGCCGGAGCCGGCCTGCGCCCGGCCGGGAAGGCCGCTTGCGAGCGTGCCATCGGGCCGCGGGGTCGCGCCGGGAGCCGCGGACGGCCCGGGGAGGCCGCCCGGCCTCTGCCCCCACCGCCCCCACCGCTCCCCCAGCACCGCTGCCGCGAGTGCCGTCGTCGTGGCGAGCACCGCCAGGGGCGTGCCCGTGGAGCCGCCCTGCGTCTCGTGGCGCGATACGGCGGTGACGCCGTACGTGTGCGCCCCGAGCACCAGGGCGGCGGGCAGCGCGGGCAGGGCCGCTTTCAGGCCGCCGCGCGCCGGGGGCGGCAGGACGGCCGCCCCCGGTCCGGGGGTTCGTGTCGCACCCGCCGTCGTTATCGGCCCGGCAACGTTGTCGGGCCGGCTGCCTCCATCCGCCGCACCGGCACCCGTGCCCCTGGCCGTGCCCGTCGCCGTCACCGCAGCCGTGGCCCCCAGCAGGAGGTCCAGCGAGCGGGCCGCCGCCATGGCCGCCGGGCCCGCCTTCGTGTGCTTCAGGTGCAGGTCGTAGGCCCAGACCGTGGCGCCCAGGCCCGTGGCGACCGTCAGTGCGGGGCGGCCCGCCCTGGCGGCCAGGGCGAGGCCCGCGGCGGTCAGCACCCCGGCCGCGCCCAGGGCCGCCGCCGGGCTGATGCGGCCCGAGGGGATCGGCCGGTGCGGGCGGTCGACGGCGTCCTCGTCGCGGTCGGCCCAGTCGTTGAGGGCCATCCCGGCCTCGTACAGGCAGAGCGACGCGCCGATGGCCAGCGCGGTGCCCCGGCCGGGCCGGCGGCCCACCGCACAGGCGCCCGCCAGGGCGTCCCCGGGTACGGAGAAGAGGGCGGAGACGCGCAGCAGTTCGGCCCAGGCCCGCAGACGCCGCCGGGGCGCGCGCCGGCCGGTGTCCGATCCGGTACCCGGCCCGGAGGCCTCTTCCGGGCGGTCCGGGTCCGCATCCGCGCTCTCTGCCCCGCTCCCGCCCGTGGGGGGCGGTCCGGGCCTGTCCGGTGCGGGCGCAGTCCCACCCGCGCCGGACAGGCTGTCATGGGTCACGGCGTTCGGAACCACGCCGTGCGCAAAACCGTTCCGCCTCCCGGGCCCTGCCGGGAGGGCCGCCAGGGCCGCGACCAGTGCGGCCCGGAGGGCTCGCCCCCGCGGCCTCATGCCTGGTCCCGCAGCCGCTCGGCGAAGGCGAGCAAGGTGGCGTACTGCTCGGCGAGTGCCGCCGATGTACCGCCGTCGGGGTCCTTGAAGTAGAAGCCGAGCTCCGGCAGGGGTCCGCTGATCCCGGTCTCGTGGGCGCGGGCGAGCAGCCGTGCCAGGTCCAGGACCAGCGGGGCGGCGAGGGCGGAGTCGCAGCCCTGCCAGATGGTCTGGAGGACCATGCGGGAGCCGAGGAAGCCGTCGAAGGCGATGTGGTCCCAGGCGGTCTTCCAGTCCCCCATGGCGGGCACGTCGTCGATGTGCACCTCGCCCTCGGGGGCGGTGCCGAAGGTGTCGGCGAGGACGCGTTCCTTCCCCGCGTTCTTGGCGGCGGCCGCCGCCGGATCGGCCAGCGCCGCCCCGTCCCCGCCGCCCAGGAGGTTCGACCCGGACCACGCCCGTACGGCGAGGGCGCGCTGGAGGAACATCGGGGCGAGCACGGAGCGGAGCAGCGTCTGGCCGGTCTTGCCGTCGCGTCCGGCGTGGGGAAGTCCGCTGGAGGCGACGGTGTCGGTGAGCGCGGGGGTGCGCAGCCCGGTGGACGGGGTGAAGTTGGCGTAGGAGCAGCCGGCGCGCAGGGCGGCGGCCGCGTAGAGGGAGCTGGCGGGCAGCCGGGGGTCGCCGGGTCCGGGGGCGGGTTCGGTGGAGGCGACGTTGACGACGACGGTGCGGGCCAGGTCGTGGCGGTGGGCGAAGTCGGTGAGGTCGGCGGCGAACGCGGCGATGAGTTCCTGGTCGGTCCGGGTGTCGCCGGGGAGGGGCCCGCCGGGGCGGATTTCGGCGTCGGCGGCGTCGAGTTCGGCGCGTACGGCCGGGGGGAGCCCGTGCGGGAGGACGCCGCCGTCGGCCAGCGCCTCGGCCCGCTTGGACAGCGGGCAGTCGAGGGTGTCGTGGCCGCCGAAGACCAGGTCGGCCAGGGCGGGCAGTCCGCTGTCGGCGAAGGGGGGCGTCTCGGTGACCATGCCGGCCGGCGGGTGGAGGCCCGCAGCGATGGCGGCGCAGCCCGCGGTGGCGGTGGTCGCCACGGAGCCGCGTGCTCCGATGAACCAGACGCCGGTGCGGCCCGCGGTCCCCGCGAGGCCGGGGGCCTCGGAGGTGAGCGGCGCGTCGGTGCGGCCTGGGGCGTCGGTACGGCCTTCACGGTCGGCGTGAGCGGTCACGGGCTGCCTCCCTGAGGGGATGTGTCGGTTGGAGGACGACGGGCGGGGAAGGTGCGTGCTTCCCCCGCCCGTCGTCGGCAGAGGCGGCTGCCCTACTTCGAGGGCAGCTCCTTCAGTTGGATGTTGCGGAAGGACACCTGGTCGTCGGCTCCGTGGTTCTGGAGGCCGATGTAGCCGTCCTTCAGACTCCGGGCCGGGTCGGTGTTGGTGAAGTCGTTGATCTTCGCTCCGTTGAGGAAGACCTGCAGACGTTCGCCCTGGACCTTGATCTCGTAGCTGTTCCACTGTCCCGGGGGCCGCAGGACGCGGTCACGGGCCTTGATGTTGGCGGATTTGAAGGTGTAGACGGCGCCGGTGGTGCGGTCGGCGGCGTCGGTGGCGTCGATCTGGATCTCGTACCCGTTGTCGACCGCCGACCACGGGTCGTCGGACTCCGGGAAGCCCACGAAGATGCCGGAGTTGTCGTCGCCGGCCATCTTCCAGTCGAGCTTCAGCGAGTAGGACTTCAGCTCCTTGGCCTGGTAGGTGAGCAGGCCCATGCCGCCCTCGGAGTGCAGGGCTCCGCCGCTGACGGAGAACTTCCCCGGGCCCGCCTGCTTCCACCCCTCCAGCGTCTTGCCGTTGAAGATCGGCCGGTAGTCGGTGTCCGGCTTGCAGTCGGCCTTGACCTGGCCGGTGGCGTAGCGCAGCCCGCCCAGGACGTGGCTGCGGAAGGCCGGTTCGGCGTAGGACTCCTTGGTGTGGCCGAGTCCGGTGTAGAAGGAGCGGCCTCCCTGGTAGGTCTGGCACCAGGAGATGGGGTGGTCGCCCTTCATGTTCCCGCCGGTGTAGGTGGTCTCGTCGAGCGTGGCGAGAACCTTGGCCTTGTCCCGGGGGTTGGTGCGGTAGTTGTACCACTCGTCGGTGCGCTCCCACTCCTCGCCCAGATGGGCGGTGGCGGGGTGGTCGTGGTCCTCGACGCGGACGGTGGCGGGCTGGATCTGCGGGTGCGAGTCGAAGTGGGCGCCGACGAGGCCGCCGTAGAACTCCCAGTCGTACTCGGTGTCGGCGGCGGCGTGGATGCCGACGTAACCGCCGCCGGTGGCCACGTAGTTCTCGAACGCCTTCTGCTGCTCGGCGTTGAGCACGTCACCGGTGGTGGAGAGGAACGCGACGGCGTCGTAGCGGGCCAGGTTGCTGGTGGTGAACTGGGCGGCGGACTCGGTGGAGTCGACCGTGATGTTGGTGTCCTTGCCGATCTCCTTCAGGGCCTCGATGCCGGTGGGGATCGAGTCGTGGCGGAATCCGGCGGTCTTGGAGAAGACCAGGACGCGCTTGGCGGTCTTGTCGACCGGGGTGTTGGAGAGTTCGAAGTCGTCGACGTCGTAGAGCGCTCCGTCGCCGCCCTTGAAGACGAGGAAGAGTTCGGTCTGCTTCTTGGGCGCGCCGCGCAGCGGGATGTCGACGTCCTGGAAGGTGTCCCAGCTGCCGGTCACCGGGACGGGTCCGGAGCCGAGGATCTTGCCGGTGGGCGATCCCGTGCGGACTTCGAGGAAGCCGCCGGAGCCGGCCGAGGAGATCCGGGCGGTGAGCTTGGTGGTGTTGCCGAGGACGTAGGTCTTGAAGGAGATCCAGTCGTCGTTGTGGATGTCGCCGACGGTCTTCCCGCCGTGCGCACTGGACTTGCTCGGGGTGGTGACGCCGGAGGAGTCGTCGAAGTGCTCGGCCTGGCGGTGCTTGGGCTGGAGCCGGGAGGCGTCCTTGCCGGTCAGCTTGGCCTGGCCGCCACCACCGTTGTCGGTGTACGAGGCCGAGATGCCGCCGTAGATGTTGGCGTTGGGGTCGTGGCCGCCTTCCATGGCGGTCTTGATGGTGCCCTCGCAGCCGTGCTCGGTGGTGATGTCGTGGCCGTGGCTGTCGTGGCCCAGGGTGAACTTGACCTCGACCTTGGTGCAGTCGATGGTCCCGTCCTCCGGGTCGCTGACGTTCACCTTGAACGGCACGGAGTCACCGAACTCGAAGAGCTGCCCGTCCTCGGGGAGCACCAGCTCCACGGTCGGGGCGGTGTTGCCGACGGTGACGTGGACGCTGGCGGAGCCGGTGCGGCCGGTCGGGTCCTCCGCGGTGAGGGTGGCGGTGTAGGTGCCGTTCTTCCTGTACGTGTACGTCGGGTTGGCGGCGGTGGAGGTGCCGCCGTCACCGAAGTCCCAGGAGTAGGTCAGCGGGTCGTCGTCACCGTCCGCCGTGCCGGCCGAGGAGAACTTCACCTTCAGCGGCGCGGTACCCGAGGTCTTGTTCGCCGAGGCCTCCGCGATGGGCGAGCGGCCTCCGGTGGCGTTCTCGATCCGGTAGAGCGCAGAGTTCTCGTCGCCGCCGAACCAGGCGAGGCCGTAGTCGAGGACGTACAGGGCCCCGTCCGGCCCGAAGGCCATGTCCATGATCTGGGTGCCGGACCAGGGCACGTCGTTGATGGACTGGACGGCGCCGTCGGCGTCCTGCTCGATGCGCTTGATCCACCGGCGGCCGAACTCGCCGGCGAAGAAGTCGCCGTCGTAGGCCTCGGGGAACTTGACCGGGGAGTCCAGGTCCGCGTCGTAGCGGTAGACGGGTCCGCCCATCGGCGACTCGGATCCGGTGCCGAACTCGGGCACGGAGCCGCCGTCGTACGGGATCCACGCGGCCTCGGCCGGCGGCAGGTCGACGAGTCCGGTGTTGTGCGGCGACTCGTTCTTCGGGGCGGCGCAGTCGAAGGCTGCGCCGGAGGTCTTGGTGGCGAAGTCGTAGTCGATGTACGGCTCGTTGTCGCCGACGCAGAAGGGCCAGCCGAAGTTGGCGGCCTTCGTCACGCGGGCGAACTCGACCTTCCCCGCCGGTCCGCGCTTTGGATCGGCAGCGCCCGCGTCGGGGCCGTAGTCACCGACGTACACGGTGCCGGTGGCCTGGTCGACGGAGAAGCGGAAGGGGTTGCGGAAGCCCATCGCGTAGATCTCGGGGCGGGTCTTGTCGGTGCCCGGCTCGAAGAGGTTGCCCTCGGGAATGGTGTAGGAGCCGTCGTCGGCGACCTTGATGCGCAGGATCTTGCCGCGCAGGTCGTTGGTGTTGCCCGAGGTGCGGCGGGCATCGAACGCCGGGTTGCGGTCGGGGCGTTCGTCGATCGGGGTGAAGCCGTCGGAGGCGAAGGGGTTGGTGTCGTCGCCGGTCGAGAGGTAGAGGTTGCCGTCCTTGTCGAAGTCGATGTCACCACCGACGTGGCAGCAGATGCCGCGCGAGGTGGGGACGTCCAGGACCTTCTTCTCGCTGGCGGTGTCGAGGGTGCCGTCCTCGTTGAGGACGAAGCGGGAGAGCCGGTTGACACCGTCGAACTTCGCGAAGTCGGCGGCGGTTCCGGTCTCGGGGGCGTCGCCCGCCGGGGTGTCCATCGGGGGCGCGTAGAAGAGGTAGATCGCCCGGTTCTCGGCGAAGTTCGGGTCGACGCCGACGCCTTGGAGGCCCTCCTCGTCGTGCGTGTACACGGGGAGGGTGCCGGAGATCCTGGTGTTGCCGGCGCTGTCGGTGATCCGCAGCTCGCCGCCGCGCGAGGTGTGCAGCACGCTGCGGTCGGGGAGGACGGCGAGCGACATGGGCTCGCCGGTCTCCTCGGCGCCCTTGGCGAGGGTGACCTGCTGGAAGTCCTCCGCCACGGGCTCCTCGTGCCCCGGGTGGCCCGGGTGGGCGGTGGCGCCGGGGGCGGAGCCGAGGGTCAGGGTGGCGGCGGCGAGCAGTCCGCCGGTGAACAGCGCGAGGGTCTTGCGGACGCGGGTCCGGGCCAGGAGCCGCTTTCTGGTTCTGTGCACGTAGGTCCTCCGGAGAGTGCCGGTTGTACGGGCGGGTGTGGCCGTGCCGTGCCGCGCGGGGACTGCCGCGCGTGTGTCACCGGAGACGGGAGCGACCCCGGTGACGCGAGTCATGTCGTGTACACGAAATGGACGGTAGACCTGTTCGTCCTCGACGGAAAGCCCTTGTGCAACAGGTAAGTCGAACTTCTGCTTCCGGCTGGACAAAGGGATTTCCGGGCAGGGCGAGGCAGCCCCGGGGGCGGGGCCGGTGCAGCGCGCCATGCCCCCGGGGCAGCGTCGTCCGTGCTACTCGCCGCCGCCGAAAGCCGCGTCGAAGGAGGCGGACGGCGGGTCGAAGTCGAACCGCTTGAGGCTGGCAAGCGCTTCCGGGGCTCCGGTCAGCCGGTCCATGCCGGCGTCCTCCCACTCGACCGAGACCGGGCCCTCGTAGCCGATGGACCGGAGCATCCGGAAGACGTCCTCCCAGGGAACGTCGCCGTGGCCCGCGGAGACGAAGTCCCAGCCGCGCCGGGGGTCGCCCCACGGCAGATGCGAGCCGAGGCGGCCGTTGCGGCCGTCGAGGCGCTTGCGGGCCTCCTTGCAGTCCACGTGGTAGATCCGGTCGCGGAAGTCGTAGAGGAATCCGACCGGGTCCAGGTCCTGCCAGACGAAATGGCTCGGGTCGAAGTTCAGCCCGAACGCCGGCCGGTGGTCCACCGCTTCGAGCGCGCGTTTGGTGGTCCAGTAGTCGTACGCGATCTCGCTCGGGTGCACCTCGTGGGCGAAGCGCACCCCCTCGGCGTCGAAGACGTCCAGGATCGGGTTCCACCGCTCGGCGAAGTCCTCGTAGCCCCGCTCGATCATGTGCGGGGGGACGGGCGGGAACATCGCGACGAGGTGCCAGATCGAAGAGCCGGTGAACCCGATGACCGTGTCCACCCCGAAGGCGGCGGCGGCCCGCGCGGTGTCGGCGATCTCGGCGGCGGCCCGCTGCCGTACACCTTCGGACTCACCGTCGCCCCAGATGCGGGCGGGCAGGATGCCCTGGTGGCGTTCGTCGATCGGGTGGTCGCAGACGGCCTGCCCGACGAGGTGGTTGGAGATCGCGAAGCACTTCAGCCCGTACTTGTCGAGCAGTTGGTGCCGGGTGTCCAGGTAGCCGGGGTCGGTCAGCGCCTTGTCGACCTCGAAGTGGTCTCCCCAGCAGGCGAGTTCGAGCCCGTCGTAGCCGAAGTCGCGGGCGTGCTTGCAGACCTCCTCCAGCGGGAGGTCGGCCCACTGGCCGGTGAAGAGGGTGAAGGGGCGGGGCATGGGCGGCAGCCTCCTAGGACGAGGACGGGACCGGGGTGTGGACGGAGTTCTTGGCGGCGCTCTCCTCGACGGCGGCGAGCACTCGCTGCACCTGGAGGCCGTCCGCGAACGACGGTGCGGGCGGGGCCCCTTCGGCGATCGTGCGGACCACGTCGCGGGCCTGGTGGACGAAGGTGTGCTCGTAGCCGAGACCGTGGCCCGGCGGCCACCAGGCCTCCAGGTAGGGGTGTTCGGGTTCGGTGACGAGGATCCGGCGGAAGCCCGCGGTGGCGGCGGGTTCGGTGTGGTCGTGGAAGGACAGCTCGTTGAGCCGCTCCAGGTCGAAGGCGAGCGAGCCCAGCTCCCCGTTGATCTCCAGGCGCAGGGCGTTCTTGCGTCCGGCGGCCATCCGGGTCGCCTCGAAGGAGGCCAGCGCGCCGGAGGCGAGGCGGCCGGTGAAGATCGCCGCGTCGTCGACGGTCACCTCGCCCCGCTCCACCGTGTCGGCGCTGCCGGAGAGCCCGGCCGACGACCCGGCGAGCAGGGGCCGTTCGCGTACGAAGGTCTCACTGACGGCGGAGACTCCGGTGAGCACCTCGCCCGCGAGGTACTGGGCGAGGTCGACGATGTGCGCCCCGAGGTCGCCGAGCGCGCCGGAGCCGGCGTGCTCGCGCTTGAGCCGCCAGGTGAGCGGGGAGGCCGGATCGACCAGCCAGTCCTGGAGGTAGGTGGCCCGCACATGGCGCAGGGGCCCGAGCCGGCCCCCGGCGATGAGCTGCCGGGCGTAGGAGATCGCGGGCACCTTGCGGTAGTTGAAGCCCACCATCGCCACCTGCCCCCGGGCGGCGGCCGCCTCGGCGGCGCGGACCATGGCCTCGGCCTCGGCGACGTTGTTGGCGAGCGGCTTCTCGCACAGGACGTGCTTGCCGGCTTCCAGCGCGGCGATGGCGATCTCCGCGTGGCTGTCGCCGGGGGTGCAGATGTCGACCAGCTGGACGTCGTCCCGGGCGATCAGGGCCCGCCAGTCGGTCTCCGCCGCCGCCCAGCCGTGCCGTGCGGCGGCGGCGTCGACCGCCGCACGGTCGCGTCCGCAGATCGCGGCGAGAGCGGGTCGCAGCGGCAGGTCGAAGACGTGTCCTGCGGTACGCCACCCCTGGGAGTGGGCGGCGCCCATGAACGCGTATCCGACCATGCCGACCCCGAGCGTTCCCGGCGCCTGCCGCGGCGGCGGTGCTGGGGTTTGCGTTTCCGTCTCTTGACTACGGGCCATGCGGACTTCCTCCTCGTCGGTGTGCGGTAACGGGCCGGGGGACGCGCTCTCCGCCTCCCCCGGAGTCCCGGTCAGTTGAAGCCCGTCGGCAGGTACTGGTCGATGTTGTCCTTGGTCACGACCGCGGAGTACAGGGTCAGGGAGGTCGGGATCTCCATCTCGGAGAGTCCGCTGATGCCCTTGGACTGGCCGAGCGCCCGCGCCAGGTCGATCGCGGACGCGGCCATCGTCGGCGGGTAGAGGACGGTCGCCTTGATGACCGAGTTGTCGGCCTTGATGGCGTCCATCGCGGACTTGGCGCCGGCGCCACCGACCATGATGAACTCGTCGCGGCCCGCCTGCTTGATGGCGCGGAGCGCACCGACGCCCTGGTCGTCGTCGTGGTTCCACAGGGCGTCGAACTGCTTCTGCGCCTGCAGGAGTTGCGCCATCTTGGCCTGGCCGGACTCGACGGTGAAGTCGGCTGCCTGACGGGCCACCAGCTTGATGTTGGAGTAGTTCTTGAGGGCGTCGGCGAAGCCCTGGCTGCGCTGCTGGGTCAGCTCCAGGTTGTCGATCCCGGCGAGCTCGACGACCTTGGCGTTCGGCTTGTCCTTCAGCTGTTCGCCGATGTAGTGCCCGGCGTTGAGGCCCATGCCGTAGTTGTCGCCGCCGACCCAGCAGCGGTACGCCTGCGGGGAGGCGAAGATGCGGTCCAGGTTGACGACGGGGATGCCCGCCTTCATCGCTTCCAGTCCGACCTGGGTGAGCGCCTTGCCGTCGGCGGGGAGGATGACGAGGACGTCGACCTTCTTGTTGATGAGGGTCTTGACCTGGCCGATCTGGGCGGCGGTGTCGTTGGAGCCCTCGGTGATCTCCAGGGTGACGTCGGAATACGTCTCCGCACGGGACTTGGCGTTCACGTTGATCGCGTTCAGCCAGCCGTGGTCGGCCTGCGGTCCGGCGAACCCGATGGTGACGGCCTTGCCGGGCTTGTCGTCGGCGGGGGCGCTGTTGCCGGCGGGCTCGGTCTTCTTGGGCTCGTTGCTGGTACAGGCGGTGAGGAGCGCGCCCGCGGAGACTGCGGCGGTTCCGAACAGCAGTCCTCTGCGGCTGGTTTCTGGCATGACGGTCTGACCCTTCATCCGGTGGGTGCGTACGAGGTGCGGGTGCGGGGGGTTCGTATCGGTGCCGGGGGTGTCCGGTCGGTCGGGGCCGCTCAGGTCTCCCGGCCGCGCATGGTGCGGCCCTGGACGAGGACGGCGGCGACGATGATGGCGCCCTTGGCGATCTGCTGGACGTCGCTCTGGAGGTTGTTGAGCGCGAAGATGTTGGTGATCGTGGTGAAGATCAGGACGCCGAGGACGGAGCCGACGATGGTGCCCCGGCCGCCGCTGAGCAGGGTTCCGCCGATGATCGCGGCGGCGATGGCGTCGAGCTCGTACAGGTTGCCGTTGGTGTTCTGACCGGAGCCGGCCAGCACGATCAGCATGAAGGCGGCGATGCCGCAGCAGAGCCCGGACAGCAGGTAGAGGTAGAGGCGCTGGCGGCGGACGTCGATCCCGGCGAGCCGGGCCGCCTCCGCGTTGCCGCCGACGGCGACCGTTCGGCGGCCGAAGGTGGTCCGGTTGAGGATGAGCCAGCCGATGATCGTGACCACCGCGAACATGATGACCAGGGGCGGGATCCCGAGGATGTAGGAGTCGGGCAGGCCGAGGTCGAGGACCGAGTCGACGGTGACGATCTGAGTCTTGCCGTCGGTGATCTGGAGGGCGAGTCCGCGGGCCGACGCGAGCATCGCCAGCGTCGCGATGAACGGGACCATGTTGCCGTAGGCGATGAGGACGCCGTTCACGAGTCCCGCGACGAGGCCGACGAGCACCGCGGTGAACGCGATGCCCGCGAAGCCGTACTCCTGCGTGGCCAGGGTCGTCGCCCACACCGAGGCCAGGGCGACCATCGCCCCGACGGAGAGGTCGATGCCGCCGCTGATGATGACGAAGGTCATGCCGACGGTGACGACGCCGATGACGGACGCCTGGGTCAGGATCAGCTGGAGGTTGCCGGTGTCCAGGAAGGCGTCCGGTTCGGTGATGCCGCCGACCAGGACCAGCACGGCGAGGACGCCGAGCAGGGACAGGATCCGGACGTCGAGCCGCAGTCCGAGGGCCGGCATGCCACCGCCCGACTTCGAGGGCGGCGTGTCGGAGGGGGCCGCGATGGTCCCCTTGTCCGGCCCGTTGTGCTGCGCCGACGGGGCGGGCTGTGTCATGGCGTCGGGCTCCCTTCCATCACGAGGTCGAGTACGCGGTGCTCGTCGAGCTCCTGGGCGGGGGCCATGTGGACCACTTCGCCCTCGCGGAGGACCAGCACCCGGTCGGCGAGGCCCAGGACTTCGGGCACTTCGCTGGAGACGAGCAGGACGGCGAGGCCTTCGTCGGCCAGCCGGCGGATCACGGCGTAGAGCTCGGCGCGGGCGCCGACGTCGACGCCACGGGTGGGTTCGTCCAGCAGCAGGACCCGGCAGCCGCGCAGCAGCCAGCGGGCGAGGACGGCTTTCTGCTGGTTGCCGCCGGAGAGGGTGCGGACGGCGGCGTCCGGGTTGTCGGGCCGCATCTGCAGTTCGCGGGTGGCGCTCCGTGCCGCCTTCCGCTCCCCGCCCCGGTCGATCCAGCCGATCCGGGCGAAGCGGGAGAGGGAGGAGACGGAGACGTTACGGGTGACCGATTCGGTCATCAGCAGGGCCTGCGCCTTGCGTTCCTCGGGGGCGAGGCCGATCCCGGCGGCGACGGCGGCGCGGACGCTGCCGGGGCGGAGCTGCTTGCCCGCGACGGTGACGGTGCCGGTGCTCGCCTTGCGGGCCCCGTAGATCGTCTCCAGGATCTCGGAGCGCCCCGAGCCGACGAGTCCGGCGAGGCCGACGATCTCACCGGGCCGCAGTTCGAGGTCGACCGGTGCGAACTCGCCCTTGCGGGAAAGGCCTTGGACCCGGAGCACCGGTTCGGCGGTGGCGGCGGGCGGCTCCTCGGGGCGCGGCGGGAAGACATAGGCGACGTCGCGGCCGGTCATCATGGCAACGATGTCGCGCGTGGGGGTGTCCGCTGCGGGCAGTCCGACGGCCACGGTCCGGCCGTCCTTGATGACGGTGACCCGGTCGCCGATGCGGCGGATCTCCTCCAGCCGGTGCGAGATGTAGACGACGGCCACCCCGTCGGCGGTGAGGCCCTCGACGATGCGGAAGAGGTTGTCGACCTCGTCGGGGTCGAGGGCGGCGGAGGGCTCGTCCATCACGATGAGCCGGACCTCGTGGGAGAGGGCCCGCGCCATGGAGACGATCTGCTGCTGGGCGGCGGAGAGGTCGCCGACGTGCCGGGCGGGGTCGATCTCCGGGTGCCCGAGGCGGGCCAGCAGCGCCTTGGCGGCGGCGCGCCCCTCGCCCGTACGGACGATGAAGCCGGCGCTCGTCGGCTCGTGGCCGAGGAAGACGTTCTCGGCGACCGAGAGGTCCTCGACCAGGTCGAGTTCCTGGTAGATGGTGGCGATCCCCAGACGCATGGCGGCGATCGGCGACTTCAGCTGGACCTTCTCGCCGCGCCAGGTGATCTCGCCGTCGTTGGGCTGGTGGGCTCCGGCGAGCACCTTGATGAGGGTGGACTTGCCCGCGCCGTTCTGGCCGAGGAGGCAGTGGACCTCGCCGGCCTGGACCTCCAGGTCGACGCCGTCCAGGGCGCGGACGCCCGGGAAGAGCTTGGTGATGCCGGACATGGTGAGCAGGGGTGGTTCTGGTGCCATGACGAATCCCCTCGGCGAATGGGGTCTCCCCTGCTCGGGCGGGTGCCGAGGGCCGGGGAGGGCCGGTGAGCGGACAGGGCGCAGGGCTGGCGGTGCCGTGGAGCCGGCGGCACCGCGAACGGCTGCTGACGGGAGGTGGTTCCGTGGTGCGTCGTACGGCCTGGGGTCAGGCCGGGGAGAAGAGGTGGTCGCTGATGAGCCGGGCCGCGCCGATCACTCCGGCGGTGGGCCCCAACTCGCCCAGGACGATGGGGAGATTGCCGGTGGCCAGGGGCAGGGACTGCTTGTAGACCTGCGTACGGACACTGGCGAGGAGGTTGTGACCGAGGCCGGTGACCCCGCCGCCGATCACCACCAGACCGGGATTGAAGAAGCTGACCAGGCTCGCGATCACCTGGCCGAGCCGGTTGCCGCCTTCGCGGATGAGGTCGAGCGCCGCGGCGTCCCCGGCGGCGGCAGCGGCCGCCACGTCGGCCGCGGTGAGGCGGCCCGACGCGTCCAGCCGGACGGCGAGTTCGGGCGAGCGGCCCCCCCTGGCGGCGTCCTCCGCGTCGCGGGCGAGCGCCGCGCCGCTGAAGTGGGCTTCCAGGCAGCCCTTGTTGCCGCAGGCGCAGGGCCGGCCGTCGGGGTCGACCTGGATGTGCCCGATGTCCCCGGCGCTGCCGGTCGTACCGCGGTAGACCTCGCCGCCGACGACGATGCCGCAGCCGATACCCGTACCGATCTTGACGCACAGGAAGTCGCCCACGGAGCGGGCCACGCCCGCGTGCTGTTCCCCCATCGCCATGAGGTTCACGTCGTTGTCGACCATGACGGGGCAGCCCAGCTCCTGGCTGAGCGCCTCGCGGACCGGGAACCCGTCCCAGCCGGGCATGATCGGCGGCGCGACCGGCACGCCCTCGGGAAAGCGCACGGGGCCGGGGACCCCGATGCCGGCGCCGTCGAAGCCTTCGGCGAGCCCGGAGGCCCGCAGTTTGGCGGCGAGTGACAGGACCTGCTCGAAGACGGCGACGGGTCCTTCGCGCACGTCCATCGGGTGGTTGAGGTGTCCCAGTACCTCCAGCTCCGCGTTGGTGACGGCCACATCGACCGAGGTGGCGCCGATGTCGACGCCGAGGAAGCGCAGTTCGGGGGCGAGTCGGATGTTGTGCGAGCGGCGCCCGCCGCGCGACGCGGCCAGTCCGTCGGCCACCACCAGACCGGTCTCCAGGAGCCGGTCCACCTCGACGGCGAGCTTCGAGCGCGACAGATCGACCTGATCGCCCAGCTGCGCACGGGAGTTGGGCCCCCCGTCGCGCAACAGCCGGAGCAGCCGCGCCTGATGCGCGTTCGCGGGTCGTGCCGTCATACGTCTCACGCGTCCCTCCCCGCCACATCGGCCAGTCCGTCGGGCTTTCGAGGGGAACGTAGCAGCGCTTTCCCGGAGTGGGAAGAAGTTGCGCAGGAATCCGCCCCAACTTTTTCCACACTCAGGACAAAGGTCGGCGGAGGGCGGTCAGGGGCAGCGGATGACCTGGCCCGCGTAGGAGAGGTTTCCGCCGAATCCGAAGAGCAGGACGGGCGCACCGGAGGCGACCTCGCCGCGCTCGACCAGCTTGGACAGAGCCATCGGGATGGAGGCGGCGGAGGTGTTGCCGGAGTCCACGACGTCCCGCGCGATGACGGCGTTGACCGCGCCGATCTTGCGGGCGACCGGCTCGATGATCCGCAGGTTGGCCTGGTGCAGGACGACCGCGCCCAGGTCCTTCGGGGCGATGCCCGCCTTCTCGCAGACCCGGCGGGCGATCGGGGGGAGCTGGGTGGTGGCCCAGCGGTAGACGGACTGGCCCTCCTGCGCGAAGCGCGGCGGCGTCCCCTCGATCCGGACGGCGTTGCCCATCTCCGGCACGGAACCCCACAGCACCGGTCCGATGCCGGGCCCGCCCGGGGCGTCGGCTGCGGACGGGTCGGCGGTGACGACCGCGGCGCCCGCACCGTCGCCGAGCAGGACGCAGGTGGAGCGGTCGGTCCAGTCCGCGATGTCGGCCATCTTGTCGGCGCCGATCACCAGCGCCCGGGTCGCCGCACCGGCCCGGATCGCGTGGTCGGCGGTGGCCAGCGCGTGCGTGAAGCCGGAGCACACGACGTTGATGTCCATGACGGCGGGCGAGCCCATCCCGAGCCGGGCGGCGACCCGGGCCGCCATGCTCGGGGAGCGGTCGATCGCGGTGGAGGTGGCCACGAGGACCAGATCGATGTCCGAGGGCCCGAGACCGGCCGTGGCCAGCGCCTTGGCTCCCGCGTGCGCGGCCATCTCGTCCACCGGCTCGTCGGGTCCACCCACGTGCCGGGTCTTGATGCCGACCCGGCTGGTGATCCACTCGTCGCTGGTGTCGACCATCGCCGCGAGATCGTCGTTGGTGAGCACCTTGGCGGGCTGGTAGTGGCCGAGCGCCACGACACGTGAGCCGGTCATACGGGTTCCCATCGTCGGGTGGGGGCAGGAATGAACCACAGTCTTGGTCGCTACCGCCGGGTACGGGGGCACGTGATCCCACAGGAATCGGGCCCACACGTTGGAGCATTGACAACAGCCTGGTCAGCGTGCTGAACAGCTCGCTGCGACACGCCGCTGCGCGTGCCGGACAATGACCCGGGGAAACGAACAGCCGCACACGGACAGAATCGGGTTCAGCTCTATGGGACGGGTCACCGAACGCCGCCGCACTCTCCGCATCCGGGACGGTGCCGTCTCCTCCCGTCCGGACACCCTGGTGGCGGAAGAGCCCCTGGAGATCCGGCTGAACGGCAGGCCGCTGGCCATCACCATGCGGACACCGGGCGACGACTTCGCGCTGGCCGCGGGCTTCCTGGTCAGCGAGGGGGTGATCGCCGAGGGGGACGAGGTCCAGTCGATCGTCTACTGCGCCGGGGCGACGGCGGACGGCGTGAACACCTACAACGTGGTGGATGTGAAGCTCGCGCCCGGGGTCCCGGTCCCCGACATCACGCTGGAGCGCAACGTCTACACCACCTCCTCGTGCGGCCTGTGCGGCAAGGCCAGCCTGGACGCGGTGCGCACCACGACCCGGCACCCGGTGGCCGACGCTCCCCCGGTGCGGATCACGCCCGGGCTGCTGTCCGCCCTCCCCGACCGGTTGCGGGCCTCGCAGCGGGTCTTCGACCGGACGGGCGGCCTGCACGCCGCAGCGCTGTTCTCCGAGGAGGGCGAGCTGCTGGACGTACGGGAGGACGTCGGCCGGCACAACGCGGTCGACAAGCTGGTGGGCCGGGCGCTGACGGACGGGCGGCTGCCCCTGTCGCGGGCGGTGCTGCTGGTGTCGGGGCGGGCCTCGTTCGAGCTGGCGCAGAAGGCCGTGATGGCGGGGATCCCGGTGCTCGCGGCGGTCTCGGCACCGTCGTCGCTGGCCGTGGACCTGGCGGCGGAGAGCGGACTGACGCTGGTCGGTTTCCTGCGCGGACCGTCGATGAACGTGTACGCCGGCGAGCACCGGATCTCGCTGGAGGCGGCGGCCCCGCGGGGCTGAGCCCGGGGTCGCGGACGCGGTCCCCGCTCACTCCCCCGCGAAGGCCAGGCCCTCGGCGGCCAGCGCCCCGCGGAGCACCCCGACCGCCTTCGGGCCGACCCCGTGGAGGGCGAGCACCTCGGCGGCGGTCACCGTGGTGAGCTGGGCGAGGCGGGTGTAACCCGCCGCGCGCAGAGCGTTGCGGGCCGGGTTGCCCGCCCCGTGCGGAAAGTCGTCGGCAGGCGTCCCGCCCTTGTCGCTCATGGCACTACCTCGCTGTGGGTCCACCCGGGCTACCGGTAGCCGGCTACCGGCTCACCGTAACGGCTGGGTCGGACAGTGGGCCGGAGGCGGCGGCCCCTGCCGGGTCGTCACGGGCCGGGGCCTCCTCGGGGTCGCGTGAGCGGCGCCCCGCGATGACCGCGCAGACCATGAGCTGCATCTGGTGGAACAGCATCAGGGGCAGTACGGCAAGGCTCGCGTGCGCCCCGAAGACCACGCTCGCCATCGGCAGCCCGGCCGCCAGGCTCTTCTTGGACCCGGCGAACTGGATGGCGATCCGGTCCGCCCGGCCGAACCCGAGCCTCCGTGCGCCGTACCAGCTCAGGGTGAGCATCAGCGCCAGCAGGACCGCCTCGGCGGCGAGCAGCGCGCCGACCCGGGCGGGGGTGACCCGGTGCCAGACCCCGGCGACCATCCCCTCACTGAACGCGGTGTGGACGACGAGCAGGATCGAGCCGCGGTCGACCAGGCCGAGCACCTTCTTGTGCCGGGTGAGGAAGCCGCCGACCCAGCGGCTCAGGAGCTGCCCGGCGAGGAACGGGACGAGCAGCTGGAAAACGATCTTCAGCAGGGAGTCCACGGAGAACCCGCCCCCGGCGGACCCGAGGAGCAGGGCGGCGAACATCGGGGTCACCAGGATCCCGGTGAGGCTGGAGAAGGACCCGGCACAGATCGCGGCGGGCACGTTGCCCCGGGCGATCGAGGTGAAGGCGATGGAGGACTGGATCGTGGACGGGACCAGGCACAGGAAGAGGAAGCCCGCCTGGAGCTCGGGCGTCAGCACGTACGGCACCAGCCCGCCGCTCGCCACCCCCAGCAGCGGGAAGGCGACGAAGGTGCAGGCCAGGACGGTGAGGTGGAGGCGCCAGTGCTTGAGCCCGTCGAGCGCCTCGGCCCTGGAGAGCCGTGCCCCGTAGAGGAAGAACAGCAGGGCGACAGCGCCGGTGGAGGCTCCGCCCGCCACGTCGGCGGCGGTGCCGTGGGCGGGCAGCAGCGCCGCGAGGGCCACGGTGGCGGCCAGCGCCACGAGGAAGGCGTCGAACGGCAGCCAGGACGGCGGTCGCGGGATACGGCGGGACATGTGCGGGGGCGCTCCGGCGGTCGGGGATCCGTTTCGGCGTCCATCCTGCTCCCCTGCGGCGCCATCGGGAATCCCGCACACCGCTCTGACTGTCATCACGAATCCCGATAGCGTGCACGGTATGGACACGGAGCGGACGGACGCGGGCGGGGAGAGTGCGGACCGGGTGAACGTGCACCGGATGGACGCCACGTACGACCCGGCCCAGTTGCGTACCTTCCTCGCCGTCGCCCAGACGCTGAGCTTCACGCAGGCCGCGCGCAGGCTCGGGGTCCGCCAGTCCACGGTCAGCCAGCATGTGCGGCGGCTGGAGGAGGCGGCCGGGCGGCAGTTGTTCGCCCGGGACACGCATCGCGTCGATCTCACGGACGACGGCGAGGCGATGCTCGGCTTCGCCCGGACGATCCTGTCGGCCCACGAGCGGGCCGCGGCGTTCTTCGCGGGCACCCGGCTGCGCGGGCGGCTGCGGTTCGGGGCCTCCGAGGACTTCGTGCTGACCCGGCTCCCCGAGATCCTGGAGTCGTTCCGCCGCGACCACCCGGAGGTCGAGCTCCAGCTCACCGTGGAGCTGTCCGGGACGCTGCACCGGCAGCTCGCGGCGGGCCGGCTGGATCTGGTGCTGGCCAAGCGGCGGACCGGGGACACCCACGGCGAACTGATGTGGCGGGACGCCCTGGACTGGATCGGCGCGCCGCAGCTGCGCCTCGATCCGGAGCGCCCCGTACCGCTGGTCGTCTTTCCGCCACCCGCCGTCACCCGGGCCCGCGCCCTGGAGGTGCTGGAGGAGCAGGGGCGGGCCTGGCGGATCGCCTGCACGAGTACGAGTCTGAGCGGCCTGGTCGCGGCGGCGCGGGCGGGCCTGGGGGTGATGGCGCACTCCCGGGGGATGGTCCCGCCGGGGCTGGTGCCGGTGCCGGGCAGGGCGGGGCTGCCGGAGCTCGGCGGGGTCGATTTCGTCCTGCTGCACGGGAACCGGCGGGGCGCGGCCCAGGAGGCGGCGGACGCCCTGGCCTCCGCGATCCTGGCGGCCGGTGACCGGCTGCACCGCGGAACGGGCGGAGCGGAGGGACCGTAGCCGCTCTCTGGACCGCCGGTGGCTGGAGTGGCGGGGCCGGCACCAGCTCTTCGACCCGGCACCGGCCGCGGTGGTCACGGCGGTCGGATTCGGTGGAGATTCCGGTGCGAGCCGCTTACCCCTCGGGCAGAACTGGGCCCGCGTACGCCCGAGCCTTGCCCGTCTGGCCGGATTTCGACGGTTGACCTGGGGGGGTCGTCCTGGTGTGCGGAGGTTCCGGACCTCTCCCGCCGGGCTCTCGCTTGGGGTAGCGTCGCGGCGCTGTGCGGAGCGCCACGAGGAGCATGTCATTGCGCGAATTCACTGTCCCACCCATGGCGGCGCCGCCTCAGGTCGGCGGTCTGGCCGATGTGGTCTTCGATCACGCGGAGGATGATCCGCACCGCGTCGCGCTCGGCCGCAAGGACGCCGGGGGCCAGTGGCTCGATGTGACCTCCGGGGACTTCCGCGATGCTGTGCTGGCCCTGGCCAAGGGGCTGATCGCGCACGGGGTGCGGTTCGGCGACCGGGTCGCGCTGATGTCCCGTACGCGCTACGAGTGGACACTCTTCGACTTCGCGCTCTGGACCCTCGGGGCCCAGTCGGTGCCGATCTACCCGACCTCCTCCGCCGAGCAGGTCCTGTGGATGCTGCACGACGCCGAGGTGGTGGCGGTGATGGTCGAGCACGAGGACCACGCGATGACGGTGGGCTCGGTGATCGACCGGCTGCCGCATCTGAAGCGGCTGTGGCAGCTGGACGCGGGAGCGGTGGACGAGCTGCTCGGGGCGGGCGTGGGCATCGACGACGAGGTGGTGCAGCGGCACCGGCGCGCGGTGACGCCCGACTCCGTGGCGACCGTCATCTACACCTCGGGGACGACGGGCCGCCCCAAGGGGTGTGTGATCACCCACGCGAGCTTCATGTTCGAGAGCGACACGATGGTGAGCCGCTGGGAGCCGGTGTTCCACTCCAAGCCGGGCGACGAGGCGGCCACCCTCCTCTTCCTGCCGCTGGCCCATGTCTTCGGGCGGATGGTGGAGATCGCCGCGATCCGTGGCCGGGTCAAGCTCGGCCATCAGCCGGAGCTGTCGGCGAACGCGCTGATGCCGGACCTGATGTCGTTCCGGCCGACGTTCATCCTGGCGGTGCCGTACATCTTCGAGAAGGTGTACAACGGGGCCCGGCGCAAGGCCGAGACGGAGGGCAGAACCGGGCCGTTCGACAAGGCCGTCGACATCGCGGTGAAGTACGCCGAGGCCTTGGAACTGAAGGCGTTCGGGGACGGTCCCGGCCCGTCGGCCGGGCTGCGGATGCAGCACCAGTTCTTCGACAAGATCGTGTACAAGAAGGTCCGCGACGCGATGGGCGGCCGGGTGCGGCACGCGATGTCGGGCGGCTCCGGCATGGACCGCCGGCTCGGGCTGTTCTTCGCGGGCGCCGGGGTGACGGTGTTCGAGGGGTACGGGCTGACCGAGTCGACCGCCGCGGCGACGGCGAACCCGCCCGAGCGCACCCGGTACGGGACGGTCGGGCAGCCGATCCCGGGGACGTCGGTGCACATCGCGGACGACGGCGAGGTGTGGGTGAGCGGTCCGAACGTCTTCTCCGGCTATCTGGGCAACCCCGAGGCCACCCGGGCGGTCCTGCAGGACGGCTGGCTGGCGACCGGGGACCTCGGCTCGCTGGACGAGGACGGCTATCTGACGATCACCGGTCGGAAGAAGGAGATCCTGGTGACGTCCGGCGGCAAGAGCGTCTCCCCGGCCGGTCTGGAGGAGCGCGTACGGGCGCATCCGCTGGTGGCGCAGTGCATCGTCGTCGGCAACGACCGTCCGTACATCGCGGCGCTCGTCACCGTGGACCAGGAGTCCGTCGACCATTGGCTGTCGATGCAGGGCCGTGCCCCGCTCGGCCCTGCCGAGCTGGTGCGGGACCCGGACCTGGAGATGGAGGTCCGCCGGGCGGTGGTGGCCGCCAACACGGCCGTCTCCCAGGCGGAGTCCATCCGTACGTTCCGGATCCTGGCCCACCCCTTCACCGAGGAACTGGGGCTGCTGACGCCCTCGCTGAAGCTGAAGCGGAAGGCGATCGAGACGGCGTACGCGGTCGAGGTCGACGCGCTCTACCACTGACCGGAGGCAACGGGAATGCCTGGACCCGCCCGATCGTTGCCGTGGGGAGTGACCAACCGACGACGTTAGGATCGACCGCTCGTGAGCAAGGTCCCCTCCATCACCCTCAACAACGGCCTCGGCATGCCGCAGCTCGGTTTCGGTGTCTGGCAGGTGCCGGACGACGAGGCGGAGAAGACGGTCGCCACGGCCATCGAGACCGGGTACCGGAGCATCGACACCGCCGCGATCTACGAGAACGAGACGGGCACCGGCAAGGCCATCGCCGCCTCCGGCGTCGCGCGCGACGAGCTCTTCGTCACCACGAAGCTGTGGAACAGCGAGCAGGGCCACGACAGCACGCTCCGCGCCTTCGACGCCTCGCTCGACAAGCTCGGCCTGGACTACGTGGACCTGTACCTGATCCACTGGCCGGTCCCGGCGAAGGACGCGTACACCGACACGTACAAGGCGTTCGAGAAGATCCTCGCCGACGGCCGCGCGAAGGCCATCGGTGTGTCGAACTTCCACCCCGAGCATCTGAAGCGGCTGCTCGCCGAGACCTCCGTGGTCCCGGCCGTCAACCAGATCGAGCTGCACCCGCAGCTCCAGCAGGCCGAGGCCCGCGCCTTCCACGCCGAACACGGCATCGCCACCGAGGCCTGGGCGCCGCTGGGCCAGGGCAAGGGCCTGCTGGAGGTGCCGACGGTCGTCGCCGTCTCCCAGAAGCACGGCCGCACCCCCGCCCAGGTGGTGCTGCGCTGGCACCTGCAGACCGGCAACATCGTGATCCCGAAGTCCGTGACCCCGTCGCGGATCAAGGAGAACCTGGACGTGTTCGACTTCGAGCTGGACGCCGACGACCTCGCCGCCTTCGCCGCCCTGGACGAGGGCAAGCGCCTCGGCTCCGACCCGGCGGAATTCAACGTCGGCGCCTGAGCGCGCCCGGCCGACGACGGCGCCCCCACCGTGATCGCGGTGGGGGCGCCGTCGTCGGCCACCTGGCCCGTCGGCCGTCCGGCCCGACGGCAGTACACACATCCATCGGGGAGACGGGGAACATGAGCGGCGAACTCGCGCCTGTCGTCGAGGCGGGCCCGTACCGCCTGCGCAACGTCGGCAGCAAGCTGTTGCTGGAGGTGTACGGCGCGGCGAGGGGCAGCGGTGCCCGGGTCCAGCAGGGCGCGGACGACGGGACGGCCGCGCAGGTGTGGCGGCTGTCCCCGGTGCACGAGGGCGCGTCCCTCTTCCACCTGGTCAACGAAGGCAGCGGGAAGCGGCTGGACGTGGCGAACGCCGACACGTCGAACGGCACCCGGATCCAGCAGTGGAAGGCCAACAACTTCGGCGCCCAGGAGTGGCTGATCGAGCGGCACCCACAGGCGCCCGGGAGAGTGACGCTGGTGAGTTTCATCAGCGGGCTGGTCATGGAGGTCGCGGACGGTTCCACCGAGGCCGGGGGCACGGTTCAGCAGTGGGAGGACACCGACTCCCCCTTCCAGTGGTGGCGGTTGGAGCCGGTGACGTAGGTCCGGCGGAGCAGCCCGGGCGGTTTCGCCCGCTCAGCCGCGGCGGCCCAGATGCACCGTGCGGGCGGCCAGCAGGTGGACGTCGGGGCGGTGGTGAAGCCCTTCGGGGTCCTCGGGGTCCAGCAGCCGGTCCAGTACGGCGCTGTCCTCGGCCGTCAGCAGGTCGCCGAGCACCTCGCGCTCCCGGGTGATACTCGCGACAACGTGGTCGCGGACCGGGCGGGAGACGGGGGCGGGCAGGTCGAGGAGGAAGCTGCGGGTTCCCTGAGGGAGGAGCCCGACCGCGGTGAAGAGGGCGGCCCAGTCCTCGGTCTCCCTTTTCGCGCCCGGGAGTTCGGACCGCATGCGCTCGAAACGGGTGGCGGCTGCCGCGCCCATACGGGCCTCCAGACCGGGCTCTCCGATGCCGATGTCGCGGGGCAGGCGTCGGGTGGGCAGGCCGCCCTCGACGAGCGCGACCGTTCCGCCGGCCCGCAGAAGCCCGGCGAAGCGGGCCAGCGCGGCGCGCTGGTCGCCCAGGTGGTGCAGGGAGTTGCCCGCCCAGATCAGATCGGCCTCGCCCAACCGGTCGAAGTCCGCCGGGAGTTCGGCCTCAAGCGTCCAAAAGCGGTCGATCACCCCGAGGCGGCGTGCGCGGTTCCTCGCACGTTCCAGTAGCGCGGGCGTGGCGTCCACGGCCACCACCTCGGCCTCCGGAAAGACCTCGGCCAGCAGGCAGGAGACGACCCCGGGGCCGCTGCCGATGTCGAGGACCCGGCGGACCTGCGGCGTGGTGGGCAGGGCGGCGATCCAGCGGGCCGCCTCCTCGTACTGCGTACGGTTGAGTTCGGCTTCCTGCTCCAGCAGGGGGCCCAGGACGTCCCAGTCGATGTCGGCGGCGTGCGTGTCGTGGTGGCCGTGACCGGCGTGGCTGCTCATGGGCCCAGCTTCCGCACGGACGGGTCGCGCGGCAAGGTTCCTTGCCGTTACGGCAAATCGGGAGGGCCTTTCGGCGTACGCACGCGGCGCTCCCGGGCCGCCCCCCCCCCCCCCTGGCCCGTTTGAACGCGGCGTCGAAGGCGAAGGGGGTGCCGTGGCCGACCTTCCGGGCCAGGGCCAACCGGAACGCCGCCAGGGGCCGTTCGGCTGACGGCGTACGGCTCGTGCACACCGACCGAACGGTAGGCGGAGCGCGCGTATTGCCGGGGTGGCCCGGGGGCCATAACTTGCCCTTATGGAGCTGGAGTTGCGCCATCTGCGAACGGTCCGTGCGATAGCCGACACGGGCAGCCTCACCAAGGCCGCCGCCACCCTGGGGCTCGCCCAGCCCGCCCTCAGCGCTCAGCTGCGGCGGATCGAGAAGGCCCTCGGCGGCGCTCTCTTCGACCGCGACCACACCGGAGCCCGAGCCACGCCGCTCGGCGAACTGGTGCTGGAGCGGGCCCGGGTGGTGCTGCCCGCGGTCAGTGAACTGCAGGCCGAGGCCGTGCGGTTCGCCAATGCCCGGGGGGCGCTGGACAGGTTCCGGCTGGGTGGCACGCACGGTCCGCTGCTCGGCGGGCTGGTGGACCGGATGGCGGCCGCGCACCCGTCGGCGGCGGTGTCGACGTACACCGCGTGGTCGGTGGACGAGATCGCCTCGCTGGTGATCGACGGGCGGCTGGACTTCGCGCTGATCGGGACGTGCGGCGAGAGCGCGCCACCGTTGGCCGACCGGCTGGTCTGGGAGGTCGTCGGGGTGGACCCGGTCTTCGTGATGCTGCCGGAGGACCACCCCCTGGCCGCCGAAGCGGAACTGGATCTGGCCTCGCTCGCGGACGAGTGCTGGGCGGACGTGCCGGGCGACGGCTGCTTCGCGGACTGCTTCACCGCGGCCTGCGCGCGGTCGGGCTTCACTCCGGTGTCGGTGTACGAGACGGACACCTCGTCCGTCGTCCATCTGGTGCAGGTGGGGCGGGCGATCGGGCTGTGCCGGGCGACGTTCCCGCCGACGCCGGGCCTGGTGACCCGACCGCTGGCCGGCGCCCCGCTCAGCTGGCGTCACCTGGTGGGCTGGCATCCGCACTCCCCCGCCGCCGACGCGGCGGCGGGGACGGTGGCGGGTGCGACCCGCGAGGCGTACGCGGAGGCGGTGTCGCGCAGCCCGGGCTACGCGCGATGGCTCGGCGCGCACCCGCGGTTCGGCACGGTGGCCTGAGCGGGAGGGTGCGGATGGGCTGTTCCGCTCACCGGTGGCTAGTCGGCTCCGTGGGCCGGGGCGGCGGCCGCCACCCGGGCGGCGAGCGCCAGGTCCTTCTCGGTGATCGCACCGCCCGCGGAGTGCGTGTGGACGGCGAGGGCCACCGTGTTGTAGCCGAGCGTCAGATCGGAGTGGTGGTTCAGCTCGTCCTGGATCCGCGCGATGTGGACCGTCAGCGCGGCGGCGGCGAAGTGGGAGGGCAGCCGGTAGGTCCGGGTGATCCGGCCCCCTTCCAGCGCCCAGCCGGGCAGGCTCTCCAGCCGGTTCTCGGTCTCGGACGGCGACAGCGGTTCGGCGCTCATGGGACGGCTCCCGTGGGTCTCGGTGGGTCGGCTTATGCGTCACGGCCGGGCGGCCCGTACCGGCACCGTGACCGGCCCGCCCGGTGACGTTACGGTCTGGGCATGACGACTGTCTTGCCCGACACGGGAGTGGGGCCGCTGCTGCGGGACTGGCGGGAACAGCGGCGCATCAGCCAGTTGGAGCTGGCCCTGCGCGCGGACTCCTCGGCCCGCCACATCTCGTTCATCGAGACGGGCCGCTCCCGGCCCAGCGAGGACATGGTCCTGCGGCTGGCCGAACAGCTGGACATCCCGGTCCGGGAACGCAACGCCCTCCTCGTGATCGCCGGTTACGCGCCCCGCTACCCGCAGACGCCTCTCGACGACCCCGCGATGGCCTCCCTGCGCGAGAGTCTGGAGCGCCTGCTCGCGGCGTACGAGCCGTATCCGGCCCTCGTGGTGGACGGCACGTACGGGGTGGTGGCGGCCAACCGCGGGGTCGCGCTGCTCCTGGAAGGCGTACCGGAGAAGCTGCTGACCCCACCGCTGAACGCCATGCGGCTCACCCTCCACCCGGAGGGGCTCGCCCCGCGCATCGTGAACCTCCCCGAGTGGCGGGCGGACCTGCTGGCGCAGATGGACCGTCAGATCGCCCTCGTACGCTCACCGGCCCTGCGCGAGCTGTACGACGAGGTGGCCGCCTACCCGGCCCCCGCCCGGCCCGGCGGCGCGGACCGCACCGCCGGGGGGACAGGCGGTGCGGTCCCGGTCGCCGACGGGGCCGGCGGCGCGGGGCGGAAGCGGGACCGGGCCGCCGCGTTCGCGCTGCCGATGCTGCTCGAACACGGGGGCCGGGTCCTGTCGTTCGTGTCGTCGATCGCGACGTTCAACACGCCGATGGACGTGACGGTGGCCGAGCTGGCCATCGAGACGTTCCTCCCGGCGGACCGGGAGACCGCCGCCTATCTCCACGCCCACGTCCCGTCCTGACCCGGCCCCTTCCCGCTCCCCTCAGACGCGGGCTCCGTTGTCGAGCGGGTCGCGGCGTGTGGACCGCGCCTTTCCGCGCGGCGTGCCCTTCCCCTTCCCCGGTGCGGGCGGCGGCGGAGCCTTGGCGCCGCGCTCCAGGGCGAGGGCCCCGGGTACGGCGGTGAACACCGAGGACCAGGTACCGACGACGATGCCGATGAGCAGGGCGAGCGCGAAGTCGGCGAGTGAATCGCCGCCCAGCACCGCGAGGGCGGCCAGGATGAACAGGGCGCCCATCCCGGTGTTCACCGTACGGGGGACGGTCTGCAGGACGGCCCGGCGGGCGATGGTGTCCAACGGAGTACGCCGGTTCGCCCCCCACAGCTCCCGCACCCGGTCGAAGACCACCACCGAGTCGTTGACCGAATAGCCGATCACGGTGAGCAGGGCGGCCAGGAAGATGCCGTCCACCGGCCGCCCCAGCCACGCGAAGGCCCCCACCACGAGGACCACGTCGTGCACCATCGCCACGACGGACGCCACCGCGAACGTCCAGCGGAACCGGACCGCCAGGTAGGCCAGCTGCACGGCCACCGCGACGCCCAGGGCGATCAGCGCGTTGCGGCGCAGTTCGTCGCCGAGGCTCGGGCCGATCAGCTCGTCCCGTACCTTCGTCGTCTCGCCGCCCTCCTCGGCGAGGGCGGCGCGCACGGCGTGCTCGCCGTCGTTGTCGAGCTTCCCCGTGCGTACGGACAGGTCGCCGTCGCCCGCCGTGGTGACCTCGGCGTCCCCGAACCCGGCGGCGGCGATGCTGTCCCGGGCCGTCTCCACGTCGACCGGGCGGCTGGTGGAGTACTCGACCAGCCGGCCCCCGGTGAACTCGACGCCCAGATCGACCCCGCGCACCACGATCCCGGCCACCGCGACGACGACCAGCGCCGCCGAGACGACGAGCCACCTCACCGGTTTCCGGAAGAGCTTCGGATCCTTGCGGACCAGCCATGTGCGTACGGCACCGGGTCGCCCGATGCCGTTGACGCCCCGGTAGTCGCTGACGAAGCGGGAGTTCGCCGCGATCTCGGTGAGCGCGCGGGCGATGACCAGGGCGGAGAACATCGAGGCGAGGACCCCGATGGCGAGCGTGACACCGAAGCCCTTGACCGGGCCGGAGCCCAGGAAGAAGAGCAGCCCGGCCGCGATCAGCGTGGTCGCGTTGGAGTCGGCGACCGCGCTCCACGCCTTCTGGAACCCGGTGGCCAGCGCGGAGCGCAGGGAGCGTTTCGGCCGGTCGGCGCACTCCTCCCTGGCCCGTTCGAAGACCAGGACGTTCGCGTCGACCGCCATCCCGATCGCGAGGACGAACCCGGCGAGCCCGGGAAGGGTCAGCGTGACGCCGAGGGCGACGAGTGCGGCGTACGAGATCACCCCGTACGCGCCCAGCGCCACGGCGGCCAGCGCGCCGAAGAGGCGGTAGACGACGGTGATGAAGAGCGCGGTGGCGGCGGCTCCGATGAGGGCGGCCTGCGCGCTCGCGTCGATGGCCGCCGCGCCCAGCGTCGGGCCGACGGTCCGCTGCTCGACGATCTCGACGGGCACGGGAAGGGCCCCGCCCTTGATGAGCAGCGCCAGGTCACGCGCCTCGTCCGCGCTGAACGACCCGGTGATCTGGGTGGCCCCGGACGGCAGTCCGGCCCGGCAGCCGACCGAGGGGTCGACCTGCGGCGAGGAGATGACCTTTTCGTCGAGGACGATGGCGACCCTGCGCCGGTCGTCCCCGGCGGGGTGGCAGGCGGCCTCGCCGGTCAGCTTCTTCCAGTCCTGCCCGGCGCCCTTGCGGAACTCCAGCGACACCGTCCAGCCCGCTCCGCCCTGCGCGTCGAAAGCGGCACTCGCGTCCTCGACGCCCGCGCCGGAGAGCCGGGGCTCGCCGAGGGCGAGCGACCGGCCCTGCTCGTCGGGGAGCGTCAGCCGCTGGGGGTCGGGGTCGGTGGTGGATTCGGGATCCGGAGACTTTTCCTCCGGTCCATCGGTCCCCGGGCCCTCGACCGCGTGGAAGGTGAGTTGGGCCGTCCGGCCGATCACCTCGGCGGCCTGGCGCGGATCCTGTACGTCGGGCAGTTCGACGATGATCCGGTCCTCGCCGGAACGGGTCAGCGTCGGTTCGGAGACGCCCAGCGAGTCGATCCGCTGCCGCAGCACCTCCAGGGTGCGGTCCGTGGTCTCCCGGTCCGCCTCGACGGTGGCGGTGTCCCGGGCCTGGAGCACGATGCGGGTGCCGCCCTGGAGATCGAGGCCGAGTCTGGGCGACATGGTCAGGGTGATGAAGACGGAGACGAGCAGCACGGCGGCAGCCAGGACCGCTCGCACCGCGGTGGCGCGAGTCATGGAAATCCTCCGGTGGGGCGTCGCGCCCTCACCTCAGCGAGGACGCGACGCCGGAACGGCAGAGCAGGACGGCGGATGACCGGTCGTGGGACCGGTGGTCCTGCGCGGAGGTCCGCGCACACCGGGAAGCGCGCCCCGGCGGCTGCCCGGTGCGTCGAAGGAGTCCTCGGCGACCTGCCGGCCACCGCCGCGCGGCTCGGCCGGCCCCGGCGGAGCGGGGGTCAGCACGTCGTGCGGCGGCGGTGGCGCGTGGAGGAGCAGGTACGCCCGGCCGGTGCCCGCCCGGGGGGCCTGTGCCGGATCGGCCGCCGCCCTGGGCTGCTCGTGCGTGGCCTGCGCCACGAGATGCCGGACGTCGTGTGCGATGCCGTGCCCGGCCTGATGCCGGACGTCGTGTGCGATGCCGTGCCCGGCCTGGTGCCGGGAGCCGAGTGCGCCGCTGTGGCAGGTGCGGTGCCGGGACGCCGGTGCGCTGTCATGCCCTGTGCGATGCCCGGTTCGGTGGATCCGGGGTGCGGCGGAGGGCGGGGCCTCGGCGACGGCGGCGGGCGCGAGGCTTCGGGTGGCCAGGGCTGCGGGCGCCGCCCCGTTCGCCGTGGCGGCACCGCCGACCAGGGTGAGGACGGCGAGGAGCAGCGTGACCAGCACGCACCGCACCCGGTGCGTGTGCGGCCGGGGCCGTCCCCGGTACGGCGTCACCTCGGGTGGCCGGATCGCTCGGGCGTCGGCCGGTGGCGGAGCACGGAGCTGAGGATCTGTCCGGCGCCGCGGACGACCGTGGTCGACGGGTCGTCGGCCAGGCGCACCCGGGTGCCGAGGCAGCGGGCGAGGTGCTCGGTGACGTCGGACCGCAGCGCGCCGCCGCCCGCGAGCACGGGGCCCTTGCGCAGGGCTCCCCGGATCGCGCCGTGCCGGTCGTGCCGCCACATGGACGTGATCATGTCGAGCACCGTGCGGCCGAGGACAGTGGGAAGCGTCGCAGGATCGAGGCCGTCGAGGTCGTCGAGTCCGCTCTCGGCCTGCCGGGCGTCGGCGACCAGGCCGCCCACGAGGAGGGTGACCTCGGTCAGCTCGGCTCCCAGGTCGACGACGAGAAGGGGGCCCGTCTCCCTCGGTCCCGCGTACGCGGCGGCGGCCCGGGCGCTGCTGAGGACCAGGACGCGCGTCGTCCCCAGCCCGGCGAGCAGGGCACGCGCGGCGGTGCGGTGTTCCGCGCCGGCGAGCACGGGGTGGCTGAGCACGATCACGCTGTCGCTGCGGTCGGGGCCCAGGGCCGCGTCGGCGATCCGGCCGAGCAGCCGGCCGCAGGACTCGGGGTCGACGATGCGCCCGCGACGGACGGGGCGCTCGGCACCCCCGTGGGGGCCCGAGCCGGGGAACGGTTCGAGGAGCAGCCCCCGGCCGGGCACCCAGGCCCGGGTGCGGGAGCTGCCGAGGTCCAGGGCCAGGCCCCGCGCGACCGGGGCGCCGTTCCCGGCGCCCTGGTGTTGACGCCGGTGCTGGTGATGCGTCCGGAAACCCCCTGGGGAGTCTCCGGAACGTCCCGCCCCGAACGCCCCGGCACCGCTTCCGTCACGAAGCGGTCCGGGGCCCTTCCCCCATGGGCCCGCCCCCGGGCGGAACGGCCCTCGCCGCTCGCCGGTTGCGGAAGTGATCGGGACGGTCGGAACAGGAGCACGACGGGGCGAGGAGAGGGCAGCGGCGCTCAGGGCCTGCACCCTCAGGGCGGGTCCGGACCACGGGGGGACGGCGCGACCCGGTCGCTGTCCGTCGTGCACAGAACGCATCGTCCCTCACCCCCGGCCGGCCGTCTCCGCCGCCCACGCACCCGTCGGCCCACTGATAGTGAGGCACGACCGAGCCCTCACTATGCAATACGGGGTGGTGGAACGCCACTTCCTCGCTGATTCACAGGCGCGCCGCCACACCGTCTGCGGCGGTCACCGGCTCAGGCGTCCTCCCCCGCCGCCAGGAACGCGCCGACCAGCTCCGCGAACTCCTCCGGCGCCGCGATCCGGATCCCCAGATCCTCCGCCTTGGTGCGCTTGGAGCCGGCCTTGTCCCCGGCGACCAGCAGGCTCGTGCGCTGCGAGACGCTGGAGGACGACTTGCCGCCGGCCCGCTCGATCAGCTCGTTCACCTGGTTGCGCGACAGCTTCTCCAGCGCTCCCGACATCGCGCCCGTCACCACCACGGTCATCCCCGCCAGGGGCAGGGCGGCGCCGGTGCCGACGGCGCCAGCGGTCTCGGAGTCCGCCCCGGCCGCCGCTTCCTCCTCCGTCCCGGGCTCCGGGGGCGGGGTGGCACCCGGCTCGGTCATCGTCACCCCGGCAGCGACGAGCTTGTCGATCAGCGGTGCCAGCTCCACCAGCTCGGCGACCACCGCTGCGGCCTTCTCCTTGCCGATGCCGTCCACCCGCTGGAGCGTCTCCACGTCCGCGGCGACGATCCGGTCCATCGTGGCGAAATACCGGGCGATCCGGCGTGACATGGAGCGCCCCGTACCCCGCACGCCCAAGGCGCAGAAGACCCGGGAGAGCGGCCGGGTGCGGGCGGTCTCGATGGCCGCCAGGAGATTGTCCGTGGAGGTCTCGCCCATCCGGTCCAGGGCGAGCAACTGCTCGCGCTCCAGGGTGAAGAGATCGGCGAAGTCCGCGACGAGACCCGCGTCGACGAGCTGGACGACCCGGGTGGAGCCGAGGCCTTCGATGTCCAGCTGATCGCGGCCCGCCGCATACGAGACGGAGGCGACGAGGCGGCAGTTGCGGCCTCGGGTGCAGCGCCAGCGCTGTTCGCTCGTGTCGATGTCGGAGCCGCACTGCGGGCAGCTCTCGGGGAAGTCGATCGGCGTCTCCTCGCCGGTGCGCAGGTGGACGACGGGGGCCTCGATGCGCGGGATGATGTCGCCGGCCTTGTAGACCATGACCTGGTCCCCCAGCCGCAGGTCGCGCCGGGTGATGTCGGCCGGGTTGTGCAGGGTGGCGTAACCGACGGTGGAGCCGTCGATCTCCACGGGCTCCAGGACGGCGCGCGGCGCGATGACGCCCGTCCGCCCGACGTTCCACTCGACGGCCAGCAGGCGGGTGATCTTCTCCACGGCGGGCAGCTTGTAGGCGATGGCCCAGCGGGGGGCGCGGGTGCCGGAGCCCGCCTCGCGCTGGTCGGCCGCCAGATCGGCCTTGATCACGATCCCGTCGATGCCGAACGGCAGCGCGGCGCGCAGCGAGCCTATGGCGTCCACCCGCGCCTGGACCTCCTCGACCGTGGCGGCCAGGACCGGCGCCACGTCGGTGCCCGCGGCCGTGTGCACGCCGAGGCCGGCGACGTACGACAGGACCTCGCTGTGGGGCAGTTCCGCCAGGGTCTCGCCCAGCTCCCCGGAATCGGGCAGCGGCAGCGCGCCGTAGGCGAAGAAGGTCGTCTCCACCCGGTAGGCGCGGTCCTTGGCGCGCAGGGTGCCGGCCGCCCCGTTGCGCGGGTTGGCGAAGGGGGCGCCGCCGTGTTCCGTACGGATCGCGTTGCCCTGGTCGAACTGGTCGTTCGTCATGAGGATCTCGCCACGCACCTCGATGGTGACCGGTTCGGCCAGCCGCTCCGGCAGTCCGACGACCGCGCCCGCCGCATGTGAGACGTCCTCGCCCGCAGTGCCGTCGCCCCGGGTGATGAGGCGCTCGAACCGGCCGTCGCGATAGCGCGCGGCGACCGCCAGGCCGTCGAGCTTCGGCTCGACGCTCCACGCGGTCACCGGTCTGCCGATGCGCCGCTCCAGCGAGGCGGTCCAGGTCACGAACTGCTCGGCCGAGAACACGTTGTCCAGCGAGAGCATGGGAACCGTGTGCGGCACGTCGCCGACGGCTGCCCCGCCCGCGACCTTGCCGGTCGGCGAGGCGGCGAGCACCTCCTTTGGATGATCCGCCTCGTACGCGGCTATACCGCGCGCCAGCCGGTCGTAGGCGTCGTCGTCCAACGCGCTCTCGCCCGTGGCGTAGTACGCGGCGGCGGCGACGGAGGCCTCTTCCACGGCGGCGGCGTAGGCGGCGGCATCGGCGAGCACAGCAGCTGAGTTCGTCATGGTCGCCATTCTTCCGCCCACCACTGACAACGGCCCGGATCGCCTTCTCGCCCCCCTGCTGGAAGAGCGCTCTCCTGCGCCTTCACGCACAACTAGCTCTCTATCATGCCGATTTACCGAGCCTGCGCGATCCCTTGACATGCACAGAAGGCACTTCTACGTTCCATTTGAGAGAGCGCTCTCTGATTTGCTCCAGGAACCCCCACTTCCCCGAACAGGAGTGCCGTGTTCTTCCGTCATCGACGCAACCCCGACCACCGCCGTCAACGATCCCTGCCGTCCTGGCGGTACAGAATCGCCGGGCTCGCCGCGGCCGCCCTCGCCCTCTCCTTCCTCCAGGCCAACGTCGGCAACGCCGCGGTCGAGCGCGCCGCCGCCGAAACCGCGCCGAAGGCCGCCGCGGATGTCGTGCGGGTGGCCGAGTTCCTCGCCGAGTGCCCCTACACCCACCGGCTCCCCGACGACCCGATCGTCTTCCCCGGGCTGCCGGGCGCCTCCCACATGCACAGCTTCTTCGGCAACGACACCACGCACGCCGGCTCCGACCTGGCCTCGTTGGAGAAGGGCCGTACGTCGTGCGCCCCCGACACCGACCTGTCGTCGTACTGGGTGCCCACCCTCTACGACGGCGACAGGGAGGTGGAGCCCACCGGGACCACCTTCTACTACCTGGGCGAGGGCGTGAGCGACGACGTCATACGCCGGATCAAGCCCTTCCCCCGGGGGCTGCGCATCGTGGCGGGCAACGCGAAGGCGGCCGGCCCCCAGGACAACACGATCGCCCGCTGGTCGTGCCTGCACGCCGGTGAGGTGAACCCCTCGCAGAACTTCGTGAACTGTCCGCCCGGCACGATGATGGAGTCCTACCTGGACTTCCCGCAGTGCTGGAACGGCACGGACCTCGACTCCCCCGACCACAAGAGCCACATGGCCTACCCGGTGAACGGCGGCTGCCCGTCCACCCATCCGGTGCCGGTGCCCAAGCTCCGGCAGGTGCTGCGCTACCCGGTGAACGGCGACCCGGCCCGCTTCCGGCTGGCGTCCGGGCCCGGCTACACCATGCACGGCGACTTCTTCAACGTATGGCCGGAGGAGGAGATGGCGCAGCGCGTCCGCGACTGCATCAACGCGATCGTCAAGTGCGGTTTCGACGGCAAGCCCTGACCACCCGTCACCAACGCGCCCGACCCACCCCCACGCACCACCGTGTCCGCCCCGGGGCGTCGGCTCCGGGGCGGATGCCCTCCCCCTCCCCGTACGAGGACACCCCATGAACCCCATCGACCTCCCGCTCCCACCGGTCAGCCGGGCCGCCGTCCTCGTCCTGCTCGGCGCACTGGCTCTCGGCGGCGCGGCCGGCTGTTCACCGGCGGATTCCGCGCCCCGTACGGCACAGGCGCGCAAGTCCCCACCGACCGGCGCCCCGGCCCCGGCCCCCACCTCCACTTCGACCGCCACCGATGCCGGTTGGGTCCAGCTGATGACCCCCATGAATCAGCAGGCGGTGAAGCTCCTGACCCTGGCAGCCGAGCGGGCGGCCGAACCGCGGGTGCGCGACTTCGCGATGCGGCTGCGCACCGGTCAGGAGGCCGAACTCGGCCGCCTGAGAATTCTGTTGACCCGCATGGGACTGCCCCGGACCGATGTGCACGCGGGGCACGACATGCCCGGCATGGTGACGGTACGGGACCTGGAGGCGGCCCGCGCCGCCGAGGGGCCCTCGTTCGACCGGCTCGTCCTCGCGCAGATCCGGGACCATCTGCGGCAGTCCGCACAGGTGTCGCGTTCGGAGATCACCTCGGGCGGCCGGGCGGACGCCCGCAAGCTGGCCGCCGCCCTCGTGACGGCGCGCGAGAGGTCCCTCGCCGAGCTGGAACGGCTGCCGGGCGCGGTGCGGGCCCTCGGCTGAACGGGGCGGCCTGCCTGCGGGTATAAAGGGCTGCATGACAGCCGAAGTGCCGCAGCCCGTACGCCCCACGACCTTGGAGGACGTGGCGGCCGTGGCCGGTGTGTCACGGGCGACGGTGTCCCGGGTGATCAACGGGGCGACCACGGTGGACCCGGCCCTGCGCAGCGTCGTCGAGCAGGCGGTGGCGACCACCGGCTATGTGCCCAACCGGGCCGCGCGCTCGCTGGTGACGCGGCGCACCGACTCGGTGGCCCTGGTGGTCTCCGAGCGGGAACGGCGGCCGATGTCCGAGCCGTTCGTCGGCCGGATGTTCTCCGACCCGTACTTCGGGCGGGTCGTCAGCGGACTGCTGGAGGTGCTGCGCCCGGCGGGGATCCAGATGGTCGTGATGCTGGCCGACGACGAGGCGTCCCGCAGCCAGTTGCTCTCCTATCTGCGGCACGGCCACGTCGACGGGGTCGTGCTGATCACGACGCACGCCGACGACCCGCTGCCCGGGCTGCTCCAGGAGACCCGGATGCCCGCCGTCCTCGCGGGCCGTCCGCACAAGCCGTCGCCGCTGGCCTATGTGGAGGTGGACCAGCACGCCGGAGCGCGGCTGGCGGCCGATCACCTGGCCGCGCAGGGGCGGCGGCGCATCGGCACGATCACGGGCCCCCAGGACATGCCTGCCGGGCAGGTGCGGCTGACCGGATTCCTGGAGGCCTGCGCCGCCCATGGCATCGAGGACGTGGCCTGCGCCGAGGGGGACTTCACGCATCTGGGCGGGGCGGCGGCGATGCGCCGGCTGCTGGCGGACCGCCCGGATCTGGACGGCGTGTTCATCGCCTCCGACCTCATGGCGCTGGGGGCCCTGCCCGTGCTGCTCCGGGCCGGCCGCGACGTGCCGTCCGACGTCGCGGTGGTCGGCTTCGACGACAGCAGCGCCGCCGCTGCGTGCGACCCGCCGCTGACCACGGTCCGGCAGCCGGTGGAGGAGATGGCGGCGGAGATGGCCCGGTTGCTGCTGAAGCAGATCGGCGAGCCGGGCGGCCCGTCGCCCTCGGTGCTCTTCCCGGCGGCGCTGGTACGGCGGCAGTCGGCCTGAGCCGCAGGGGCCCCGGAGTGCCCAGCCGTCGGCCCGAGCGTGGCTGCTGATCGGTCAGGCGGTCGTATCCGGCCTGACCGGCACCGGGGTCGCCGTCGTCCCAGACCTCCCCTGCGCCGGGGTCCCCGCCGTCCCAGACCTCCCCTGCGCCGGGGTCCCCGCCGCTTTCAGCCCGTTCCGCACCGGCGTCTCCGTCGGCGCGGGAGTCTCTGCCGGCGTCGGGGGCTTCGCCGCAACCGGAGCGTCTGCCGGGGCCGGAGTGTCTGCCGGGAACGGCTCGTCCGCCAGGTCGGCCCCGGCGAAGCCCTCGGCACGCACCGGGACCTGGGGGCCCGAGGACTCCTGGAGCCAGCGGGTGAGCACCCGGTGGACCGCCTCGGCGCCCACCAGACCGCCGCCCGGCGGCGGAGGCGCGCCCTCCGCGGTCTCGGCGGCCACGACGTCGAGCGGGTCCGTGAGGCCGCGCGGCCAGAGCAGGAACGGCCGGGACTGTTCGCCGCCGAGACCGCCGTGCGAGCCGATCTGCTCCTCGAAGGCGTGCACGGTGCCCGTGGCGGGGTCGTACATGGAGTTGACCATGACGTCGGCGACGTGCGGGAAGGTGTCCGTACGGCGCACGGCGTCGGCCGCCCCGATGCCCAAGTCCGCGAGCGGGCCCTCGTCGTCCGTCAGTTCGGCGACCGGGACCTCGGCGCCGCCGCGCCCGAGCACCACGGAGCCGTCCTCCCCGCCGACGAGGAGGAAGCCGATCCCCGGGTGGTTGGCGAGCGTGGAGAGCAGCGCCGGGTGGCGGCGCTCGATCTGCTCGCGAGTGGCGCGGCCCTCGATGTCGGGGAAGGAGATCAGCCCGAGGTTTCCGGAGGCCAGCACGATGGGGTCGGAGAGCTTGGCCGGGTGCTCGTCCTGCTGCCCCTCGACGGGGCGGTGCAGCGCGATGCGCACCGCGTCACGGGCCTCGGAGCCGCTGCGGGTGCGCTGGGCGCGGCGGGGCACGGGCAGCCCGCAGCCCGCCCGGACGAGGTCCTTCAGCGTGAGCCCGTACTTCCCCGCGAAGGTCTCCCCGGGGCTCTGGCCGTGGTCGGACAGGAGCACGATCCGGTAGGCGCGCGGAGTGTGGTCGGCGATCTTGGCGATCAGGGCGAGGGAGCGGTCGAGGCGTACGAGGACCCTCTCGGCGTCACGGCTGCGGGGCCCCGAGTGGTGGGCGACCTCGTCGTAGGCGACGAGGTCGGCGTAGACGGCGGTGCGTCCGGCGAACATGTCGCCGAGGACGGCGGCGACGACCACATCGCGCTCCACGACGGTGGCGAAGGCGCGGATGAAGGGGTAGAGCCCGCCGCGCTTGACCCGGGGGGTGGCCCTGCGGGCGCGGGCCCGGGACGACTGGCCGATCTCCCGGAGGACCTCGGCGACGAAGGAGAGGGCGGTGCGGGTGGCGTTGGCCGGGTCGGAGAAGTAGGCGAAGTATCCGGCGCGGGAGCGGCGGCCCTTGCCGCGCCGGGCGGCCATGGAGAGCACCAGGGCGAGCTGTCCGGCGCCGCCGCTGAAGAGGTTCCCCCGGCTCGCCCCGTCGACGGTGAGAAGGCCGCCGTCGTGGGTGCGCCGGATGGCCCGCCGCTGCATTTCGAGAGCGCTCGCGGGGCGGCTGGAGACCATGACGGTGCGGGTCTCCTTCTCGTACCAGCGGAACGCGGGCACGTCGTGGTTGCTGCCGTGCAGGAGGGCGAGCTGGCTGGCGCCGGTCTGGCTGGACCAGTCGGTACGCCAGGGGGTGAGGCGGTGTCCTGAGGAGTCGGCGAGCCATGCGGCGACGGTCGGCATGAGCCCGTCGGCCGCCGCCTTGACCAGCACGTCGTGGCCGACTCCGTCGAGCTGGAGGAAGACCGTGCCGGGCGGTCCGTCGCGGCCGGGTTCGGCCGGGTCCGGCGATCTGCCGCGTCTGCGCCGCCGGTCGGCGAGCCGGGACAGCCGGCGGCGGTAGGCCTCGTCGTCGCGGACGGCGAGGGCGGTGGAGGTGGCGGAGGCGACGGCGGACATCACGGCGGCGACGACGACCGCGGTCTCCGGCGCGGCGTCACCGCGTCCGTCCGGGATCAGGCGCAGCGCTATCAGCAGCAGCGAGCCGTTGAGGAAGAAGACCAGCGCACCGAGGACCAGGGCGGGCACGACGAGCAGGGACCGGACGAGGACGGGCCACACCAGGGCGGAGAGCAGGCCGAACGCACCCGCGCCCCAGGCCGCGGTGAACGCCGTCTTGGTGATCGTGTCGCCGTCGTCGGACTGGAGCTGGAAGTCGGGCAGGGCGCCGGCCAGCACGAGCATGGTGAGGGTGGACACCGCCCAGACCGCGATCACCCGCATCAGGGCCCTGCCCGCCGTACGCCACTTCCCGTCACCCACGCCGGTCCACCTCACGCCCTCTCCGCTCCCGGGCCCGGTGCGTCCGGGCCCGCCCTTCAGCTTTTCACAGCGTCGCTCCCGGTCAGCGGCTTCGGCGACAGGCCCAAGGCTCGGCGCGACGGTGCGGGGGGCGCATAGGCTCGTTCCGGCAGCGCACCCGGGCACGGCCCACGCGGGCAGAACACCGGGTGGCGCGGATCGGACGGGGCAGGATGAGGACCGACCGGGGCCGGCCAGGAACCGGACGGGGACCGAGCGAGGAGGCGGACGTGCCGGTGGAGGTCACCTGGTGGGGTCATGCCACCTGCACGATCGAGGACTCGGGGGTGCGGGTGCTGACCGACCCCCTGTTCGTACGCCGCTTCGCGCATCTGCGCCGGCGCCGGGGCGAGGTGCCGCCGCCGGAGGCCGCGGTCGCCGAGGTGGTGCTGGTCTCCCATCTGCACTCCGACCATCTGCATCTGCCGTCGCTGGCCCGGCTGGCTCCCGGCAGCCGGCTGATCGTGCCGAGCGGTGCGGTGGCGGCCGTGCCGGGGCTGCGGATGCTGCGGCGGGTGCGGCAGTTGCACGTCACCGAGGTGCGGCCGGGTGACACGGTGCGGATCGGGGAGGTGCGGGTGCGGGCGGTTCCCGCGCTGCACGACGGGCGGCGGCTGCCGGTCGGCCCGCACCGGTCGCCCGCGCTCGGCTACGTCGTCGAGGGCGAGGCCCGGACGTACTTCGCCGGGGACACCGGGCTCTTCGACACGATGGCCGACGCGGTGGGTCGGGTGGATGTGGCGCTGCTGCCGGTGGGCGGGTGGGGACCCTATCTGGGGCACAGCCATCTGGACCCGGTCCGTGCCGCCGAGGCGCTGGCCCGGCTCGCGCCCCGGGCGGCGGTGCCGGTGCACTACGGGACGTACTGGCCGATCGGCCTGGACGCGGTGCGCCCGCACGAGTTCCACGCACCGGGCGACGAGTTCGTACGGCACGCGGCGCAGCGGGCGCCCGAGGTGGCCGTGCACCTGCTGGGGCACGGCGAGCGGGTCAGACCGGAGGCCGGCCGGTGATCCAGGAGATCCAGCAGGTGGTGCGGGAGCTGCCCACCGAGTCGGCCCAGCAGGCGATCGGCTATCCGACGCTGTTCGCCCTGGTGGCGCTGGGGTCTCTGGTGCCCGTGGTGCCGACCGGGGCGCTGGTGAGTTCGGCGGCGGTGGTGGCCTTCCACCAGACGTCGCCGCTCGCCCTGCTCTTCGTGTTCCTGGTGGCGTCGGCCGCCGCGTTCCTCGGGGACGTCTGTCTGTACTGGCTGGGGCAGCGCGGGGTGCGGTCGAAGAACGGCTCGAAGTGGCTGGAGGCGATAACCCGCCGGGCCGCGCCGGAGCGGCTGGCCCAGGCGCAGGAGAAGCTGGCGGAGCACGGCGGGACGGTGCTGGTGCTGTCCCGGCTGGTGCCGGCCGGGCGGATCCCGGTGATGCTGGCGTGTCTGCTGGGCCGGATGCCGCTGCGGCAGTTCGCCCGGGGCGATGTTCCGGCGTGTCTGGCGTGGGCGGCGACGTACCAGCTGATCGGGATCCTGGGCGGTTCGCTGTTCCCGGAGCCGTGGCAGGGAGTGGTCGCGGCGGTCGCCCTGACGCTGCTGATCAGCGGGGCACCGGCGGTGTGGCGGAGGCTGCGGGCGCGGTTTCGCCCCGCGTCTTCGTAGCCGTCCTCGGCGGCCGTACTCACCGCAGTGCGGCGAAGACCGCCGCGAAGCCGTCCAGTGCCCGCGCCACGTGCGGGAGTTCCAGGGGCTTCGCCGCGACGAGGGACTCCGTCTGCTGCTGCGGCGTCGCCCCCAGCAGCGGACCGGTGCCCAGGCGTACGCGCAGGGCGCCCAGCTCGTCCCCGAAGCGGTGCCCGCCCGGGGCAGGGGCGCCGAGCCGGTCGGTGAGGTACTCCTCCAGCTCCATGGAGTCCGTGACGCCCAGGTCCGCCAGCCGGGAGCGGAGGGGGCCGAGGTCGGCGTAGAGGTGGCGGCCCGCCTGCGGGGGGCGGGCCAGCGCGCCGGAGCCGAGGACCGCGCGGTGGGCGGCTGCGGCGACCTCGGTCTGGAGCGCGGCGGCCCGCCGGATCCGGTCGCGTACGGAGTCGGGCTCGCCCAGGGCGTGGGCGGCGGCGTGGGCGACCGGACCGGCGACGAGGGCGCCGAGTGCGGTGAGGATGTCCAGGGTTCGGGCGTGCCGGACGGCGGCGCGGGGGGTATCGGGGAAGCGGGCGACGGCGACCGGCCAGGCGGCGGGTACGAGGGCCCCGGACAGGTCGGCGATCACCGTCACGTCGTCCGGGCACATCTCGGCCGGGCTGAGCAGGACGGTGTCGTGCGGGCGGTGCACGGTGTCGCGCCAGGTCTCGTCGCTGACGATGTGCAGTCCCTCGTCGACGGCCGCCTCGCAGGCCTCGCGGACCAGCTCGGGCGGGGCGACGGTGGCGGTGGGGTCGTCCACGACGGACAGGAGCAGCAGTTTCGGCCGCCCGCCCTCCGCACGGATCCGGCGGACGGTCTCCAGCAGGGCGTACGGGTCGGGGATGCCGCCGCATTCGGCCGGGGTGGGCACATGGTAGGCGGGGCGGCCCAGCAGCCGGGCCTGCGGCATCCAGGCGGCGGGGCAGGGGCGCGGCATGAGGACGTCCCCGCCGTGTGCGCCGATGAGGGCCAGCAGGAGCGGCTGGGCCCCGGGTGCGGCGGCGATCCCGCCCGCCACCCCGTGCAGCCCACGCCGGTCCCAGTAGCCCCGGGCCGCCTCACGCAGGTCCGGCCCGCCACCGGGGGGCTCGGGGCGGGTACGGGCGGAGGCCTCGGCGAGCACGGCGGCCAGCTCAGGGAGGACCGGCAGGCCGGGGTCGGGGGCGGGCGGCCCGTAACGGACGGGGCCGTGATCCTCGTGCGTGGGGGCGGCCGGCCGACCGGGCTCGGGGGCCGGGTCGTCCTGGGCGCGGGCGGCCCGGTCATCTGGCCGGCGGGGCCGGCCCTCCTGCGCGCGGGCCGGGTCCTGCCCGGCGGCCCGCTCCCCCGCCGGGCCGGGGTCGTCGGTCCCCTGCATCCGGGCCTCCTCCGCCGCTCGTCGCTCCGCGTCTCCACGCCTTCGCGTCCCGCCCCGCCCCGCCGGACTCGCCCGGTGCCCGGGGTCCGGCTGCCCGGGCAGACGGCCGCTGGCTTCTTTATACGGAGGTTCCGGGCGTCCCGCCCGCCCAATCGACCGCCCGCGCCAGGGGTGTCACCGCCTCGGCTGCTCCGCCGGCCGGTGGTGGCCCGTGGCCGGAGTCTCAGCGCGCCTGCTGGTTCAGCGCGGCCCGGACGGGTATTCGCTGACCCATGTCCACACCGAGAACCTCACCCACCGCCTCCTCCGCTCCCGCCGTCGCCCGGCTGCGCGGCTGGCTGCAGGGGCGCGACCTGGCCGTTTTCCGGAGCGTCGCGGACCGGCACTGGCCGGGGGCCGATCCGTTGCTGCCCCGGCTGAGCCGGAGCGCCAACCACGGGCTGCTCTGGTTCGGGACGGCGGCCGGGATCGCGGCCCTCGGCAGCAGCGCGCGTTCGCGTCGGGCCGCGCTGCGCGGGGTGGCGTCCCTCGCCGTGGCCTCGGTGGCGATCAACACGGTCGGCAAGGGCGCGGTGCGCCGTGACCGGCCGATACTGGACGCGGTGCCGGTGATGCGGCAGCTCAAGCGGCAGCCGGTCACCACCTCCTTCCCCTCCGGCCACGCCGCGTCGGCGGCCGCCTTCGCCACCGGGGTGGCCCTGGAGTCCAAGGGCTGGGGCGCGGTCGTGGCCCCGGTCGCGGCGGCCGTGGCGGCCTCCCGCGTCTACACCGGGGTCCACTACCCGAGCGATGTGCTCGCGGGTGCGGCGCTCGGCATAGGAGCCGCGTTCGCCCTGCGCGGGGTCGTCCCCACCCGGGGCCAGCTCCCCGCGCCCGGCCGGCCGCCGGGCGAGGCCCCGGCGCTGCCCGCCGGCAAGGATCTCGTCGTGGTGGTGAACCGGGCGTCCGGTACGGCCACCGCGACCGCGTCGTTGGTGCGCGAGGCGCTGCCGATGGCGACCGTCATGGAGGTCGCACCCGCCGATCTGCCGGCGGCCTTCGACGAGGCGGCCGGCCGCGGCCGGGCCCTGGGCGTCTGCGGCGGCGACGGCACGGTGAACCTGGCGGCCTCCGTCGCCGCGACGCACGGGATGCCCCTGGCGGTCTTCCCCGGCGGCACGCTCAACCACTTCGCCTACGACCTGGGCATCGAGACCGTCCACGAAACCGCCGCCGCCCTCACCGCGGGCGACGCCATCCGCGTGGACCTCGGCCGCTTCCGGCCGGGTCCCAGGGGGGCGGAGGGAGCCGACGGGTACTTCCTCAACGCCTTCTCGCTGGGCGCCTATCCGGAACTGGTGCGCACCCGCGAACACTGGTCGCCGCGGATCGGCGGCTGGCCCGCGGGCGTGCTCGCGGCGTTCCACGTGCTGCGCGGCCAGCGACCGCTGGAGGCGGAGTTCCAGGGCCGCAGGCGTCCCTTGTGGCTGGTCTTCGTCGGCAACGGGTTGTTCCGGCGGCTGGGCCCCGCCCCGGGCCGCCGCCACAACCTGGCCGACGGACTGCTGGACGTCCGGGTGGTGCACGGCGGGCGGGGGCCCGCGCTGCGCCTGCTGGCGGCGGCGGTGGCGGGACCGCTGACCCGCTCCCCCGCCCATGCCGCCGTCCGGCGGCGCCGGGTGCGGATCGGCGGACTCGCGCCCGGGACTCCGTACGCGTACGACGGCGAGGTGGCCCACTCGGGAACGGAGCTGGTGATCGACAAGCTGCCGGAAGCGCTGACGGTCTACTGCCCGATGCAGGTCTGACACTCCAGGAGCGCAAGTCCGCATAGCAAGACGCCTATCTCACCATCCGACATGACGGCGTACGGTGGTTCCGTCACCGCGCCCGTCGGCGCGGGGCTTCCGGGAGAGGGAGAGGGCGTCACGTCATGCCGAAGGACACCGCCGTGTACACGCACGGACACCACGAGTCGGTCCTGCGCTCGCACCGCTGGCGGACCGCCGCCAACTCGGCCGCCTACCTCCTCGGCGAACTCCGCCCCGGTCTGGCCGTGCTGGACGTCGGCTGCGGCCCCGGGACCATCACCGCCGATCTGGCCGCGTTGGTCGCACCGGGCCGGGTCACCGCGGTGGACGCCAGCAGTGGCGTGCTCGACCAGGCCGCCGCGGTGGTGGCCGAACGGGGCCTGGAGAACGTCGAGTTCGCCGTGGCCGACGTGCACGCCCTGGAGTTCGCCGACGACTCCTTCGACGTGGTCCACGCCCACCAGGTGCTCCAGCACGTGGGCGACCCGGTCCGGGCGCTGCGCGAGATGCGGCGGGTCTGCCGGCCCGGCGGCGTGGTCGCGGCCCGCGACAGCGACTACGCGGCGATGACCTGGTATCCGGAGACCCCCGGCCTCGACGTGTGGCAGGAGGTGTACGGGCGGGTGGCCCGTGGCAACGGCGGCGAGCCCGACGCCGGCCGCCGCCTCCTCTCCTGGGCCCGGCAGGCCGGGTTCACCGACATCGCCCCGACCGCGGCCGCCTGGTGTTTCGCCACCCCGGAGAGCCGCGCCTGGTGGAGCGGCCTGTGGGCGGACCGTACGACGGACTCCGTCTACGCCGAGCTGGCGGTGGCGGGCGGCCACGCGAGCGCCGAGCAGCTCACGGAGATCTCCGGGGCGTGGCGCTCCTGGGGCGGGGAGGACGACGGCTGGTTCATGGTCCCCCACGGTGAGGTGCTGTGCCGGGTGTGAGGTGAAGCGGGGCTCCGGCCCGCCCGGAATCGATCACACCGGTCGCGGCCGCCAACTACCCTCGTACGCATGGAGATCCTCGGAGCCACGCTGCGTATCTGCGTCGACGACCTGGAGGCCGCGGTGGCCTTCTACGAAGGGCTGACCGGCACGTCGGCACTGCGCTTCGAGCGCGGTGGGGTGTCGGTGGCCGCGATCGGCTGCTTCCTGCTGATGAGCGGGCCGGAGTCGGAGCTGGAGGTGCTGCGCAAGGTGGGGGCGACCATCGCAGTCAAGGACGTCGACGAGGCGAACGAGGCGCTGACCCGGGCGGGCGCACGCGTCATCGCGGGACCGGTGCCGACCCCGGCGGGCCGCAACCTCATCGCACTCCACCCGGACGGCTCGGTCTTCGAATACGTGGACCGCAACATCACCGTCTGACCGGCCGCCGCTACCTTCGCCGCGCCCAGGAGCCGCCGCCTGCCACCGTGACGCCCCGTCCTGGGGAGCCATGGTGAAGCGGGCCGTGCGCGAAGCGGGAGCGGGCCCCGCGCCGTTGGGGGTCAGGACCGGTCCGCATCAGGGAGAAGTGCTCTTCCGGGCGTGTCATGCCGCGCGACACCCGCGTCTGACTATGTATGACTTGCGTGGGTAAGCGGAGTCGGATTGCGGGCGTGGCCCGATGTCCGTCGGGAAGGGTGCCGTGCCAGCTGATTTCGCCGACGTCGATGCGGTCATCGTCGGGGCCGGGGCGGCCGGTCTCAGCCTGGCCCACCACCTGTGCGCGCCGGGCGGCCGCCCTCTGTCCGTCGTTCTCGTCGACGCGCCTCCGGGGCGGCTGAGTCCGCCGCGCCGGACCTGGTGCTTCTGGGAGCCGGAGCAGGGGCCCTACGACGCGTCGCTGGCCGCCTCCTGGTCCCGGCTGCGGGTGCGCACCGCCGACGGGGGGACCGTGGTGGCCCGGCTGCCGCGGCTGCGCTACAAGATGCTGCGTTCCGACGACTTCGAGGCCCTCGTGGACCGGCGGCTCTCCGGCGCGCCCGGGGTGCGCCGCGTGTCGGCCACGGTGAGTTCGGTGCACGACCTCCGCGGCGGCGGGGCCGAGGTCCGCGTCCGGGACGGTGCCGGTGAACGCGCCCTGGTCCGTGGTCGGTACGTGTTCGACTCCCGGCCGCCCCGGGTTCTGCCGCCCGCCCGCACCACCCTGCTCCAGCACTTCTCCGGCTGGTTCGTCGCCACCGAACGGCCCGTGTTCGACCCGGCCGTACCGGACCTGATGGACTTCCGCACACCCCAGCCCGAGCGGGGCCTGTCCTTCGGATACGTCCTGCCGCTCGATCCGCACACCGCGCTCGTCGAGTACACGGAGTTCTCCCCCGCGCCGCTGACCTCCGACGGCTACCGGCGGGCCCTGGACCGGTACACCCGGGAAATCCTCGGCCTGGGGGCGTTCGAGGTGACGGCGCGCGAGCACGGTGTCATCCCCATGACCGACGGCCGCTTCCCGCGCCGCGTGGGGCGTTCGGTGTATCGCATCGGCACCGCGGGCGGCGCGACCCGCCCCTCGACGGGGTACACCTTCGCCGCGATCCAACGGCAGAGCCGTGCCGCCGCCGCCCGGCTGCGCTCGGGCCAGCCCCTGAGGGTGCCACCTGCCCACCGGCTGAGGGCGCGGGCGATGGACGCGGTGATGCTGCGGGCGCTGGACACCGGCAGGATCGACGGCCCGGACTTCTTCGGCCGCCTCTTCCGCGGGGTACCCGCCGAACGGCTGCTGGCCTTCCTGGACGGCGGGTCCCGGTGGCACGAGGACCTGCTCATCGGGGCGCGGACACCCGTCGCTCCGATGCTGCGGACCGTCGCCGAACTCCCCTTCATCCCCCGCCGTCCACCCCGGCCACTGCCGCCCCCACCCGCCCGTCCGGAAGAGAGCAGCTCATGACCCTGTTGCGCGGTGACGCACTGTCCGAAGCCTTCGACCGGGGCTCCGCGGCCTACGACCGGCTCGTCGCGGCCAGCCCCGGCTACCACGCGCATCTGCGCCGCTCCGCACGGCGGCTCGGCCTGGCGGACGGCGGTGCGGGACTGCGCGTCCTGGACCTGGGATGCGGCACCGGCGCCTCCACCGAGGCGCTGGTCGACGTCGCCCCGCTCGCCCGCGTCACCGGTGTCGACGCCTCCGCGGGCATGCTGGAGCGGGCGGCGGCCAAACCCCGGCTGACGCACGTCGAGTTCGTCCACGCCACGGCGGAGGCGCTGGCCGACCGGCTGGCGCCGGGCTCCTTCGACGCGGTGTTCGCCGGCTACCTCTTCCGCAACGTCCAGGACGCCGACGCGGTCCTGCGCCTGGTGCGCCGTCTGCTGGTCCCCTCCGGCCGGCTCGCCGTCCACGAGTACGCGCTCGGCGGATCACCGGTGGACCGGGCCGTCTGGAACACCGTCTGTTCGACGGTCATCCGGCCCGCCGGCCGGCTCACCGGCGACGCGCGGCTGTACCGCCACCTCCAGGAGAGCGTGAACGCCTTCGACACGGCTCCGGAGTTCGCCGGACGGCTACGAGAGGCCGGGTTCCGGGACGTCCGCGCCCTGCCGCTGCCCGGCTGGCAGACCGGCATCACGCACACCTTCGTCGGCCGCACCGCGCGGGAGGCGTGATGGCGTCGAGGCGGAACGGCCCGGGCGACCGTCACGGCAGGGACCGGCGGGCCGCCGTGGTCCACGCGCCCGGGGGCCGGGCCCGTTTCACCGGCGAGGCCCCCACCGCCACGGTCGTCGGCGGCGGCGTCGCCGGGATCGCGGCGGCCACCGGACTGGCCGAGCGAGGCGTGCGTGTCACCCTCTACGAGAGCGAGCCGGATCTCGGCGGGCGGCTGGCGGGGTGGCCGACCCGGCTCGCGGACGGTTCGACCGTCACCATGAGCCGCGGCTTCCACGCCTTCTTCCGTCAGTACTACAACCTGCGCGGGCTGCTGCGCCGGGTCGACCCCGGCCTCGACTCACTGACCCCGCTGCCCGACTACCCCCTGCGGCACAGCTCCGGACTGCACGACAGCTTCGCCCGCGTCCCGCGCACCCCGCCGTTCAGCGCTCTCGGGTTCGTCGCGCTCAGCCCGACCTTCGGCGTCCGCGACCTGGCCAGGATGGATCCGCGCGCCGCGCTGCCGCTGCTGGACGTGCGGGTGCCGGAGGTCTACGAGCAACTCGACGGGGTCAGCGCCCACGACTTCCTCGCCCGCATCCGCTTCCCGGAGGCCGCCCACCACCTGGCCTTCGAGGTCTTCTCCCGCAGCTTCTTCGCCGACCCGCGCGAACTGTCCGCCGCCGAGCTGGTCCTGATGTTCCACATCTACTTCCTCGGCTCCAGCGAGGGCCTGCTCTTCGACGTCCCCGCCGAGCCCTTCCCCGCCGCCCTGTGGGACCCGCTGCGCGGCTATCTG